>CAYYKP010000042.1:0-9242 GCA_964468055.1 uncultured Caldisericales bacterium
GAGTAAACTTATTGTTAAGATGCGTTTGTTCTGTAACTGTCTGCACATATTCTTCTGAAACAGGGATACTTTGGAGCCACAGCTCTTCAAATTTCTGCTGAGCAAATTTAACATCGGGTGCATCTTTCAATTCTATATTGAATTCTATATTTTCATCTAAACCGGAAATAGTAAAGTTACTTGAACCGGTAATAACCTTACCAATATCCTCTGAGCCTTCCTTTTTTAGCATAATGTATACTTTTGCATGGAGTCTTTTACCAGGATATGCCTTTATTTCAAGTTTTCCGCTTTCTATGTATTCAATAAATTTGACTATGCCTTGCTCTATTTCCTGTTTCTCAGGAGCCATGGCTATTTCTCTTTTTACCTGTTCTATGAACTGCTTTTTTGTTTCAAGTGTAGTTTTACTCTCCGGGAATAAAGCATTAAAAGTAGATTTATCAGTACCTATGCCTACTATTATTCTTATTTTCTTGATGTCCTCGAGAGATTTATAGAGTTTATAAAACCCTGTTGAATAAAAATAGCCAACGATAACATTGAAATATTCTGTATTATGAGATAAAATCTTTTTGAGCCTTTCTAAAACTGTTGTTCCCTCTTTGTTCGTAAAAAAATGAGAATCACTACTTATCATTTTCGCCTCTCCTTTCTTTATTTTTTTTCAGTGTATCCCCTTTACAGAAATCTCCAAATTTATTTGATTTAACACTTCCATCAAGGGATCTTTCCTTTTCACCATTATTGTGTAAAGTTGCTTAATGTTTTTAAGAAAATACGTCTGCGCAAAAGATAGGGTAAATGATTGAAGGGCTTCGTGAGAATAAAAAAAGCTTCTAAAAAATCAGGAGCCTCAGAAAAAATCAAAAAGTGTTATAAAAATATTAAAGAGTTTCGTTTGGAATAACAGTGGAAGTGATAAAAATGATTACAAGAAAAGGAGAATTAAGCACAGAAAAACAAGGAAAAACTATTTTAGCGTTACTTTTGTTATAAGTTTGTTGCCTGTTTTTGTTTTCGTGACAATGCAAGCATTTGCAAAGCTCGGAAGGCTAAGATTGTTTACATTCAGATTGTAGAGAGTTGCTATATCGTTGAACTGTCCGTCTGTTGATATAAATTCGGATGCATTTCCAGTGTCCAATGTGCGGACTGTTTTGTTTGCTATTGCTGCCAGAGCATTTTTTCTATTTGAAATAATAAACATCGAAGGAGTCTCCAACGTAAAGAAACGTAGATTTGGCGTTGTATATGTTGTTATTAAAGAATTATTTACTTTCTCCTCAACCGTTTTTTTTACCTGAGGAATGAAGCGCATTATCTCGCTTCTGTAAATATTATTGTTTATTGGAGTTGATTTAACGGTAAACAGGAAATCATTTTTACTAAACAGGACAAATTCTCCGCTGTTCATTGAGGAAAATAACGAATAATTTTTGAAAGGTATTCCGATTTTTTCGGAAATAATCATCTGAAGTCCGCTGTCTATGATAAACTTTTTAATTGTATTTGCTTCAGGTTCTGCAATTTCGAGAGCAGAACCTTCAAAATCAAAAGGTTTAAAGAATAATGAACCTTCCGGCGCACTATCCGTATTTGTCACCGTAAATTCTTTTTTGTTTTTGTTATATGCAAAAAATAAGGGATAAGAAAAATTAAGAAATGGTACGGAAAGTTTCTCGGTAAATACATCTTTTGCGTTTTCAAAAACTATTCCATACGTATCATTTTCTTCCTGCGGATTCCACAAGGTATTAAAATCCGGATTGTTTTTAAGTAATGCACCTTTTTGCAGCACTGCGGAAAAAGTATTTCGTAATGAATCTTTGTCGGAAGAAACAAATACCCAGCTTCTCCATACGGAAGAGAAAAACTCTTTATTTATTTCTGCAGCATCAACCACAGGAAATCCGTTTTCCCAATATAAATCCGTTGAAAAACCTTTTCCGTGGAAAAAAGAAAGCAATTTATCCAAAGGGCTTACGTTCGTATCCTCACTTTTTTCTATCTTCACTTCAGAAGAAGGATTTTTATACAGATAAATTGCTTCGCTATTTTTGTTTGCTTGAGGAAGAGAATGGGAAAGAGATGGAAAAAGTTCGCTTACCGCACTATCTCCGCTATGGCTTACAATTGCAATGTCAGATTGAGGAAGATATTGAACAGGAAAACTCGTAGTTTTCTTTACACTTACATTGAGTAAGTTATCTCCTGTATACACGAAACCAAGCGCGAGCAAAACGACAAGCGTCCATATAATTGTCTTTCTCATCTTCTCCCCTTATCCCTTTATTTTCCGGAAATTTCTATTATTTTCTTTGCAATTTCCATAAATGCTTTTTTAGTTGCTAAATCTTCTTCCATAGCAGCCGCAGGGATCCCGTTGTCTCCGCCTTCTCTTACTTTCATTTCAAGAGGTACTTTGCCAAGGAATGTAACTGCATTTTCCAAACTTATTTTTTCTCCTCCGCCATGCCCGAAAATTTCACTTTTAGTGCCACATTTAGGACAGATAAAATATGACATATTTTCTACTACGCCCAATACTGGAATTTTCATTTCTTTAAACATACCAAGGGATTTGGAAGCATCAGCTATGGCAACATCCTGAGGAGTTGTTACCACAAGTCCGTACTTCAACGGTAAAGACTGTGTAACTGTCAACGCTGCATCGCCTGTTCCCGGAGGGAGGTCTATAAGCATATAATCAAGTTCGCCCCATTCTACGTCGTTATACAACTGCTCAATTGCTTTTGTAACAAGCGGTCCGCGCCAGATAATCGGAGTAGATTGATTTTCCAGAAGAAAACCTAACGACATTACCTTAACACCGTATTTTTCAATCGGAATTAATCTTTTTTCTTTATTCACATAAGGCCTATCGTGGATTCCGAACATAATCGGCACATTGGGCCCATGTATGTCTGCGTCAAGAACTCCTACTTTTTTGCCAAGCTTTGCAAAACTTACCGCCAGGTTAACACTTACAGTTGACTTGCCAACCCCGCCCTTGCCTGATGCAACTGCAATGGAGTACTTAATTTGTTGTTCTTTCTTAAAATTTACGTCTATTTCAACTTCTTTTGCTCCTAGTGGCTTTAGCCTGTTCGTTATTGCATCTTTAAGCTTTTGCAGATCCTCATCGGATATTTGGGGAATTGTTACAGAAATTAAAACCTTGTCTCCCAATACCTTTACTTCTCTTAACATTCCTGCGGATAAAAGCAGCTTCTTTATCCCGGGAATAAAAGTTGTTTTTAATACATCGATTACTTGTGTTTGCTGTACGCTCATTTATTCGTTATCTCCTTTCTTTAATATCAAATCAGATAGTTTTATATCTTTGAAAATGTCATCAACTTTGTTTTTGATGGAATTCCATGCTTTCATTGAGATGCAGTTAACCTGATAGCAATGTAAATCTTTTCTCTGTCCGTAATCACATTTTATTTCCACGGTTTCTTTTCTTACCGCCTTGATAATTTCATACAAGGAAATATCCGAAGGATCTCTTTCAAGAACATAACCTCCCAGTCTGCCTCTAATGCTCGTTAGAACACCGTGACTTCTTAGTTCTGAGCATATACGAAGAATATAGGGAAAAGAAATATTATTCTTTTCGGAAATTTCTTTAATTGTGGCTCGTTTTTCTTTTTTTGTAGCTATATAAATCAAAGCTTTTAAAGCATATCCTTCAAGTGTGGTTACTACCATGTTATTTGAGTAAGGCCCCCACAACAACTTTTATTGCTTCTTCCTCTGTCAGACCTCTTGCTTCCAGTGTTTCTATTTCCTTTGAATCGAGAGAACCGATAGCAGCTTCGTGCGTAACCTTGGCAAGATGGTTAGATACTCCTACGATAGGAACGGCTTCGGCAACGGCATTATCCTGCACAACTTCCATGCAATCCACATGTCCTCTGGAATAAGGGGCATAAGCATTTACAATGGAAACAACTTTGCTATGCGATTCATCCTGGAGCACTACTCTGCTTTTTATCAAGGCTTTTGCTCCTTCTTTATTCAGATTGCCTTTTTCTTCTATGTTAACTTCATCGTTTCCTTTGGCCCACACCTTGGAATAAAGCTCGAGTTTACCGTTTTTCTCCACATCCATATCATATTTAATATCAAGTTTGCCAACTCGGCCTTCCTTGAGGGTAAATGTAGATTTAAAGTAGGAATCTTCGCCAACCGTGCCTTTTGTTAACGGAACCACTTCCACCCCTCCGGATTTACCATGAAAATGTACCTCTTCGTATCTGAAAAAACTATGTTTTCCGATATGGACATTGTAGGTCATCTTATGCACCACGTGCTTAGCATTGGGAAAAACACAATGTGAAATTGCATTCATCCCTGCATTATCTTCTATGACGGCCTCCATGTTAATATTCTGCACTCCCTCCTGTGGAAGAACTCCGAAACAAAGGGACATAGGATACAAAATTTTGGTGCCGCTTTTAACGGTAATCTTTACATCTACGCCGTTTTTAGTAGGTGTCGGTTCTATAATCAAGCCTTTTATTTCATTTTTTCCAAGGACTTTATTCCCGCTTATTACTATAGAAGGAACATTGGGGTTTGAAAATTCGCCTATTTTTCCGCCGCTCTGTTCGTAGGCGCGCATCATTTCCGCATATTCATCTATTACTTTTGTAGCCATACGTGTTCACCTTGCCTTCCCATTAACTAAACTTTCTTCCGGCATTCCCTTATGATCGCAATTGTTGCATTCATCCGTAAAGAAACCGGATATTTCTCCCGGAACACCTGTTTTAATGATGCTACCGCTGCACATAAGAAATGCTTTGTCCGCTATATCCGCCACATCATCTCTATGTGTTATAAGAAGGACAGTCGAGCCATTTTCTTTGAAACCTTTTATTAATCGCTTAATATTCACAAGTGAAAGGATATCAATTCCGGAATCAGGCTCATCCAAAATAACAAGTTTCGGATGCATGGCATAAACGGCAGCAAGTTCAATTCTTTTGCGTTCTCCGCCGCTGAGTGTTTTGTCAACCACTCTGTTCATGTATAAGATAGGATCTAAGGCAACCCTATTTAATGCATCCTTTACTGCAAAAACAGATTTGCTCTTCATACCGAGGGTTACGTAATCCTTTACCGTTAATCCTTCAAAGTTTGCCGGTGTTTGCCATGCAAGTGTCATTCCCATTTTTGCGCGTTCTGTTACGCTCGAACCAGTGATGTCGCGTCCGTCAAAATAAATTTTCCCTTTGTCAGGCTTGTATCCGGAAAGCCCCATTAAAATATAAGCAAGAGAGCTCTTTCCAGCACCATTTACACCCAGCACAACGGAAATCATATGCCTTTCTACCTTTGCACTGAAATTATTTATAATATATTTATTCCCTTTCTTCAGGTACAGATTTTCAATTTTCAAAATTTCGTTCATTAACCTGCCTCCTATATAATATTACGACTTCAGTAATATTTTATCAAATTTTTTATTTAAGTCAAGGTTTTTTACCGATAATTATTATGCGTTTTGACCTTTCGGAAAATTTCTCTTTTTCGTAACTTCCATAAACCGTAATATCTTCAGCGCCAGTTCGTTTAAAAAGATTTATCATCTCCGTCGCGGAGTAAATTCTGATATTTCTAACATAATCCTTTCTTATATTTTCACCGATTACATATCTGTGCGTAACAACAACCGATGTAAGAGGGTGAAACCGCCTCCTTTCCAGAATAAATACTTTATCTTTTTCTCTAAAAGTTTCTCTTATAAAATATTTTAAAATATAGTCTCTGTTTTCAATATCAATTATGAGCCTTCCTCCGGATTTAAGTGCTGCGTAAAAGTTTTTAAGGATTTGAAAATTCACTTCATCGGAAAAGTATCCGAACGAAGACCAGAGACTAATAATGCCACTAAATTTTTCTTTATAGATTAACTTACGTAAGTCTTTTACCAGGAAATCTACATTGGATAGATTTTTTTCCAGGGATTTCTGCTTTGCAATTTTTATATACAGCGGGGAGCTGTCTGCCCCAATTAGGCGAAAACCCATCTCTCCAAGTTTCAAAGAGTGCCTGCCAATACCGCACCCCGCGTCCAAAATAAGGCCGTTTTTGTCAAAAAACTGCGCAATGAATTCTGTCTGTTTTACAGTAAATTCTTCGTTCTGATTTTCCAAAAAGTATTTTAGATAAAATTCATCGAAATAATCTTCGGTCCAATCCATTAATTGTGCAAAGCTTTAGCTATTTTCGCAGCAACGCGTGCATTATTTTTTACAAGTTCCGTATTGGCTTCAAGCGCCTTACCGCCACTAATTTCCACAATTCTTGCAAGTAAAAACGGAGTAAGTTTCTTGCCCTTGACTCCCTTGTCGAAAGACTCTCTGACCGCCTGTTCAATCCATTTGTCTACTTTTTCCTTAGGAATTTCATATTTTTCAGGAATCGGATTTGCAACAAGGATGGCAGAAGAAATGCCTATTGATTCTTTTTTGCTATATATTTCTGCAATATCTTTTGCAGTATTCGCTTTCAGAATGTTTAAACCGGACTCTCTTGTGTAAAATGCGGGAAATTCATCGGTTCCGAAGCCGACAACAAGCACACCCTTTGTTTCTAAATATTCAAGCGTTTTGGGCAGATCAAGTATTGATTTTGCGCCTGCGGAAACAACAATTATATCCCTATCCGAAAGTTCGTCCAAATCACGCGAAATGTCAAAAGTTTCGGAAGCACCGCGATGAACTCCTCCTATTCCTCCGGTTGCAAACACTTCTATTCCTGCAAGCTCCGCAATATAAGAGGTGGCAGACACCGTTGTTGCGCCGTCTCTTTTCATAGCAAGGCAGTAAGGAATTTCTCTGGAAGAAAGTTTCATCACATTTTTTGCCTTTCCTATGTATTCTATTTCATCCTTATTTAACCCCACGATAATCTTTCCGCCTAACACGCCAATTGTTGCAGGTATTGCACCTTCTCTCCGTACTTCTTCCTCAACGCTTAAAGCAATCTCTACATTTTTAGGATACGGCATTCCCTGAGCAATAATAGTAGATTCAAGTGCAACAACGGGTTCCTCATTTTCTACTGCACTAAGTACTTCTTCATTCACCTTCATTTTGTTCCCTCCTTGGAAAGCCGGTAAAGAGACTCAAGCCCCACCTTAATTGCAACTTCTTCACCTTTTTTATAGGTATTCTCTGTGCCTTCGGGCTTAATTTTATTTAAATAAACATTTCCGTCCAATCCGAAAACAGCACCTGCTTTTACACCTCTGTACTGAGAAACAATAAACACACATCCGCTTTCCATCTCAATAGCCTTGACCCCTGATTTTGCAAAAAGCTTCATTTCGTCATCTTTATACGGAATATAGAACGGATCTTCGGAAATTACAACTCCGTATGCAATATTATCCTTTAATTCTTTTCCAACACTTACCATTGTTTTCAGTACATCAAAATCGGGAACTGCAGGAAATGTCGGCCTTAAGTATGCAGGAGACGTTCCGTCATCCCTTACACTGCCAGTTGCGATAACAACATCACCTACATTCAAATTAGGTGCAATACCGCCGGCAGAACCGACTCTTATAAAAACTTTTCCACCTAAATTTACAAGTTCCTCAAGTACGATTGCAGTAGAAGGGGCGCCCATTCCCGTTGTCGCAACGGTAAGACGTTCTCCTTTATATGTGCCTGTAAAAACATACAACAACCTATTATCGTTAACAAGCTTTACATCCTCGAGAAGCTCCGAAACTTTCTGAGCCCTCTGAGGGTTACCTACCAGCATTACGTACTCCGCCACATCACCTTTTTCACATTTCAAATGAAATTCTGCCATTATTTACCTCCTAAATTTAATCTTCCACAAAGCAAACCGTTTGAAATTTTTCTCTGTGCATAATTTTACCATTTACCATATTAATTTCAATACATATCATAAATATTTAAAATATCATTGCTGATACAATCTTATCCGTTCCATTTACGATTAAAATGAAATAGTTAGTTAAGCTACGTTTCGCTGCAAAATTGAAGAGATAGAACATTGGGACCCGTATGTGTTCCGATAACCGGCCCCAATCGAGTCAAAGAAATCTTTCTGTCAAATTCTTTTTCACAAATATTTCTATACTCTTCAGTCTCTGCTCTATTATCTCCCCATATAATCGACATATACTTTAGCCCTATCTTTGATATAATTTGCTTTGACAGTTCAAGCATTCTCAACTTTGCCTTTTTTATTGTACGAGGCTTTTCCAATGTATCTATACGACCCTCATGAAGATAAAGAAGAGGTTTTATTTTTACCATTGAACCCAAAACAGCTTCCGTTTTTTTAATTCTTCCTAACCTTGCAAGAAAATATAAATCACCTACAATAAAAAAATTATTCATTCTGCTCCGTATAGAAGGCATCTCATTAATTACCTCATCTTTGCAAATACCTTGGTCGTATAGTCTTTTAGCAATTTCCAACACTTGATATCCCAGTCCCGATGTAGTAAACTCAGAGTCAAAGATATATATGTCCGAACTCCCTAATGATTCCTTCGCTGCATTCGCAGCATTTACAGCCCCGCTAATTTTACTAGAAATAAGCGGAGAAATAATTGAGTAGCCTTTCTCTACGAGGGGTTTATAAATTTTGATGAAGTCATGGGCAGTCGGCTGCGTAGTGCCAGGAAGTTCACCATTTTCTATCCGTCTGTAGCACTCGTCCCCTTTCATATCAATATTCTCTCTATACGTTTTTTCTCCAAATCTTACATATAGGGGCACAATTTTTACATCATATCTATTTATAATATCCTTCGATAAATAGCATGTAGAATCAGTCACAATTTTTACTTTTTCCATTTTAACTCCCCCCGGGTAATTTATTTATTCATCATTTTTTTAGAGCCTTGTATGAATTATATCTATTTTACATTAAAATATAAATTGCATGTATTTCCCGCATTCCAAATCGTATTTGTAAGCGAACTCTAATCATTCTTCCGTCTCTCTGGGCCGTACTTGCGAAGAGTCTCGGTTTGATTTCTGAAAGTACAGAGCAACTACGAGATTCTTCGCTTCGTTCAGAATGACAGCTTCCCTTTGTCACCCTGAATTTATTTCAGGGTCTATAAGATTAAGTACGAGATTCTACGTCGCTTCGCTCCTCAGAATGACAGCCTTACGAGGTTGTCTCTCTGAGCCATACTTGCGAAGAGTCTCGGTTTTATCAAAAATAACTAAAAC
>CAYYKP010000043.1:0-9191 GCA_964468055.1 uncultured Caldisericales bacterium
GTAAGGCACGCCGCCAGCGTTCATCCTGAGCCAGGATCAAACTCTCCGAAAAATTCGAAGGTTCACACAACCTTACTTTCGCTGTTTAGTTTTCAAGGTACAATCTG
This sequence comes from uncultured Caldisericales bacterium, assembly GCA_964468055.1. GTDB lineage: Bacteria > Caldisericota > Caldisericia > Caldisericales > Caldisericaceae > S016-85. The sequence continues at coordinate 108 of CAYYKP010000043.1, forward strand.
TCTTTAACCCATCCACCCTTTCGGGCAGTAAACAATATATCACTTTTTTCAAGTTTGTCAAGAATAACTTTTCTTTACGTTTCATTCACTCTCAACGTTGGTAATAATAGCAGAAAGATATCTCTGTGTCAATAGATTTTTGAAAGATTTTTGAAAAAAGTTTTATAAAGAAAAAAACATGATTATATCAAGACTACTTACGCTTTACCGTGCAGTATGCGCCATTTTTCTGCTTCGATTTTTGAAAAAACACAACCACAATAGTTTTGTCTATACAGATTAAAATAATTACTTAAGACTACACTGGATTTAAATCCGTTGCGTTTTTTAAAGTCTACTTGCAAAAATTTTACTCCGTACCTATTTTCTATCTCCTCGCTAATGTTAAAAATCCACTTGCTATTTTTATGCGGACTTATGGAGAGGGTAGTAGTAAAATAATCAAAATGGAGCTCTCTTGCAAGTTTTGCCGTTCTTTCAAGTCTAAACATATAACACATATAACAGCGTTTCCCCCCTTCTGCTTCATCCTCCAAGCCTTTTATAAAATCAAACCATTTTTTAATATCATAATTCCCTTTTATTAAAGGCATTTTTACCGCCTTTGCAAAACTCTCTATTTCAGAAAGACGCTTTTCATATTCGGTAATAGGATGTATATTCGGATTATAGAAAAACCCGGTCACCTTATAATGCCTACCTCGTAAATAGAACACGGGGTATGTAGCATCAGGTGCACAGCAAATATGCAAAAGTACTGTTCTATAACTTCCATAAGGAATATCATTTTTATTTTTCTTCATATAAAAACTCCTCCAGATCATTTTCTGAAAAAACTTTTATTCCGTTTTTCCTGAAAAGACGTGCGGTAATGCCGATACCATCTACTTTACTACCGCTAAACGTTCCGTCATAAATGCAATGAACGCCGCAAGAAGGGCTACCATCTTTTAAAATAGCTAATTTTATATCGTATATTCTGGTGAATTTTAGTGCCTCCTCGGCCCCTCTCAAAAAATTTTCAGTAACATTTACTCCATTTATATCAATTACCTTGTTTCCAATGATTTCAGCCGGTGGCCGCGGAGTAGGAAGTCCTCCAAGCTGCTCAGGGCATAGGGGCGCAAAGATATAATGATTAGCAAGCTCCAACACATCTTTACTAAAGTTATTACTCCCGCTGTACTTAGTACTTAATCCTAACAAACATGCACTTACAATTATAATTTTATTTTTCATATAAACTATTATAATAGATTCTAAACGAGGTTAAAAATGGGAGAATGGATAAAACAACTTTTAAATAATAATATTCTTATATTTACAATAATATCTAATATTATAGCACAGTCCATGAAGGTAATTCTTGGTTATACCAGAACTGGCAAGTTTGATTGGAAGCTTGGCATATCCAATGGAGGAAACCCAAGTTCACACACATCTACAGTAACTACACTTACCATTCTTCTCGGTGCACGCTACGGTCTGAACTCTCAATATTTTACGATTTCTTTCATATTAGCTTTTATAGTAATAATAGACGCATTAGGAGTAAGAAGAGAAGTAGGAGAACATTCCAAAACAATGAACGAGATATTTTTTGAAACTGCCCTTGGAAAAAGAATAGGGGAGCTTGTAGATATTAAAAAATTCAAAGAGCTAATAGGACATACCGGATTGGAGGTTTCTACGGGACTTTTACTTGGAACAATCATTGCAATTATCGACATTTTAATGTTTCCTAAATAAAAATGATCGGGGAGACAGAAGCCTCCCCGAATACAACTTTATTTTCTTACTACCTTGTAACCCAAATCAAACGCTTTAAGATTTATCTCGATTGTTTTCGAGGGTAAATTTTCTTTCATTGTCTGAATAATAGTTTCTTTATCTATTGGGAAACTTGGTACGGCTGCCGCTGCACCAAGTAAAACCATATTAAGAGACATGATATTTCCTGCTTTATTTGCAATATCCTCAGCGTTTAAAATATAAATATTCTTTAATTTATCTTTAAGTTCTCTCATTATCACTTTAGAATCCGGATAATGAGAAATTCCGAGAGATACGGTAAAAGGCATAATTCTTGCAGAGTTAGTAACTACAAACGTTTTTTCACTCGTTTTATTTAAAGAGCGTAATGTTTCAGCCGGCTCAAAACCAATCAGCAAATCAGCATCTCCGTTTTCTATAAGTGGACTATATACATCACCTATTTTAATATCAGTAGTAACAATACCGCCGCGCTGTGCCATTCCGTGCACCTCGCTCATTACAACATTAAAACCCTTTTTAATAGAAGCCTCTCCAATTATAGAAGATGTTTTTATTGTTCCCTGGCCACCTACGCCAGCAAGATGTATTTTATAAATCATTTTCTCACCTCTATAGCATGTTCCGGACAAACCTGTGTACACACTCCACATCCGTCGCAAATAAGCGGATCGATATGTATGGAACCATCTTCGGCAACGAAAAATGCCGGACAGGCAAGGTCAGTAATACAAACCTTGCAACGAGTACACTTATCCTGATTTACCTTAAATGTAATCCAGAAATTTTTCTTCCTCTTTTCACCATCCGTTATAAGCGCACAAGGATGTTTTGTAATGATTACGGAAAGCCCGTCTCTTTGTAATGCTTCTTTGAAAGCTGCTTCCGTACTTTTAAGGTTATACGGGTCAACGGTTTTAACAAATTCCACGCCTATTCCTTTTACCACATTTGCAATTGAGATTTCAGGTGCAATTTCACCCATTCCGTTTATCGGTTCACTGGGGCTTGGCTGCCTACCGGTCATTGCAGTAGTTCTATTGTCGAGAATAACCACAATCATATTAGCTTTATTGTGCATAGCATTTACTAAAGGCGGTAGCCCTGCATGAAAGAACGTCGAATCACCTATAAATGTAATTACTTTTTGCCCGGTTGCATGCGCAAATCCCGTACCCGTACCGATACTGGCACCCATTGAGAGTAAAAAATCTGCGGTTTCATAGGGAGGCTGGACACCAAGTGTATAGCATCCGATATCCGAGGGGAAAATAATATCCTTTTCATTAATTCCAAGTTCTTTTATTGCCTTTTTCACTGAAAAGTATGTTGCACGGTGAGGGCACCCGGGGCAGAGTACCGGAGGACGCGAAGGAAGCGGAATATCAGCTTTAATCTCGGGGATTTCTTTTACATCCATTTCGAGAACCTTCATGATGCCTTTCTTTACAATATCAGGAGTATATTCGTATATACGAGGAAGACTGTTATCGAGCTTTCCAAAAACTTTGTTCGCAAGTTTCTCTTTTCCAATAATGGCAAGTACCTCCTTCTCCATTACAGGATCTACCTCCTCGACAACAAGCACCTTATCAACACCCTTCATGAAATCTTTTACAAGTTTTTCAGGGAACGGATAAGAAAAGCCAAGCTTCAAAACTTTAACTGGCAAATTCATTTCTTCTACAACATCCATTACATAGTTAAATGCACCGCCACTTACAACTATTGCCAATTCATTTCCAAAATCAAATACTCTGTTGAATTCACTTGTACCTGCCATTTCTTCCGCCTTCACAAGTTTATCAATAAGCTCCTTGTGCATCCTTCTTGAGTTCTGAGGAACAGGTACATACTTATTAGGCGCCTTCTTAAAGAAGCCTTTCCCTTTTGAAGGCACAACTTTTCCTGTTTCAACAATACCTCTCATGTGAGATACACGCGTTGTCGTTCTTACTAAAACGGGAAGATGTAACTCTTCCGAAATTTCAAATCCTGCTTTCATAAAATCTTTCATTTCCTGAGGGTTTGCCGGCTCAAGTAGCGGTACTCCCGCAAGCCTTGCATAAATTCTGTTATCCTGTTCATTTTGAGAGGAATACATGGATGGATCATCCGCTGTAAGTACAATCATTCCCGCATTTACACCCAAATACGCAATGCTCATAAAGGAATCCGCAGCAACATTCAATCCCACATGCTTCATAAAAGCAAAAGATCTTAAATTAGAAGCCGCAGCTGCGGCTGAAACTTCAACGGCCACCTTTTCATTTGTGGAAAATTCAAAATAAACACCTGCATCCTTTGCAATCTTTGAAAATACATTTCCAATTTCCGACGAAGGAGTTCCCGGATAAGTAGAAACTACGGATACACCACCTTCAAGCGCTCCTCTTACGGCTGCTTCATTTCCAAGAAGAAACAGCTTTTCCTTTTCTGTTACCTCTAAAATCTTTTTTACATTCATAAAACCTCCTTACCATATTTGGCTTCTATTTAATACATTTTAAATCCTATTTACAATGTATTTATTGTAGCCCTATTACCAATAAATTTCATTACTAAGCTTCTGTACATTTTTTTATTTGCTTGTAAATTCTAATGCTGTATTTCTTCCAAGCTCAAAAGCCTTTTCATTTACTTTAAATGCTTTTTTCGAAAAGGTTAATTTCATTGCTGAGAGTAGGGAGTTTTCGGAGACAGGAGCACAGGAAATCGCAGAAAGTGCACCCAACATTACCATATTTAAGGAAATAATTCCTCCTGCTTGTTCCGCAAGCTCAATCGCATTGAAAGCAATTATATTTTTACTAGTTTTACGAAGTGCTCCTAAAACAGACTCAAGATTCGGGTATTTGGAAAAGCCCAGAGAAACGGTGAATGGAACAATAGGCTTTGTATTAATCAAAAAATAAGTTTTACTACTTGTTTTATCCAAAACTCTGTTTGCTTCTATCGGTTCAAGAGCAATAACTATGTCCGCTTTTCCTTTTTCTATAAGGGGGCTGTGGACATCACCTATTCGAATTTCCGATGTTACAACACCTCCTCTTTGTGCCAAACCATGAATTTCGCTCATAAAAACATTCCTTTTCTCATTTATCGCAGCATTACCTATAAGCTTGGCAAGGCTTAATACCCCTTGCCCTCCTACTCCAGCTACAATAATGTTAGATTCTCTTTTCATGATCTCACCTCAATTGCATCGAACGGACACACCTTCGCACATACCCCACATCCATCGCAGAGGGTTTCGTCTATTTTTACAGTACCATCCTCGTTAACAAATATAGCAGGGCAGGCAAGCTGCATAATACAGATTTTACACTTAGTACATTTATTCTGATTAATTTTATATGTTATCCACTCCCCGTTTTTTCTTATACGAGCATCTCTTATCAATGCACACTCTCTCCTTGCAATAATAACAGCAAGTCCGTTATAATCAAGAGCCTCATCAAAAACCTCTTGCATTTCCTTTAAATTATAAGGATCTGCTGTTTTAACAAATTGAATTCCTATACCTTTGACCAGTTTTTCTATCGACACAGAAGGAGCTTTCTCCCCCATACCATTTATTTCATTTCCTGGATTTGGCTGACGGCCTGTCATTGCAGTAGTACTATTATCAAGAATAACAAAAACCAATTTATCGCCATTATGATAAGCATTTATAAGGGCAGGTATTCCGGAATGGAAAAAAGTGGAGTCCCCTATAAAGGCAACTATGGGCTGATCCGTAACTTTCGAAAAACCGTTCGCCGCACCTATGCCACTTCCCATGGAAAGAATCCAATCATTAGTTTTGAAAGGCGGCTGTATACCTAATCCATAGCATCCGATATCCGAAGGAAATACGGTAATATTTCTTATTTTACGTTTCATTAATATTTTATTTATCGAATAGTATGTTGCTCGATGAGGACACCCGGGGCAGAGTACCGGAGGGCGCGAAGGAAGCTGAGAAGGTTCAATGTGAGAATAAACATCAACTCTATCTTCCTTTCCTAAAGCTGAGAAAATAATTTTCCTAACTTTATCAGGCGTATACTCATAAAGAGGCGTAAAAATCTTACCGTCTTTCCCAATTATTTCGGTATTCAAACTGTTCCTCTCTTTTATTACTTACTCTAAGATCGTTTTCAATAAATGACTCTAATTCCTCAACGGCTATTACCTTATCGTATTTCTTTATAAAATTCAACATTAATTTTTCCGGAACAGGATAAGTAAATCCTAGCGTAAGTATATCCACAGACAATGAATATTTATCAACGATATCCATGACATAATTTGAAGCTGCTCCTGATGTGATAACGCCAATCCTTGCATTACCCGTGCCTAAGATATAATTGAACGGAGAATTTTCTGATTCATCTTTAATTAAAGGTAATTTATCAAATAATTTCTTCTCCAATTGTATAGAATTAGCAGGTATCATAACAAAACGTGAAGGATCCTTGTTAAAGCTACCCTTTACTTTTGCGGGAATTTTCTTTCCGAATTCTACAATCCCTCTTACATGAGAAGTTCTTGTAGTAGTTCTTATCATTACGGGTATTTTATATTTTTCAGAGATTTCAAACCCATACTTTACCATTCTTCTGGCTTCATCAGGACTCCTTGGTTCCAATAAAGGCATTCTCACAAATCTGGCATAAGTTCTATTATCTTGCTCATTACCAGACGAATGCATAGACGGATCATCTGCTGTCAAAATAATAAATCCCGTATTAGTTCCTGAGAAGGTCGTACTCATAAAAGAATCAGAAGCAACATTTAATCCTGCAAGTTTCATAAAAACCATACTTCGAACGCCACTTGCAGCAGCTGCCGCCGCACTTTCCAGAGCAACTTTTTCATTTGTGGAAAATTCAAAATAAATACCTGCGTTTTTGGCTACCTTAAAAAGTACATTACCAATTTCAGAAGATGGGGTCCCCGGGTAAGTGGAAGCAAAACCTCCTCCTCCTTCTAAGAAACCCCTTACGATGGCTTCGTTTCCCAGGAGGAACATTTTTCTTCCTACTTCGTCCAGAATAATATCATTTATCCCCATATATTGCCTCCGTCCGCTTTTAATCAATACGTTTTTGCATTTTCTTCTTTTCTTAATACGCTAAGCGTACCCAAACATAATGCCTTCAGTTCCGCCTCACCGGGAGACAGATAAATAGGAGCAATGAATTTAATTTTTTCTTCGATAAGAGATACTAACATCTTTGAATTCGCACCGCCCCCTGTTAAAATGATTTCGTCAACGGCACCGTTTAAAGCAGCTGCACCCGCACCGACAGTTTTGGCAATTTGATACGCCATAGCTTCAAAAACCAATTTGGCATACGAATCGCCACCATCAATTCTTTTCACTACTTCTCTTAGATCATTTAAACCAAGGTAGTTGATAAGCCCACCTTTGCCTAACAACTTTTTCTTAATTTCATCTTTCGTATATTTGCCGGAATAACACATATCAACAAGGCCCATGCATGGCACGCTACCTGATCTATCCGAACCGAATGGCCCTTCCGAACTTGTATCGGTAACATCAACAATTTTGCCTTTTCTAAGGATTGCTACGGAACTTCCCGAGCCTATATGAACAACTATAAAGTTAAAATCAGATAATTTACCTGATTTTTCTCTCGCACGTTTTATAGCGGTCATTCTTACATTAAGCGCATGAAATCTGGATGCTCGTGGTATTTCTTTTAGTCCGGAAAGTCTTGCAACATCATCCATCTCATCGACAACTACAGGATCCACAATATAAGCAGGTATTCCATAAGGTTTGGCAATTTCATACGCAATAATCGGCCCTAAATTGCTGGCATGCTCAAAGCTGGAATTTTTGGAGTCATAGATCATTTTTTCGTTAATAATGTACGTACCGGACTCAAGCGGACGCAGTAAACCTCCTCTGCCTACAACAGCAGAAAGCTGACGTACATCTATACCATTCTTCTCTAAAAATTTTAAAACCAGGTCTTTCCTCAACTCATACTGATCTGTAATCTTCTTAAACTTCGACAATTCTTTCAAATCATGCTTGATTACATCCCGAACTACCTCTTTTTCGCCCTCAAAGTAAGCAACTTTCGTAGAAGTGCCTCCCGGATTTATTACTAAAATCTTTTCCATCATTTTCCTCCTTGCCTATATTATTTTATGATTATTTTTCGTTGTTTACTGTTAACGATAATAGAATCGAATTAAACTTCGCTTGTATCCGCTCTTGACGGAATAATAAAAGGGATTTCCGAACCGAATACAAAATTTTCGCTCTTAACTCCTTTATAATAAGTAAGAGCTTTACTAAAGATTTTACCATACCCGCTCCTTATATAAATATTATGTTAAAAAATAATTTATGAAATTTTCAATAGCCGAAAGTAACCATTTTATACCATACAACGGTATTATTAATTATAAAACATATAGTGATTTTGTCAAGCTAAATAAAGTCATATTAGTAATACGCTTCAGATTTAATAAAATACATTCTATTCATAATTCCTAATTCAATCTGTATCTAGGCTTAATATTCAGCTTAAATATACTAACCGACGTGCGGTATAAAAGATTAAAGCGCCAATACTTCCAAAAAGGTTTGAATATGATGGAACATTAATAGTGCTGCTTCCTCAGAACTCCCACTTTTAATTGCATAAAATATTTCTTCGTGTTGTTCGTAGGAAAGCTTCGCATTACTTCTATTTGCAAGAGTAACTAATCTTCTTTGATTCATATTTTCTTCCATGATTTCCTTCATAGAAGAAAATATTTTTATCATAATCACATTATGAGTCGCTTTGGCTACCGCATAGTGAAATTCTAAATCCTGCTTCTCTTCTTCTCCTTCATTCTTTTGTAAAAATGCTTCGTACTGCTTATGCAAAATCACTTTCATTTTTTCAATATCTAACTTGTTAGCACGCTTAGCAGCAAAATAAGCATTATATCTCTCTAAAACTTCACGGGTTTCCATAAGGTCGAGGGAAATAATTTGGGATAGCTTAACAGCCTGCATAAAATACTTTTTAAATTTACCCATATCATTTACAAGAACCATGCTGCCTTTCCCTGGCTCTGTAAAAATTATACCTTTATCTTGCAAATATCTAAGCGCTTCCCTCAATGAAACTCTGCTAACTCCAAGCTTCTTTGCAAGGTCTCTTTCGCTACGCAAGGTATCTCCGGCATGAAGATACCCGTCTTCTATTAAACACTCTATCTCATATGCAATCTTTTTAAAGAGTTTTACCTGATTCTCTTCATTTTTAATTACCTTTTTCTTAGATTTTGCCATAT
>CAYYKP010000044.1:0-9137 GCA_964468055.1 uncultured Caldisericales bacterium
ATAGGCACCATAAATAAGTTTATTTTATCCCTTCCACTTTTGAGAATGGTGTTTAATCTTTCCCTATCTTCTTTTTCAATTGCGCTATTTATACGTTTCTCAATCTCTGTATCCTCAACTAAAACATGATAAGCCCTAATATTTGCTTCGTTTACGTTGTTTTTCAGGTTTGCTATCCGCAGCATTGATGCAGACATTGTCTTTCTGCCGCCAGAGATAAGCATATAAATTTTGTGTGAAGGGGAGATTTTTTCAATCAAATCATTGACAGCTTTCTCAAACTCTATTATAGCTTCCTCTGAGTCAATATCTTTTACTCCCTGGACAGCAACACCTTCTACAGGCACGCTTTTCATTAATCCTTTGATTTTAGACAGATTTCGATAGATTCTACTGTTTTCGCCCGGATATACTACATGTATTTTTGTGATATTGGCACGCTCCTTAAGTTTTTCATAAGCTTCTACAATTATGCCGGGCGAAAGGCCAAGCGATGCGACAAGTTCTGCTTCTGAGTGAAACTGGACTTCTTTGTAATCTTCAAAATCTCTCTCTGCCCCGTATTTTCCTCTGTCTATATCCATTTTCAATGCATTAAAGTTATTGTTCTCTTCTGCATCATAGTTTTTACCCGTGATTTTATTCCGAAGAGGGGAGCTCTCGTGAAAGTATATATCGAGAACATATATTCTATCCTCTTCTGCATAAAAGAATATTCTTACCGTATTTCTTAAATCTCCCCTTCCTCTACCCTTAAAAAATTTTGACACTTTTATGTTTCTTTCACGCCCGTCTATTTTTTTCCTAAACAGAGCTTTTATCCTGCTATTGTTGTTTACCTTTGCAGCATTAAAGAACATATTTAGATTATCTGTGACTACTGAGAGCTGGGTACCATCAGCCGAAAGTTTGCGTAAAATCCTTTTTGCCTCAGGGGAAAGATACAGATGTCTGATCTCAGGATAAGTTTTTTCGTGCAGCACATCGCTGATAAACTCACCATAATCGGTAAGCTCACCATCTTTTATAAGTTTTGCTTCTTCTAACAAGCCTAATGCTGTATTATCTATATTTGGAAAACTTCTTAATGCCCTTTCGATATTTTCAAATGCACTCCTTTCCTGAGTTAAAGAATAGAAAGGCAGCTCAACGAGGTTCTGTGTAGAAGTGTCAGGGAGCATTACTTCTCCCCGTTTTTCTTCAGACATATCAAATAACTGCTCAATTGTATAAAACACATCTTCTTCCTCTTCCCTTTTGTCTATAATATGGAGGATTTTTTTCACACTTGGAAATAGCTGTGCCACCAATAGGCCTACTGCTGATGTACCCTTTCTTCCTCCGGCAATAGAAATATAGACTTCTTCGTTGTCTTCTTGAGATTTTTTTAGCGCTTCATAGAGATACCAAAAAAAGCAATTCAGACTTCCAGTAGTATTAAAGTCCTTTTTATTGATTCCTATTTTTTCAATAGGAATACCGAGTTTATTTGTCAATACACTTTCGATAAGGTCTACTCCTAAGTTGATCATAGCTGCCCCAGAAGGATAAATTACTTTAACCTTGTCCAATTCTATTCCATTTTCCTTTAAAAGGTTAGCAGTAGAGGTCACAACAACGGGAGATTCGCCTAATGTAGCAATGAGGGTTGCCATAATTTATTCTCCGTTTAGTTTCTTTTTCGGGTTTTCCTTGAACCAATACCTGTCCGGATAACTGTAATCAACATCTTCAGGTGGGTATTTCCATATTTTCCTTAACGATTCAAGATTCACAGCCTTACTATCTCTGTATAATTTTGTTTTATTTTTTATGTATTCTTTTAGCGCATCTCCTTCTATTTCTTCACTCCATTCTTCCTGCTGCTCAAAGCGCTTTAGAAAGTCCAAAAATGTGATGCGTTCTATCTCAATTTTTATGCTTCCAAGTCCTGCTGGCTTTCCCATGCCGATCTTATGGCATACGCCATCTTCAAGCACAAGGGTATAGATTAAAAGGGACAGTTCTTCCTCTGTGAGGTTCTCAAAATCTACTGTGCTGTAAAATACGTTTCCTTTATCCAAAGGTGTTATTTTCACATTGTAAGGCTTACCGGTTCGATTACTAAATTTAATACGTGGTGCTTCAGTTATGTTTTTTGAGTGATAGTAAAATTTCCTTCCCGCAATTACGTTTCTATCTTCATCTGGGTCTTTGTAGAAAGCTGTATGGTGCGGCTTTGGCGTCGAGAGAATCGGAAGGATAATGTCTCTATAAATCTTTGGGGGAGTTTTGCACTTTGCATCTGATACACTCACTTTTCCCTTGAATGATGTTTTTTTAGACTGCATCCCGAATAGCCTGCAAGTGATACAAAGTTCTTTTTCTTTGCAGGCATAAAAATCATTAGATTTAAGCATGTAAGTTATTCCATGGTTTCCTTCATATGTGTTAGCAAAAATACTCAGGCAAGAATTTGCAATAGCTTCTGCTGTGGCACGCAACATTCCTTTCAGGGAGGAACCCGGTATGAGGTACTCGCCTTTACTGTTGTGTGCAAATTGAATGGGAAAATTAATACCGTCGGGCTTTCTCCTTTCATTTTCTTTATAGGTATGCCTGGTGAAAAGCGGTGAAAGCGAAGTAATTTTTAGTTTAATACTGCCGCTTTTTCCTTGAAATTTTTCGTAGGTTAAAGGATACTCCTTTACTGGTTTTCTATTCCAGTCAATCTTTACAAAGTTATATGGATTTTTAAAATCATCGTTCATTTTTCTCCCTCCAGTTTTACAAATCTCTTTACGCAAATCTCGCCCTGTTTGTCAATTCCTCTTAATGTTTCCGTAAGAATCCTATATCTTTTACCATCTACCGGATAACTCAAATCTTTATTTACTCTTTCTTCATTTGCCCAAAGGTATATATATTCTTGACCCATTTTTTTAACTGTCCTTTCTCCCTGCCAGGGAGCATCCGGACGTTTTTCCTCTTTTCCGGTGTAAACAATGTGAAATTGATTATTCATCCTCATCCACTTTAACTCAAAGTCTTCGTTAAAGATAAAACCCCTTGTAAACTTTTCGTAATCTTCGTTATCAGGAAAAGTAATAAATTTGGTTTCTGCTGGAGATTCAAGCTCACAGAAGCCTTTTTCACTTGAAAGTTTTTTTATTATATCATTCAATTCTGCATTTTTGATAAAACTTATAATCATCTTGCCCCCCTATAGACTGCTCAGTTTATCTTTCATCCACTGCGGCCTTTTCCAATTTTTGAGATAATCGACAAGTCTTGGCATAGATTGGTTGATAAAAGCATTTACATCAGCTATAAGATATGCACTACGCAATCCTTCGGTTTCTTGTTTAGATAGAACAATATTGTTAATCAGATCATTTTTATCATACCCGTAAAGGTGGGCTTCCTCTTCTTCAAGGAATGCTCCTACTCCCCTTATTTCGTTATTTTCGGGCTGGTTCTTTCCGAAATAGTACAATAAAACTTCATTCATCTTTCCTTTTACCTTGCCCAATCCTCTTGATTTCCCGTATCCTATTCTTACATAGCCATCAAGAAAATCCTTTAGAGTAACAAGTGCAAGTGAAAGCTGCCAGAGTTCAAAATTTCTTATTCGCAAGGAAGAATTGAAAGTTCCTTGAGAAAGAACCTGGAGTTCAAATTTAGCTCTTTTTGCAGCCCCTCCCGTAAACCTGTCTATACTTACCCCGTCGCGCTCTTCAAGGGTATAAGAAGCATTTTCATCAATGTATGCATCGGATGTTTCAAGTCGTCCAACAAAATACGTTGAACCAAAGAGTTTGCAGATAGGACAGGAATCCCTGTAAACTGTAAAAGTAGGTGGATCTTTCTTTCCGTATTTTTCCTTAAAGAGATCTCCACAGGAAACGTACTTAAGGAGAGATTTATCTGATTTAGCATCTTTGATTGTTACATACGGTATACAAGCTGCTTCCTCATTCAATGTACGCGCAATTTTTTCTGCATAACTCCTCAACAGTCCTTTGATAGAACTGCCCGGCACGAAAGGCTCAGGATTGCCACCCCTCATTGTTTTCACAAACACCATATCAGGACCCATTATATCTTCGTGTCCTGATTTTATGAGGATGGGCGAATCGAGTGCAGGTGAAAATTGAAAAGATACTTTTGCTTCGTTGTATACTTTTTTAAGCATTTTTTCCCTCCTTATTTTCTACAAGTTTGTGTATAAGAAGATTTATTGTTCCAAGTGTAACTTCTTGCATTCCTTCTTTTCCTTTTACAAGATAGTTCAAAAACGATTCCTTATCAGTAAAATCTGTCTTCCTTATGTTTATATTTTCTATATGAAAGCCACCTGTTCCCCTTGTTTTATTTCCACCAAGTTTCCCGAACCCATTTTTGAATTCCATTAGTGTAATACCTATTAGAGCTTCTTCTTTTTCCGAGAGATTATCCGCATCTATTCTCATTGCAAACCGTGCACCTGCAGGGACTACTTCAAAATCATATTTTAGATTGTTTTTTGCCTTTTCGCTATCTCTATCAATTACAACACCATCTCTTATCTCTGTAGTGCCTGCCCAGGTATTTTCGCCTTCCAGGTATAGATCTTTAAAAAATATTTTAGACGCAAGATAAGGGGAACCAAAGAGTTTGCAGATATCACAGAGATTTTGTTCAAGAAATTCCATATCTCCTTTTTCGATCTTTTTCTTTTCTTCATCAGTCAGCTCCCTTTGTGTAAGGCAGGCAGTGCCATCTGCAAGAAAGCAAACTTTTACGCCATCAATCGTGGAAGCAAGTTTTTCTGTGGTTGACCTAAATACTCCTTTAAAAGAAGAGCCTGGAATATACGGCAATCCATCAGGTGTTCTCACTACAGGGCTGTCCGTGTCAACAAGGCTCTGCTTTCCGCCACCTATGTGAAGTGCAGAATCCAGAATGACTGTTCCTTCTATTAAAAACCTGTTTTTTAAAACATCTCTATCTATTTCGCCTATCATTGTGCTGCCTCCTTTTGTTTTTTTTATCTTTATATGCTTTGTACATATTTGCACTTATGAGGTGCTGTATGAACTCTTTAGCTAAAAGATACTGTACTTCTTTTGATTCTGCAGCAGGAAATTCCTTAGAAACTTCCTTAATATCTTTTTGTATATAGCGCTTAACAGCTGAATAGAAATCACGGTTTTTGTTTTTTTCTATCTGATGGCTTGCAAAAGCTATGATAGACTCAACATTTCTCAGCGATAAACATATATTTTCAAGGTTCTCTATCTGCGCATTACTTACGGTTTTTCTCAGAGTATCAATAATTGCCTCGGCTTTCTTCATAATAACATTATCACTGAGTTCATATATTCTTTCCCCTGTTTCACTCGGCATTTTCATTTCATTTGCTTCCTTTTCATACCGTAATACTCAAAGTTTACAGCAAAAGAATGAATCAACTCCCGTAGCAATTGAAGCTGGATTTTCCTTTGTGGTATATCTTCATTGAGCTTACTTTTTATCATTTTTGATGCTGTGGTTACATCTCTGTTGATAAAATTCAGCAGATTGTCTCCTACGCCTTTTTGCCATTCTCTATGCCTTGCAGTCTGTCTTTTTATGTAATCGATAATGTCGGATACCTTGAATGTTGAATTAGCAATGTTTTCAAGATTTGAAATCTGGTTCCTTTTTATATTGTCCCTGACTGCCTTCTCACCGAGATTTTTCATTGTTGTATAGAAGTTCTCAGTGTCTGTCTTTTCTTTAATCATTTTTAAAAAAAGCGCTCTATTCATCTTTTCCCTCCTTAAAATAGTTATCAATATGAAACCTATCTGATACAGAGATAAAGCCAAAACCTTCGTCTCTCATTATGCCAAGCCCGTGATGTTCTAAATCGAAAAGATTTTTTAAGAGATCTTCTTCTTTTGATTTTGGCGCTTCGAAGAAAAAGACACTCCCCTTTTCTATAGCAGTGTGTTTTGGTTTGGGAAGATTCCAGGATACATTCCAACCTATTACTTCGCGGCTGCTTGACGCTGAATATAATTCCCTGCAATTTATATTAAGCAGAGAGGAAATATATTTTTCATCAATAAATTTTTTGTACCTCAGGTAGTTGTCAAGGATAACCGCATCGGAAACAAGGTCAATAGTAAAGTAAAACTTACTTTCGTCGCCACCAAATTGCGCAGTAAGTTTATTGAATTTTTCAATTCTTTCTTTGAATTTTTCAGAAGGTTCATTTTCTTGAGTAAGCGTTTCTATCGATACATTTACCTTGCCGTATCCGCGCGTCCTCCCCCTGCCTAATCTAAGCGTATTTCCATTCTCTTTGAGAAGATCAGAGAGAAATGAAATGTATTGTTCTTCAGCTACTATTGCACCCTGAAAATATTGTTTTTCTTCAATAGCTTCTTCATTGTACAACTGTCCAGCTCTTGCTGTACCTGTATTGTAACAGATTGCAGTATGGGTAAAGAGTTTTTTTGATTCCTCTATGTCCGAAGATGCATACTCCCCATTTTCCATGAGGTTATAAAAACCTGTCTTTCCTTTAAGAGGTTCTCCACACTGGGGACACTTGGGTGTTGGCTTAGAAAAAGCTTTTAAAAAGATTACATCGTATACACCGTGTGTTTGTTTTGTTTCAGTGCTATCCCATTGAAACCCTGGCCATCTTTTGCAGGAGTATGCAGTTTTCGGAAAAGGATTGGATAAAATAACATTCCTTTTGTAGCGAGAAGAAATTGGGTAGATGTTTTTGAAAAGAATATTTCCGTCAAGAAAAATTTTTTTAAATCTTTCGTTAACTCCATATTTTGCTATATACCTATTTGCAAATGCTCCTTTTATCACCGTCCCCGGGATATAGTTTAGAGAAGTATAGCTACGCGTGGATGTATCAGACCTCAGCACCAACGGTTCAACAGTTTCAATCTCAAGAATCTGTTTCATTGTTTGCCCCCTCTGCATTCTTTAGCAAATTTTTAATGTAAGAAGTAATATTTTTCTCCGTATTATCTACTTCTAATTTTTCTATCTGGATATTGCAGTCTCCAGCAGTTGTCTTGCTTCCGCCAATTCTTCTGGTTAGCTTTGTTCCGATATAAAGTAAGACAGCCGCTTTTTCTGCATCGTTTACATACCCAGATACTTCCCCTTCAAACTCGAGTGGAGAATCATTCATAAATACACCATATTCTGTTTGGAAGAGCGATTTATTTTTAACAGTACCTGTTTTTCTGTTCACTTCTGTGCCTGTTCTTACTTCTGTAAGAAGGGCCTGTTTATCATTTGAACCAAATTCATCTCTTAATTTTTTACTCATAAATGCAGAATCAAAGAATAACTCCCCTTCTTTACTTTCAGTCCCGAATAGTTTGCTGAAAGTCGGTTTCAGCATTTGCAAAGAACTGCTTACAACTTTTTCAATATTGTTTCTAAGCAATCCCTTTATGGCTGAGCCTGGAACGAATAAATTCTTTTTACTATCCCTCAACACAATGCTATCAATCAAGCCTGCACTTTTCCCGCTCCCCATATGAAAAGGGGATTTGAAGATAATTTTATAAATAAACTTTATTTTTTTCTTCATTTATCCCTCCTGCACAAATTTATACATATTTACCACATCAAGCAAATGAGTAAAGATAACGCGTGAATTGTTTATAAACCATGGATATATGGACGATTTCGTAAATTGCAGATCTTTACCTTCAACAAGGCTTTCCAAAATATTCCTGTTGTTCTCATTTAACCTGGCTATAATACTGTATATATCAATTACCGTACTGAACCCGCCTCTGTATACTGCTTCCTTAATTTCCGAAAGCTTTGCTTTCGGAAAATTGTTCTTTTTCAGCGACTGTATATACTCAATAAGTTTTTGCATCTGATTTATTGTATAAGGCTGTGCAGTAAATTGAAACCGTTTTCCGTTCTTTTCTATGGAAAGGTAGTCTTTAAGATACTTACCTGGAGATAAGGGAATTGCGGCAGAAAGAGCGGCAAAGCTTATCATACTACCTACTGATTTATGCTGCAGTACCTCAATTTCGCTTCGCTTCTTCTTGGCATAGGAAAGAAGTGATGTTGCATAATTTAGTGCTTGCTTAAAAGGAAAATTCTTATGAGAGATTACAATACCTATTGAGAGGGAAAGATTTTCAGTATTCTTAAAGTGTTTCTCAAAATTCTCTGCTATTTTTACTGCTACAGGGAAAGCAAGATCAGCATTGATACTTAACACAAGGTCATCTCCTCCAAGAAGAAGCACCTTAAACGGTAATGTTTTAAATCCTTTATTATTAAGCGTATCTGAAAGTGCCTGTGATACTGCCTGGCGCATTGCATCATCCATTTTTTTAGAAAAGCTTTTCAATTCATCCAGGCTTTTTATCTTCTCCATTTTTTTACCTATTCCGTTTCCATCTGCATAGATAAGTGCAATGTAATTCTCTTTTGAAGCAATATCATCAAAGGTCTGAGATATGTAGGTATCCTTCGGGCTGCCCATATCTTCCTTTATAATGTCATCAAGCGACTTTACACCAGGAGCGCTCAGAAGGAAATTTCTTTTCTTAAGACAAACTGGACAGAGCCATTCTTCTTCCCCATCCTCGTTTTTTACAACTTTTGTTGCATAATTTCTCCCGCAAGAATCACAGAAGCGCATATAAGGAAGAGAAGCTTGAGACACGGTGCCTTCGTTTGCCTTTCTTTCAGCTGTTTTTGATTCCTTCTCTTTTCGAAGTGCCTCAGAAATCTCACTAAATGAGTATCCGTTGTTTGACTTTTCTGCATATTTTACACCTGTTATACTTGCTCCACCGTTTGTTTCCCTTGTATACAATTCTTTAATTGCACTTATTACCTCATCTGCCTTATTGTCGGGGACTCTGAATGCTGCGCCTCCACCATCTGCATAGACTTTTTCAAAATTATTGTCTCCGCAGATTTTACTCACCTCTTCCTCCATACGCACCTTATTTAAGTGATTTAAAATTGCACTTGCACCCATAATTTCTTTCAATTTGTTCGTAGCAAATACATACTCTTTGATCTTGTCCGTGTCAAATACAACAATCATTCTTTCACCTCCTTACAACTTTGGAAATTTAAATTCCCGACGATATTCTTCAATGGGGTTTCCTTTTGGC
>CAYYKP010000045.1:0-9005 GCA_964468055.1 uncultured Caldisericales bacterium
TTACAATGTCCGTACCACTTCTTACACTGGGTATTCCGATAACAGAAGTTCTCACTTCTATTTTTAGGCGTGTGAAGCAGGAAGTTTCCCCTTTTCATTATGATACTAACCATATTCATTATAAACTTCTTAAAAAGGGTTGGTCTCAGCAAAGAATAGCGGTATTTTATTATTTACTTACTACTACGTTATCCATAGTAGGGTTATACATTGCCTTCGCAGGTGTAAAATGAAAAAAATATTCCTTATTTTTGGTACGAGGCCGGAAGGAATAAAAATGTACCCTGTTTACAAAGCTTTAAAGAGCAAGAAATCCATTCAAACAAAGATAATTATTACAAGCCAACATCAAATGATGCTAAAACAGGTTATAGATTTATTTAACATTAACGTTGATTATAACTTAAATGTTATGGAAGACAGACAGACACTTACAAAAATTACAGTGAAGGTTTTAAATGGTCTAAAAGATATTTTTGATAGCGACCGACCTGATTTGGTTCTTGTACACGGAGATACGACTACTACATTTTCTTCGGCTCTTGCCGCATTTTACGAGAAAATCCCCATAGGTCATGTGGAGGCAGGTTTAAGAACATACGATAAATTTTTACCCTATCCTGAAGAAATAAATAGAAAACTTACCGATGGGCTTTCAGATCTTTATTTTTCACCCACAGAAAACGCAAAGAAAAATTTACTTCGAGAAGGAATTGAAGAAAAAAAGATATTTGTTACGGGAAACACTGTGGTTGATGCGGTGCTTGAAATCGTAAGGCAAAAACAAAACAAGAAATTTGCATTTTTTGACAACAAAACCCCTTTTATTTTAGTTACTGCGCATAGACGTGAAAATTGGGGAAAACCTATGGAAAACATTTGTAATGCTATTAATGAAGTAAGCAAAAGCTGTGATAGAAAAATCAAATTTGTCTTTTCAGTACACAAAAACCCCGTGGTGCGTGATGTAGTAAAAGAAATTCTTGGTAAAAATAAGAATGTGGTGCTTATCGAACCTATGGAATATGATGATTTTTTGGGATTACTTTCTAAAAGCTTGTTTATTTTGACTGATTCCGGAGGTATTCAGGAGGAAGCGCCATCTTTAAATAAACCAGTGCTTCTTTTAAGAACTGTGACCGAAAGACCGGAGGCTGTTGAAGCAGGTGCTGTAAAAGTGATTGGTACGGATAAGGCAATGATAAAAAAGTATGTTAATGAACTTTTGGAAAATAAGGCTTTTTATAATAGAATGTCTTCTGCAACTAATCCGTTTGGTGACGGTAAAGCTGGTATACGCATTGCTAATGCAGCAGAAAACTATGTATTGAAAGGAGAAATTAATGGAATACCTACAAATTGAAGGAGGAGTACCCCTTAAAGGAATTGTACATATTTCTGGAGCAAAAAACGCGGCTTTTCCTATACTTTCGGCCGCTCTCTTAATAAAAGGAAAGATGCACATAAAAAATATACCTCATATTTTAGATGTGCAGCACTTTATAGAAATACTTAGTGAGATAGGCGTTTCTATAGAGTATACGGATCAAGGTGTTCTGCTTGACACGAGAAAGGAAATTTCGTCAAAAGTAAAACAAAATGAAAAACATAGTTTAAGGGGTACGCAAACTCTTCTCGGAGCATTATTGTCACGTAATGGAAAAGCACTTCTTCCTTCGTTAGGTGGGTGCAATATAGGTAGTCGCCCTATAGATTTACACTTAAAGGGACTAAGACAGCTTGGAGTAGATGTAGAATGGAATGAGGGATATTTGATAGGGAAATCGGATAGACTTGTGGGAAATTCCATATATCTGGATTTTCCCAGCGTAGGAGCAACTGAAAATCTCATAATAGCAGCGACACTTGCAAAAGGGAAAACTGTTATAGAAAATGCGGCAAAGGAACCTGAAATTAGGAATTTAGTCGATTTTTTAAATAAAGCAGGCGCAAACATAATTATGAACGGCTCAGGTATTATAAAAATTATGGGTGTAAAAAAATTGTCTCCGGTAGATTTCTCAATAATACCTGATCGCATAGAGGCTGCCACTTATATTATTATGGGTGCAATAACAAATGGTGATCTTTTAATAAAGGATGTGCACCTTCATGATTTTGAACCTGTTATAATGAAATTGGAAGAAGCCGGTGCTATTATCGAAACACCATCTGATAGTGAAATTCATATTAAAACCAATAACGTATTAAATGCTGTTAATATTAAAACTCTTCCTTATCCTGGTTTTCCTACCGATGCACAACCTCAAATGATGTCCCTTTTAAGTACGGTAAAAGGTAGTAGCGTTATTACGGAAACGATTTTTGAGAATAGGTTTAGGGCAGCAAAAGAACTAATGAAAATGGGTGCAGATATCAAAGTGGAAAACAACACAGCTTTTATAAAAGGCGTTGATTTACTTCAAAGTGCAACAGTTGAGGCAGGTGATTTGAGAGGCGGGGCAGCCCTTATTACTGCAGCTCTTCCTGCAAAGGGCACAAGTAAGATCCTGAATGTATTCCACGTTGATAGGGGATACGAAAAAATCGAAGATAAGCTTCAGGCTATAGGTGCAAGAATTGTAAGGAAAAATGATCATAAAGTTTGATAAATTTCAGGGTGTAGGAAATGATTTTATAATAATTGATGGAAGGGAATTTCCGATAAAAAATCCGAATAATCTTGCTAAGATTATGTGTAAAAGGCATTTTTCCGTAGGTGCAGATGATTTGCTTTACCTGGAACAATCTCAGGTTGCTGATATAAAAATGCGCATATGTGAACCGGACGGAAGTGAAGCGTCTATGTGTGGTAACGGCGTACGTTGTGTTGCGGCATATATTCGAGAAAAAGAAGGCAAAAATAGAGTAACCGTGGAAACACTAGCCGGAATAAAGGAAATAGTTTTTAAAAATGAAAAATACGTTGTAGATTTTGGAAAAATGCAAAAAATAGGGCGTTTTATAAAATCCGGAGGTAACAGTAAAAAGGTTGAAGTAAGACTTCAAGATAAGATTTTTTATATTGTTTCATCCGGAGAACCACATGCTGTGACTTTGGTTGAAAATATAGACAACGTGGATATTCGTAGCTCCATCGAAGTAGCAAAGTGTTCAAGTAATTTTCCCGAAGGTATTAATGTGGATTACGTTGAATTAAAGGGTAAATATATAAAGGTTAGAACCTTTGAACGTGGTGTTTGGGATGAAACACTCGCTTGTGGTACGGGTGCGGTTTCTTCAGCATTTATAGCAAGAGAATTTTTGCACAAGGATTCGATTCTTGTAAAGATGAAAGGTGGCAATTTGGTTGTAACATTTGCAAACAACGACATTTTCCTTTCGGGAGATGCTGAATTTGTGTATAATGCTGAGTTTCAATGGGGAGGTGTAAGATGAAAAAGAAAATTATCGTTATCATTATTGTAGCCCTTCTTTTTATGCCTTTGTTTAATGCAAGAGCGGACGATAACGTTACATGGAGAAACCCCGGTAGTATAAATGGGGGAAAAATATCGGCAATTCAAATTTCCGATGATGGAACTGCGTATGTATCGACGAATAGTGCGATTTTTAAAAGTGACGACGGGACAAACTGGATTAAATTACCATTTAATTTTGCCGAGGGCGCAAATGCTTTACTTGTGTCGAGATACTTTGAAAAAGGGGCTGTTATACTTGGAACAAAGGACAGTGGTGTATTTCTCAGTACGGATAAGGGGAACCACTGGCAATTTTTCAATATGGGCCTTGAGTCAAGTTTTATTATTGACCTTATAGAAAGCAAGGATGGCGAATTATTTGCATTGTCCTTTGACGGATTAATAATGAAGTGGTCAAAAAGTGGTGAATATTGGAAAACCATTGCAAGATTTACAAATCCTCTTGCTACTACACTATTTGCCCACGAGAGCAGTATATATGTTGGATGCGAAAATGGAACAATTTATAAAATAGATGAAAATGGAAAAAACAAAGATATCATTTCCAAGAACCTTACGGAAAGCCCTATTTCTAAGATTCTTATTGCTCCGCAGGGAATGCTCTGTGCGGCTACTTTTTATGATGGAATTTTTATTGGAAATAAGGAAAATTTTGATCATCAACTTAAAAAAGATAAGGTTAATGACTTTATTCTTGATAATGGAAGCTTGGTTGTTGCAACGTTAGAAAATGGAATTTTAACGAACAATAATGGGCGTGGGTGGAGTGAAATTGCCGATAAGCACAGCGTTATTCCAAGTTGTCTTGCTTTGAGTAAGGGCGGAAATATTTTGGTAGGTACACTCGGAAAAGGTGTGTTTAAAATCAAGAATGATATCTTTGAAAAAGATAGCCATGGTATTACTTGTGCCAATGTACTTACTGTCGATTTCTCTACAAATTATTTAAAGGATAAAACTGTTTTTGTCGGAACCAAATGGAATGGTCTCTACAAATCTGTCGATAAAGGTAAAACATTTTTATCTGTTAGCGGTTTTACCGAGAACTGTGGAATTACAAGCATATATGGAAATTCAAATGATTATTTTGTTGGCACGTATGGGAAAGGACTTTTTGAAACATCAGACTCAGGGAAATCTTTCAGCAGTAAAGATATGAATTCAAAATTTTTAAATGCAATAGCAGGAATTGAAAATGTAATTTACATAGCTAGTGCCGATAATGGAATATTTATTTCTACAGACAATGGCCGTACTTTTACAAAATCAAATAATGGAATACTATCTTTTGATTTGAATATTACGGCAATTGATGGAGTAAAAGGCAATGTGTTTATAGGAACTAACGGCGGTAATGTTTATGAAACAACAGATAATGGAAAGAATTGGAATTCAATTGGGGAGAATTCCATACCACGCTACTCTATATCTGATATTTCGGTTTCAAAAACTTTTAAATCCGACCATACAATTGTTATAGGTACAACTGGTGGCGGAATCTACCTATCTAAAAATGCAGGAAAGTCTTTCGTAAACATCTCCGATGCTCTTTTGAAAAATCATATGTGGGCAGACGGAGCGAAACTTTCTCCGAATTATGGTAATGATCACATAATTCTTACAGGTTCGTGGGATGGAGTGTATATGAGTTTTGATTCCGGAAACATGTGGGAAGATATTAATGGGAATAAGGACAATAAGTATGTGTATAGAACGGTATTTAGTCCTGACTTTATATACCAAAAAAGTGGTGCTGTGTATATTGCCACTGAGTCAGGTGGACTGTACGTTTATGATCAGAAAGGCAAGATTGTAGTAAAAATGACAATTGATCAAAAAGGTATGCTCGTAAATGGTAAATTTGTTTCTACTGACGTTCCATCAATTATTAAAAATAGCAGAACTCTTGTGCCTATCAGGTTTGTTACGGAAGCTATAGGTGCTCAGGTTATATGGGACCCTAATGATAGAAAAGTTACTATAACTTTGAGTGGAAATAACGTAGAGTTGTATATAGGTAAAAATACTGCTTATGTGAATGGTAAGGCAAATCAAATTGACGCGAATAATTCTAAGGTAGTACCGATTATTTTACACAATAGAACTTATGTGCCAATTCGATTTATAATGGAAGCTTTTGGTGCCAAGGTCGGATGGAATCCAAATACACGTACTGTAACAATAGAATATGAAGGGTAAGGAGGGAAATATGAAGAAGAAAATTTTAATTTCAGTATTTTTAGTTTTTACTTTTGTTGCTCTAAGTTTTAGCCCTATTTTAGGTAAAACTATTCCTGAAGCTTCCTCCCCTAAACTTGTTACGGAGAGTTATTCGGGAATGGTTCCATTAATTAAGGCCATAAATTCTGCGCAAAAGTTTATTCATCTTGAAATATATGGTTTTACCCAATACGATTTAGCTGAAGCACTTGGCAATGCTTCAGCTAGAGGGATAAACGTAAGCGTGATGCTGGAAAAAAGTCCAGTTGGCGGAGATACTGAAAATTGGGATGTAAGATATATGTTAAGACATTATGGTATTCATGTCAAATGGGCAAATCCTGCATATTTTTTAACTCATGCAAAATTTATTGTAATCGATGGCATTGAAACGTATGTATTTACGGGTAATTTTACTTACAGTACATTTCATAAAAACAGGGAGTTTGGAATAGAAGTTACGGACCCAGGTATAGTAAAAGAGATAGACAGTATTTTTCAAAGGGATTGGAACCGAAAATCAGTGGACAGCATAAACTCTCCCGATATATTATTGAGTCCTATTGATGCTCGTTCTAAAATTGAGAACTTATTAAATAGTGCTACTGTTTCTCTGGATATATGGCAACAGGAAATGGAAGATCCGGAAATAAATAATATTGTAGAAAAAAAGATTAAAGAGGGAGTGAAAGTAAGGGTTATAATTCCTCCATTGTATCGTGTTTCGGGAAACTCAGATGCAGTAGATTTGCTCGGGATTGACCATATTAGAGCACTTTCTGATTTATATGTTCATGCAAAAGTGATTGTTGTAGATGGCAAAAGAGCCTATATAGGATCGAACAATTTTTCAACAGGATTGGATCAAAATAGAGAGATGGGAATAATTACAGATAATTCTGATGTTATAAAAACTTTGCTTGAGATGTTTGAGATTGATTGGAATAAAACGATTAATCCTAACGAAGGTTAAATATTTAATATTTCAAAAGCTATGTAAACATGAGAAGAGAGCGGCTTATTTTAATAACCGCTCTTTATTAATTTTTTGAATCTTACTACTTTATTATCTTTTTCTCTATCTTTTGCAGCTTCTATTATTTTCTTTGGAAGGGGAACTCTATTTCCACAGTACTTGTTATCCTTTCACCCATAAATAGCAAACCTGCTCCCAATATGAATACTGTGAAATAGCCGAACTGTAATGCTAATACACCTGATATAAAAGATGCGGTAATAACTGCTAAGCTAATAACCATATTAAAAACTCCCAGTATTTTTCCTTTATTTTCTGGTTTCGCAAGGTTTGTTGCTTGAATTGTTGCAGGAATGTAAAAGAATGGCCAGGTGAAACTGATAAGCACGAAAGTTACTAATGTTCCTGTGTAGCTTCTCAGTATTCCGAATATAACTATACCGAAGAAGCTAAATATCCTTAACCATAAAACAGTTCTCATAATCGAGAAATCTCTAAACCTTTTCATTGCCCACTGAGTAAAAAAGTATGCAAAAGTGGCTGCAACATTTGCATATGTGAACATTATAAATATCGTTCCTGATTTAATTTTAAGATATTCCTTTAAATATATAGGTAGTGGGGTGAAGAATAGGTTTGCTCCAAAAAAGGCAACAAATAATCCAGCAAGATATAGCTGTGCTTCCTTGCTAAAAACGGAAAAATTAAAAGTAAACAAAATATTTCTTGGTATTAACCGCATATTTGCAAATATCGGTTTTATACTTACCGTAAATTTTCTATTTTCATTTTTATTTTGGTCTTTCTTAATTTTGATTTCCGAGCTAATTCCTGCAGCAATCGCAAAGATTAAAGCAGAAACCAAAAATATTATTTTCATTTTACTTACTTCTGTAAGTGACGGAAGGAAGGTAAGGATAAGTCCCCCTAATAATGTTCCAATTGTAATACCGGTACTGTTGCCAAGGTTAATATTATTAATATACTTTCTATATTCTACTTCTTCCATATGTCTACTTAAATAGAGTGTAATCGCCGGATTAACCATAGATATGGAAAATCCAAAAATTACTGCAATAATATAGTAGATTCGTAAGCTGACGGAGAAAGGCATGATTGCTGTCGCAATGCTACCTATTGTTAGCCCAAAAAATACTACTTCTTTGTATGCCTTCTTCCTATCCAAAAAGCTTCCCACGAATAACGAGCCAAAGAGTGCTCCCGTTGAATATAGGGCAGCGGCTGTAGTAGCGCTTCTTACATTTCCGTTTAATGCAGTTACTGCAAATAAGCTAATTATTATCATTAAGGCACTTAAGCCAACACCTTGTAAACTATATGCAACAAACCATTTTTTAATCATTTAATCACCTCTTTAATTATTTAAAAAAAAGATTATAGCATAGATTTATTTTCAGGCAATACATTTTTTAAAAAATTATTCTTGACAACTTTTGTTTTTAGGGTATAATGAAAACGAAAATCATTATCATAAGGAGGTGAAAAATGAAGGTAAGAGCTGAGCAGTTTAGAATGACTAAACCACGTGAAGTTGTACTTTCTGTGCTTGGTAGTAAAAAAGAGCATTTAACTGCTGATGAGATATTTAATATTTCGAAAAAGATCTATCCCAGCATTGGGTTTGCATCTGTTTATAGGTCATTGAGGCTTTTTGAGATAAACGGCATTGTAGAAACGATATTTGTTGATGGTAGGAAAAAGCACTATCAGTTAAAAAAACGTAGAAATACTGTAAAAATGCATTTGATATGTACTAACTGTGGCGAAATACGGGATTTTTCCGGACGTAATAAGGAAGTCAAGAAATTCGTGGGTGATATTAAGAAAATATTGAAAGATAAATATTCTTTTAAGTTATCCACGCTTGAAATGCAGATCTTCGGTGAGTGCGAAGATTGTAATGAATAGGAGGTGATTATATGCCATTTGGTGATGGAACTGGCCCTTTAGGTAAAGGTCCTTTTACAGGTAGAAAAGGCGGTGGAACAGGCAGAGGCCGCGGTTTAGGAAGAGGAGTAGGAAGAACTGGTGGAGTTGGAGGTGTGTCTCCTATAAGGGGAAGAGCTACTAATTCAAATCCTACTATACTTACTAAAGAACAGGAAGAACTTGCTCAAAAGATTTACCAGTATCTTCCAAAAATAAATTGTGGTGCTTGTGGATATCCGACTTGTACGGAGTGTGCTCGAGCAATCGCAAAAGGAGAAGCTCCCTATAATGCTTGTCGTGTCTTAAAGCCTGAACAGCATGAAAAAATTAAAGAAATCTTAGAGAGGAGGTGAAATATATGTTTGGATATGGTAGAGGTTTTGGATATGGTAGAGGTTTTGGATATGGTAGAGGTT
>CAYYKP010000046.1:0-8341 GCA_964468055.1 uncultured Caldisericales bacterium
TATTATTATATTATGATTAGTATTGTTTAGTTATTTTTCTTTTCCTGAGAATCGGCAGATATTTCCGGTGCGACGTCCGAAATAGGAAACCGTTTTCGCAAATATTTTTCGGAAATAAATGCAAACAGGAAAAGCATTATTGCACTCCATTGGTTCGGAGTAAGACGCAAGAATCGCGTTGGAATATACCTTACAAACTCCACGAGAAAAAGCAAAGGAGAAAACACATAAACAAATTTAATAAACATCTCCCCTTTGTACGTTCTATGTTTTGCCGTATATAACACTACATACAAAAATGCAATCCACCCTGCAGCAGAGTCCATTAATTGTGCAGGAAAAAGAGGCTTATTTAATAAGTAGCACTGTGAATCCGGGTTTGTGAACACATTCGTTAAGGGAAAGATATGGGGCCACCATTTTGGCACCTGAAGTCCGTAGCAGCATCCGTTAAAAAAACAGGCAAACTTTCCAACACCATAACCAATACCTGCGCCAGGCGCAACAACATCCAGAAAACTCCAGAAGTTTATTTTGTAGTGCCCTAATACAATAAACAACGTAGCAATTCCTCCGAAAACGGTACCTTCAAAAGACAATCCTCCCTCCCACACAGCAAGAATAAGCTGAGGATTAGCAAGATAGTAGGCAATGTCAGGAGAAACAAGTATCCAGAAAATTCGTGCACCAAGCACACCACCTATAATTGTCCATATCGCAACCGTAAGGAATGTATCCTCATCCGTGATATGAAATTTTTCCGTATAATGCATGGCAACAAGAATCCCCGTTATCGTAGCGATTGCCACAATAACCCCATAAGTTCTTATGGTAAAACTACCTATTCTAATAAATATTGGATACATATAAACCTCCTGTTTTATCCATATAAATCATCTGCACCTTTTGCCGAATCTATTTCTTTTTCCTTTATCTCTTTAAAAAAGTTATTACCATAATCACGCACATGCATCGCAACAGGCATAGGAACCGCATAACCAAAAAGCAAAGCTTCCCGGGGTTGCAGACTACGCAGTATTTTTTTTAGCCTGTTTCCCCCTCCCGCGCCTTGGAAAACAGCATCCATATCGCGTTCATCCATAAGTTGCATTGCAAAACGCGTACCTACTTGAGAGAGTACCTCCGAGTCAATTCCAGACGGTCTCTGGTCTATTATAAAGAGAGTTACGTTAAATTTTCTCATCTCACGGGCAATAGTCCCGAAAATATTCTTTTCTTTTACATTAGTAGAAAGAAACTTATGGGCTTCCTCAATAACGATCATTATTCTGTTTTTCTCACGTTCTTCCTCTTTCAGCCCTACATACTTATCATGGATTCTACGTGTAATAACATTAGCAACCGTAAAATACGCAAGAATGTTACTTGATGCCTTTCCGGAAAATTGTATAACAACGGAAATACCGCTTCGCAAATATCTTAGTATTGTATCTATACTGCTTTCGGTATTCACGTCTTTCAAAAAATCAAGGCTTTCCAGCCTGCCAAGATGGCGGGTAAGAGCTCCGAGAGAAGCACTGTTTACACCAAGCTTCTCTGCTTCTGCTTCCAGTTCTTTTCCGCTAAGATGTTTCAGAGACAACACATACTTCAACCAATTCTTTTCACCTTTTCTTTTTCCTACGATTGCAGCTGTTTCCTCGGATTTTTCCGAATAACCAAGCAAGTTTGAGATCATTGCGGCATCAGTTGGAGTAATATCTTTAAATGGTATTGTAATATAATCGTCCGCATCCGTATTTTTCGTAGAAACATCAAAAACCTTTACCTTCGATGGGAAAAGAGACTTCAATGCCTGCATCTTACGGTTATTCTCGCTCTTTGCATATCTGCCGTATTCGTTGTGCATGTCAAATATAAGAAGAGAAGAAACATCATTTTTGATAATTCCTGAAAAAATAATTCTTCCTAAGAATGTTTTACCGGAACCGGTAATCCCAAATATCGCATTATTTCTTCTACAAAGTTTCTCAAGATCTATAAAAATATGTTCATCCATTGTAAGCGGACTACCAATATGAAAAGTTTTCTTGGCATCACCTTTAAATACCTTTTCAAGGTCAGTTGCATTTGCCCTGCGTGCTCCGGCAAAATGCTCTGGTATTGTTTTTATTGTGTAGACTTTACTCGTACTGTTCTCTACCATAAGGTAGGGAGATACTTTTACTTCGCTGAAAATAATTGCGCCCTTTAATGCATGTTTCTTCAAATTATTATCAGGAGGGTCAAAAAATACATCTTCATTTGAACTTGAAATTCGTATATCGTCAATTATACCGAAGTAATCGTAAAGTTCGCCCTGAACTATAACAAAATCACCTATTCTCAATGTTTCCGGGGAAATTTTTCTATTTAACCTAACGAGAAAACCTTCGCTGAGAGAACCCGATTTTAAAAACCCTATCATGTTTTTACCCTATCCATCATTTTTTTAAGCGTTGAGTAATCATTTCTTAATACCACGGAAAGATGTGAGAAAACACGCAAATATTCTTTTCTTAAAGGTTCATCTGAGAAATTCATAAAGTAATTATTTAAAAAGGCAGCTATTACTTCATCACGCTGAGGAAGTACCATTTTATCCATATCAAAAAAGAAATTAAGCAACGATAAATCGTTAAGCGTTTTTACAACTTCTTCCGTATCCGCATTGTACAGTAATGTATGTATTTCTATGGCAGAAGTGGGATAAAAGATTTTTGCCTTTCCTTTTACAAGTTCTCCAAAAGGTATTACCTGAAACATCCATTTCATAAGGGCAAAAACCTGTGGCTGCTCTTTCTCCAATGCACTAATCGGTTTCCCGTAAGCGGTAGGTACTCTACCGGGTATACGATTATCGATGGAATGTGAAGCCACAATGCAAAGCACGCTGCTGTCGGTTTTTAAAATACTCCCGATAGACGGCAATTCTTTTCGTTCGCCTTGGGCAATTAAAACATCAGGACGTACTATAACTATCTCTCCTATTCGCTTCATAATAAAGATATTATACCATTTTGTTAAAAAATAGTATAATAAATAAAATCTTATTTTAGGAGGTGAACCATTAACAAAATAATAGATGGAAACATGATGGCTATGGAGATTGAAGGGGAACTTGCGGAAGAGGTGGGTCTCTTAAAAAGAAAAGGCATAAACCCCGCTTTAACAATCATCCAGGTAGGAGGCAATAAATCAAGCATTACCTACGCAAGAAGTATTAGAAAAAGGGCAGAAAAAATCGGAATATATGCAGAGCAATACAAACTTTCGGAAGAAACAAATGAAAATGACCTACTAAAGGCAATTGAAAAGGTAAACGAAAGAAAAGAAATTAACGGAATTCTGATTGAGTTACCTCTTCCAAAAGGAATCAGTAAAAAAGTGGCGCTTAAGACAATAAATCCCAATAAAGACATAGACGGCTTTCATCCTATCAATATGGGAAGGTTACTTGAAGGAGACCCCTTGTTTATACCGGCAACCGCACAAAGTGTAATTGAAACAATTAAGCGTACCACAACTATTGCAGGGAAACAAGCCATTATAATCGGCAGAAGCAATATTGTGGGAAAACCAGTTGCTTTGCTTTTACTTCAGGAGAATGCCACTGTTACAATCTGCCACTCATATACTAAGAATCTTTCAAGGATTGCACAGAACGCGGATATTCTCGTAGTCTCAACGGGAAAAGCAAAAATAGTAGATAAAAGTTTTGTAAAACGCGGTGCAGTGATAATAGATGTTGGAATAAACAAAATAAACGGTAAAGTTGTGGGCGATGTCAATTTCAATGATGTAAAAGATATTGCAGGTGCGATCACCCCGGTTCCCGGAGGAATAGGAGTATTGACGACTTTAATGCTGCTGAAAAATACCTTGAAAGCAGCAAAAATCCAGAACGGGCTTGAATAGATTAAATTAATTTATACTTATCAAAATCAAGGTTTATTTCTATAAAATAGGGAGGTAAAATGAAAAAAGCATCAGGGGATTTAAAAATGGAATGGGCAATGCAAAATATGCCTATAATGAAAGGAATAGAAAAACGCTTGAAGAAAGAGAAACCCCTAAAGGGAGTAAATATTTCAATAGCACTGCATCTTGAAGCAAAAACTGCAAATCTTGCGTATATCCTTTTTGAAGGTGGGGCAAATGTTGCAATTACAGGCTCAAATCCGCTTACCACACAAGATGATGTGGCAGAGGCACTTGCAAAAAAGGGTGTTAAAGTGTTTGCAAAATATGGAGAAACAGAGAAAGAATACTGGGAAAATTACAACAGAGTAGCGGATATAAAACCACATATTATTGTCGATGATGGCGGAGATATGGTACACCTTATACATACAAAAAGAAAAGAACTTTTAAGAAACATAGTAGGTGCAACCGAAGAAACAACAACAGGCGTAATAAGGGATAAAGCGCTCTCAAACGAAGGCAAAATGAAATTTCCTATTATTGCGGTAAATAACGGACAGTGTAAGTATCTTTTTGATAATAGATACGGGACCGGACAATCCAGTTGGGACGGAATTATTCGCACAACAAATATAACGGTTGCCGGAAAAAATGTAGTAGTTGCAGGATACGGATGGGTAGGTAAAGGTGTTGCAATGCGCGCGAAAGGGCTTGGCGCACGCGTATTTATAACAGAAATCAATCCGATAAAAGCAATGGAGGCCTATATGGATGGTTTTACCGTAATGCCAATGAAGGATGCGGCAAAAATCGGAGATATCTTCGTTACGACAACGGGTGACACAAACGTGATTGACAAAAGATATTTTGAGCTGTTAAAAGATGGCACTATTCTTGCAAATGCAGGACATTTTAATGTTGAAGTTCAAATGAACGAACTGGAAAAAATGAAGGAAAAGAAACGCTCGGTACGCAAAAACATAGAGGAGTACACTTTGCCAAATAAGAAACGAATCTATGTTTTAGGAGAAGGAAGGCTTGTAAATCTCGCCTGCGCAGATGGACATCCGATAGAAATTATGGATCTTTCTTTTGCACTTCAATCCCTATCTGTAGAATACCTGCTGGACAATAAAGGTAAATTAAAAAACGAAATGTACAATGTACCGGAGGAAATAGACATACGAGTTGCGGAGGAAATGTTGAAAGCAAATAATATAAAAATAGACACGCTTACAAAAAAACAGATAGATTATTTAACAAAATCACATTAAGGAGGCAGGAATGTCATTTATAATAACGGTTTATGTACCATCCGGCTTAGTAATGGCGTCGGACAGCAGGCAGAGTATAACCATTCAGCGTAAAGACAACGCAACGGGAAAAGAATATCCCCCTCTGCAAACCATAAGCTCCGATTATGTACATAAAACTTATCTGTTAAAAGAACAGCAAATCGGAATAAGTACATTCGGAGAATCTTTACTCGGAAAAGTACCAATGGATTTCCATTTGAAAGAATTCGAGGAAGAGGATCTCTCACCAAAAGACGACGTAGAAAGCGTTGCAAACAAGCTGCTGAATTTCTTCAAAAGAAAATTCCCGCAGGCAGACACTTCTTTTCACATCGCAGGCTATCGAAAGAAAGATAAACTGAGCAGCCCGTTTGTGTATCACTGCAACATAAAACGTGCCGACTTAAAAAGGCTAAACTATTCAAGAGAAAAGAATAAAGTACTTTATGGCGCAAGCTGGGGCGGAGAAGGAGATATTATTGCGGAAATACTTCAGCCTGCATGGACAAGGGACCCCGGAGGGAAATTTATGCAAATACAAAAACCACCAATTCTCTGGGATGCAATGCCATTGCAGGATGCAATTGATTTTGCAGTATACGCAGTAAAAACAACAATTGACACAATAAGATTCCAGGCACGAGCAAAAACAGTGGGCGGCCCGATTGACGTATTACTTATAACACCTGAAGGTGCCCGCTGGATAAAAAGAAAAGAATTATTTACTTAAAACACTTAAAAAGGCACTGATTCATGGTGCCTTTTTAAATATATAATTCCTAATAAAGTAAATTTCAAGAGCAACGGAAAAGGCACATTGTTACTCAAAAAACATCCTTATAAATAAAGGTTTTCTTAAGAATACCCTTTTAGAGATATTTCCAAAAATACCCATTAATTGAGTTATGTTAAGAATTTAAGCACACATAATGCAGTAATTAAAGGCATTCTTCAGAAAATCGCTCAGGTTAAAAATACTACGCACTTTTCTGACAACTTACCCTTATAAAATTTTCGTTTAAATTTGACCCATTTCTGTGCAAATACAAGCATAACAAAGAATGTATACAAATACAGGCTTCCCTGCATTTATCATACAAAATATGCAAAAATTCGGACAAACCATACACAATATAATTTACGGTGCAAACCATGTTTGTTTTAAATTACAAAGCATATCTCCTAAAACAGAAATCAATTTACGTTTCTCAGAATCCTGTCAGTTCTGTGATATAAGCTCTTTAAGGAAGGATAAATATTTTTATAGATTTCGTTGAACAACCTATTATAAATTTTTACGTTTTCAGGTTTAGGATAGAACACATCTTTCACTCTGGACATCATTTTAACGGCAGCTGCAAAATCCTCATAAACTCCGGTGGCAACGGCGGCATCTATTGCAGCCCCAAGTGCAGAAAGGTATGGCGTATACATCCTTTTTGCGGGAAGATTAAATATATCAGATGTAATTTGCATAATTTCGGAACTTTCGGAACCACCACCACCAACAACAAGCGTTTTAGGATATTCACCGGAGTAATTTCTTATTACCTCTATTACTCTTTTTAATTCGTATGCAATACCTTCGATAATTGCCCTATAAACATGCACACGCGTATGTTTTGCGGAAAAACCGATAATGGCCCCTTTGGAGGCCGGATCAAACGCAAACGGAAACCAGTAAGGCTGAAGCATCAAACCTTCGGAACCGGGTAAGACTTTTGCCATCTCCCTATCAAGTAATATTTCCGGAGAAATACCGATTTTTTTTGCTTCTACTATTTCATGTTTTGCAAATTCCCTCTCAAACCAGGAAATCATCCAATATCCGCCGCCTATAAGACCTTCAAGTACCCACTTATTCGGTATTGCACTTCCCCATGTGAAAAAATCCATGTGAGGGTGTGAGATAAAATTATTACTAAGTATTTCAATTACTGCGGCAGTACCGTAGCTTATTTCCGCAATATCACTGTTCGTTCCTCCGGCAGCTAAAAGTTCCGATTGTTTATCTCCAGCACCAATTATTACAGGTAGTTTTTCCTTTACACCAAATTCCTCCGCACCTTCTTTAGAAACATAACCTGCAATATCAGTCGGACTCACCAATTCGGGCAGTTTCTCCCGCGTGATTCCCAGTGCTTTATAAACAAACGGAAAATCATACCATTTGAGGTGTTTCAGATCGATAGGGAAAATACCTACAATCATTGAAGAACTATCTTTAAATTCTCCGGTAAGTGCAGCAAAAATATGAGAAGAAGCCGTGAGAAATTTATAAGTTTTTTTATAATTCTCAGGTTCATATTTCTTAATCCAGTTAAATTTAGAACGCCTTTGATATTCTTTCATCATATATTCTTTCCCCACAAGTTTTACAAATAGCCTGCTTGCACCACGCGGAAGCCTTAATCCTTCTGTCTTTCTCTCATCAAGCCAGGTAATTGCAGAACGAACAGCTTTTCCTTTTTTATCAACAGGAACAACAGTACTTCGGTGAGTAGTAATAGCAACAGCACTAAAATCTTCACCGGAGATGTGAGAATTTTCTACAGCCCGTTTCGTTGTTTTCTTTACAATAGAAAGGTATTCTTCTGCATCTTGCTCTGCGAAATTAGGTTCATTGGAAAAATAGGGTATCACCGGGTGCACAGCCTTAGAAATCACTTTTCCTTTTGCATCAATTACAAATGCTTTTATATTCTGCGTACCGCCGTCGATTACAATAAAATATTTCACCTTTCACCCCTCTTTTTAGAGTAATTTATTTTATATATCAACAAATTATTGTTTTATTATAACCATGATTTTAGATATTTAAAAGTTCGAATTACCTCACAAAAAATCTACACGAAATTGTATCGCTTACTCATATAAAAATCTATACAAAAGTTTTAGATTGAGGGAGACAGAGTAAAATGAAATTTTGAAGAGGAAGAAGATGTATGAGCTTATCCTTGAAAAAGAGAAGAGCTGCATACGAATTTTTCTGAGGCCTCTGAAAAAGTGGTAAAATAATCAAAAATGTCATTTCGAACTTGTTCCGGAATCTCGTCTTTGATCCTTCTTTTTGTCATTGCGAGGGTGCGTATTTTGCACCCGTGGCAATCTCTCTTTGATTT
>CAYYKP010000047.1:0-2904 GCA_964468055.1 uncultured Caldisericales bacterium
TTGTCTGGGGCTCAGGACTCAAGCAATGTATAATGATCTGGATGCTTTTGTTTCCTCCGTTGCTTTTTATATCTATTACAGAGTTATAATCTTTTCCTTTTTTAAATTGAGAAGTATCTATTACTAAATTCACGAGTTGTTTGTTACTCATAAAACTTGTTGGTGATATTTTTACCCATTCTGAGTTAGAAGAAATATCCCCTTTAAGTGTTCCTATCCATTTCCCAGAAATACTATCCTTATGGGCATTAACAATATAAAACTGGACTTTTATATTGTCCTCTCCGCATTTAATAGAGCGTTCTATTTTATCTATAGTCGTAGACAATATTGGATCAGGATTTATCTCAACAGATACGTACACGTTTACCGTAACATTGCCTCCATTTGTTTTTATAAAAATTTTCCCCGCATACGATTCCCCTTCTTTGAGCTTAGACGTATCTACAGTAACTGTAATCACCTGGACATTCGCTTTAAACTGCAAAGGAGAAATTGTTATCCAATTCGCATCAGTTGTTATCGTACCAGAAAGCATACCAATTATATCACCCGTCATGACATCTCTTCTTACATTCTTTAAAGTTATATATTTGCTTACAGTTGCACCCTTTTTAATCTTGCCAAAGTGCAATTCATCTGTTGGGGGAAACAAAATAGGTTTTTCAGAATGTTGTTTATCAGAAAATACATATATGATGTTCCCACCAACAAAGTATATATTATTCTCATACGCAATTGGCGTACTTTTACTGCCATTTTCAGCATCAAAATTCCATACTCTTTCTCCATTTTGAATAGCCAAACAGGAAAACTCGCCGCTCTTTTCCTCTACAAGTATGAACCCCCCCTCTACAGTTGGGGACGAGAAAAGAAGCCCACTGCAACCAAAATCCCATTTCTCGTTTCCCGTGGATTTGTCTATAGCAACAACTTTATTTTTCGTACCACATATCAGAGTATTCCCATACACAGCAGTAGTAGAATAGATAACTTCCCCAAGGTCGAGAGTCCACTTAATGTCCCCAGTGTCGCCATTTATGGAATACAAGTAATGGTTATAAGATCCAATAAAAATTGTGTTAGTATCAGTATCTACGGAAGGGGATGCATAAATCTTATCACTTACTCCGTTAAGGTTGTTTTTTAACGGAGTTTTCCATAAAATTGTGCCATCGTCTAAACGAAATCTATACAAATTGCCGTCAAAAGAGCCAATAACAACACTGTCTTTAAACAAAGCAGGGGAAGAAAAGACAGAATCGTTAGTGGTATATTGCCATAAAACTTCTCCTTTGTCCGCATTTAGACAGTAAACTGTCCTGTCTCCACCACCAAATACAACATACAAAGTGCCATTTTTAGAAACTACAAGCGGGGATGAAATAATAGATCCACCAGTTTGAAACTCCCACTCTACATTTCCATTTAGTGCATCCTCGCATATAAAATCCCCATTTGCATCACCAAAAAACAAACGCCCATTATAAAAACAGAGTGAGCTGTCTATTGCATTGCCGTTTGTTGCATTTCTTTTCCATACAAGCTTTCCACTATCGGTATCAAAACAATATGTATTCCCTCCTTTATCGCCGATATACAGCTTTCCTTTAACGATGATTGGTGAAGAATCAGTTGGCTCCTCTAATTGTATAGTGTAACGCTGCAAAAATGGCGGAGAAATTTGAGAAGATGAAATACCCGTATGAAAGGGATCATGCATATACATTGGCCAATCCAAACTACTTTCACCACGAACATTTTTTATACTATAAAGAAAAGTGTTCGTAAAAGCAACAGAAAAAATAATGATCACAGCCAAAGTCACAACAACCAAACTCCTTTTGTGCTTCATAGTATTACCCCCTTTTAATAAAAGATTACTATAACTTTATCTTTTCTAACCCACACTAATTTATACCCTATTCTTTCCAATATAAACCTCACGGGAAGCATTATTTTACCTTCTTTATAAAAAGGTCGAGAACTTTTTGGAAATTTATATTCTTTTCCATTTACCATTAACGTTTCTTTCTTAATATTAACAATAAAACGCTTTGTCGAAATAATGTTTCCTCCATTGAGAATACTTACTTTCTCTCCAAGTATACCAGAAAACAGAAATGTCCCAATAAAGGAACGACCTTTCCTGATAATTATTTCTGAACTATATGTTTTCCTGTTTTTTGAAATAAAGCATTCACCAGAGATGGATTTTAAAATAATCAGACCATTAACTCTTTCAATTACAGTTTGCTTGTAAAGAGTATCTCCATTAACATCCTCAGAATAAATGTTTATGATATTTTTTCCTAAATCAAGAGGAACCCTATAATAAAAGACATTTGAATTACCCATATGAAATATGGAAGGCCCTGATGCAGTTAGTATTGTTAGAACAGAATTTTTGTTTGTTTCTATTTTCATATCTACATATCCGAGAGTAGTAAATCCGTATCTTACATCCTTTCCCAATGTTATATGCAAATAGGGCTGGACTGGGATATAAAACACATTTAAATTAAGTTTTGCAATATTGCCAGCAGAATCTTCAGCCATTATATATATAGAATTTTTACCTTCATCTAAACTTAAAAGCTGAATAAATTTTCCTTTGCTGCTTATTGGCACTTTTATCCCATTTATATAAAGCTTACTTGTATCTTCACTTACAGAACCGCTTATCTTAAAATATTTTGCATGCACTTTCTCTCCCTGAACAAAATTATCTATAACAATTTTGGGTGGAGTTGTGTCTACTGTAAAGGCAACAGAGTTAATATTAGTAATAATACCGTAAGCACTTTTTTCAAAGAAATCTATATTGTATTTTCCATCAGAAAGAGTTATATCCTCCTGCTGATAAATGCGCATTTTTGAAGAATTCAATGAGTAATATATTTT
>CAYYKP010000047.1:3004-8318 GCA_964468055.1 uncultured Caldisericales bacterium
AATATGCTCGGGAATTTCTACTTTCTCTGGAAAGAAAAATACAATACTGCCATTTTTCTTTATATACGAATCTTTGCCAATTCTAAAAGATATTACCCAATCTGCATAACATCCAGAAACATCCGGCACTGTTTTTACTGAAAACTCTGATATTCCATCAAAATCAATACTAACCTCTTTAAAAATAGGGGTTTGACTTATAGAAAAAGCAATACCTATTTTATACAAGCCGCGCCTAAAAGGCGTTTTTATTTCTGCACTTGAGTTAATTATAATTTCCACTTTTTTATTTGGCGGAATTGCAATTGGAGAAAAAATTTCCATGGCTCTTGGCTCATAAGATATTTTTGGATCTTTAAGGCAAGCATTCCCATTGATGCTAATTTCAGAACCCCTTATAATTTTATGGCAGGTACAGGGAAAAGAAAATTGATCGGTAAATATAATATATATAGGGTCACCTTTTCTTATCAGTTCGTTTCTATTATTAAAGCTAATCTTGTACTGAGGAAAAGAATGTATTTTAGAAGGCGAAAGCCGTACAGAGAGATTAGTAATTACAGAATCGCGTATTTCTACAATAGAGACTGCACGTAAAGCGCCTGCTTTTCCGACTATGAGGCATTTACCTGTTTTTGTAGCAGTAAATACTCCGTCTTTTATTGTTCCAAAACCTCCATTTTGTGTAACAACTTCCCAGCTTACCCGAATATTATCAACTTTGTTATTATACTTATCGTAAGCATTAGCAGAAAACATATACGAATCCCCAATGCCCATAGCTATTTTTACGGGAGTCACAGACAATTTAACGGGATCCGACGGAAGAACTTTAACTTCCCTTTCAGAATAGATAGACGGATCCGAGACAAGAAATACTCTAATAAGCAAATCTTCGGCCTTAAATGCAATAAATTTAAAACTATGCTTATCCTGAGAATTATTAAAGGAAAATGGGTCAGGAACAGACAAAGCAGGATCTGATGATTCAAACCAAACAGCAGTAGATATCGCTTTATCTGTTCCATTAATTAAAACTTCTGCATTGAAAGGTATACCAGCTTCTACTTTTTTTGGAAGCTTTAAAGAAAGAGAAATAGCGGGAGTTTGATTTCCTGATGCATTGGGTGCAATTAATAAATTAGAAATAAAAATAAATAAAACAATACCTACAAGCAGGGTAAGTTTTTTCATGTTTAACTCTGAATTGTGTATGTAATAATTATACTTCTATTTTCTGGTATCCATTTTACTGTAGCACCAAGTAGCTCAGAAATAAATCTTATAGGCACCATTGTTCTACTATTTACAATTACAGGTGGCTGATCCAAAGCGACTGATTTTCCATTCACCACTGCAATTTTATTACCTATTTGCAAAACAATGCTTTGATTTCCTTTATTTATAGTAACTGTTTTCAGTGAATTATCCCAGCTAACATTAGCCTTAAATGCTTCTACAATAAACCTAAGAGGTACAAGAGTTCTACCAGTTTTGGGATCTATAAACGGAGCAGCATCAAGTTTTATAGTTTTGCCGTTTAATATAGCCGTATTATCTCCAA
Source organism: uncultured Caldisericales bacterium (assembly GCA_964468055.1). Lineage (GTDB taxonomy): Bacteria > Caldisericota > Caldisericia > Caldisericales > Caldisericaceae > S016-85. Next base: position 4,569 of record CAYYKP010000047.1, read on the forward strand.
TTTTAAGAGTGATTTGTACGGTTTCTATCTTTCTATACTCTATAGCAACTGCCTTTACAGTTTGATTACCTGCCTTATCCACTGCCTTAACTTTTATTGAGTAAATGCCCTGATTATCAAGATTCAAAGTATAACTGAATGTGCCGTCAGCATTTACATCAACCTCATTTCCATTAACTGTAAGAGAAACGCCTGGTTCGGTACTACCTTCTACCGTTACCTGCGGCGAAGTGACCTTTTCCCATGCAGTAGGTGAATTTATCGTTAACTTAGGGGGAATAGAATCTGCAATTAGATCAATATTTTTTGATAATTTATGCCCTGCTTCGTCTTCTAATACCAAATTAACAGTATTGTTGCCCTCAGAAAGGAGAATTTGTGTAGAGAAACTGCCATCATCATTTATTTTAACTGTATGCCCGTTAACGCTAAGCACAGGATTTGCATCGGAAGTTATTTTTCCAGTTAATGTAAACTCAAGTTTATTGACCACTTCTCCTTCCTTTATGTTTAATGTAAGGGTAGGTTCAACTGTGTCCACTTTAAACTTTTTAGTTTTAACTTTCTCCTGAAGGCCTTTAGAAGAATTTACACTATAATAATATAGAGTATGCTCGCCATTGGGTATTGTAATGGGATCGGTATATAGAGAAAAATTATTGCTGTCATCTAAAGCATAATAAACGGAAACAGCTCCGCTAACATTAGATGTGCCTATAAGGACAACTATCGGCTGTGTCAAAAACCACCCGTTCTTGCCATCTGCAACTGAAGGAGTCACTATAACCGAAGTTTGCACTTCAGGTTTGTCAGTTATGTCAAAATATGCTGCAACATGAATGTTTTCTTTTGTAGTCCAAATAGTTAAAGGATAATGCCCCGGTTTCGATGGGTTATGTATGCCAAAATCATATGCAAAATCTATAGTTATTGAGCTATTATTTTTTACATTTTCAAGGACATCTAACTCCACTACATTTCCATTTATTTTGATTCGTAATTTCCCCCTTTCTCCATTAAAGGAAACTCTACTTGAATATGCAGTTTTTGGCAATACAGTGCCCTCAGGGAATGATATAAAAATTGAATCAGTCCCGCCACTAAGGGCTCCTAAAACTCCTGTGGTAAAAGATACAGTATATTCAGACTGCTCACCTACAATAGAAGAACTTAGTTGTACATTAGCATTAGATAGTTTGCTGTATTCAATTTCATATGGTTCAGACAATACATAATACGATTCATTTGTTGTAGCAACTTGTAATTGGTATTTTCCCGGAGTAGTGGGATTTGCAATTCTTGCACCTTTTTTAATATCCACTACAACAGTCCCACCCGCTGATACGCTTATTGGCGACTTAATCCACAAAGTTCTCGCACCTGAATTAGCAATAACATCATCAGTAGGAACTACATTATTCACTGTAAAATTCCCTGCTGCTATATATGGATTGCACGTACTGCAAGGAATCAATGTATCCGACGGAAATACTAAAAATATATTATCACCTATGTATAGCGGCTGTTGAATTGTAAAGGTAATTACATATTCCGCCTTTTGCCCTATTACATTAGGCGTTACTTTAACCTTTGCAGCCGAAATAGCATATACACTTTTAATAGTACTTTGCCCAAAAGGTACACTATACACTAAAATCAATAATGCCACAAGCACTATAATATATAACCTTAAATTTTTCATTTTCTTCATAACCACCTCCTAATTATTCGTTATGGTTTTGGATATACTATATTTATAATTTGCATTTTAGGATCCCATGTCACTGCACCGCCAAAGCTTTCTATAATTAATCTTAGCGGGACAAAAGTATGTCCGTTTTTAATAACAGGCGGGACATCAAGCAATGCAGCTTTTCCATTATTATCGTACGTCTTATTTCCCACTTGTACCCTGATGACTTTGCCGTTGAGGCTGACTGTAACAATTTTAAATATAGGATCCCACTTTACTTGTGCGTTAAAAACATCCGATAAGAATCTGAGGGGAACCATTGTTCTTCCTTTATATATAAATGGAGCAGAGCTTAGTAGACGCTGTTCTCCATTAACATATGCATAATTATTATTTACCTGCATTATCACAGTAACTCGTTTAATATATATTATATTAAGAGTTTTGGTGTCTTTATTTCCTGCTTCATCCGTTGCAATGATATTAAAAGTATTTTTCCCTTCCTTTGTAAGCACTGCATTATAGGTAAACAGACCCGCACTGGTAAGAGTAACTTTTTGCCCGTTTATTGTCACGACACTTCCTTTAGTAGCAGAGCCTGATATTACTACACTATTTTTATATACAGAAGTATCAGTCGGAGGAGAAGTTATAACAAGCTTTGGGGGGGTAATATCCACATTGAATGCTTTAGATTTAATCTTTGATTTATCGCCCAAATTATCCTGGCAATAGTAATAAATAATATGAGTCCCTTCGGGAATTTCAACAGCTCCCGTGTATTTTACAAAACTTCCGCCATCAATCCTGTAATATATAGAAACAGGTAGAGAGGTTGATCCACTTAAAGTTAATACTACTTTTGGCTTAACAGTGTAGTAACCGTTCTGCCCATTCGGAACAGAAGGAGATACCGATAGATTAACATCTGGCAACCCGATTATGGAATAGTGCGCTGAAGATACAAAATCTGGCTCTTTACTTGTTTTAACCTGCAAAGTATAAGTACCTTCTTTAGGATTTTTAATGCCGGCACTTTTTTGTATAGTTACGACAACAGTTTGGAAAGCAAGTGCAGCAAAATTAGAAGGCAGATATATAACTACACTTCTTGAATAAGAAGACACATTAATTGAGGAAGGCGTACTGCCGTTTATTGATACATAGCTTGCAGAAATACTTGACGGGAGAACAGTGCCTTGTGGAAAGGCAACAGTAATTGTATCGCCAGACGATAGCTCACCCGCAGCACCAGTTTTAAACTGGATAATGTAAGAAGCCTGCATACCTTGCATATTAGGGACAACCGTAACTACTACATCGCTTAATTTGGAAGAACCTATGCTGTATGAATTTGATTCAACATCCGCAGGGTCTTTACTCGTATGCACTTTCAAGGTGTAAGAGCCTGTAGTTGCAGGATTTTTTATGCCAAAAGAGTTTAGAATAACCACTTCTACCGTCCCACCGCTTGATACATATGTAGGTGTTGTAACGGTAATTTGATTTTCTCCTGGCCCTTTTGAAACACTTGAACAAATTGTATTATTTACTTTTACAGAAGAAGCATTAAAGGAAGTAGGAATATAAGTACCCGAAGGAAATGTAATAACAATTGTATCTGTACCTGCAGAAAGTGCACCGCTTGAACTCACTTTGAACGTAATTTTATACTGGGCAACTGACTCAACAGTAGAAGGAGAAACAGAAACCGAAGGTTTAGTGATACTGCTTGCTGTAATAGAGTAGTAGTTGGACGTTTTATGAACGCTATCCTTTGAAGTCCAAACAGTAAGCACATAGTTAGAGGCAGTAGGCGGGTTTTTGATCTGGGCAAGTTCTGAGAACACCACCGTAACAGAGGCACCTGCCGATATGTTTGCCGGAACAGTGATCGTAACCGTATTGCTTGTTTGCACAATTGTAGGGGCAGTAGTGCAGCTGACACCTTGAACTTTAATGTAAGAAGCCGCAATAGAAGCGGGAATAGAAGTACCTGTAGGGAATTGAATGGAAATAGTATCAAGATTTGCAGTAAGTGCACCGCTCAAACTTGT
>CAYYKP010000048.1:0-8095 GCA_964468055.1 uncultured Caldisericales bacterium
TGTTATTTCAAAACCTGACCACCCTTATTTTTCTCTTTGTCCTCACTATTTCCTCAATTTTAATATTCATCGTGCGGCGTCCGTAGCTAAATGTATTTTATTCTGCCTGTATATCTTCCAGCCCAGCCGTTGAAGTTGTGCAAGGAAAGGATTTTCTACACAATGTTCTTCGTCAAGTTTGTTGTACATTCATCCTTCTGTAGTGGATAAAAAGCGTGGTAAGTAAATACCACACCTTTTATCTCATAATTATATTATTTGTTATACCGGTCTGAATGCTACAACTACTTTTCCATTCTCCACTAAAGGTTCAAATTTAACTTTTGTTCCAACCTTAATTTCTTCGGGTTTATTAGGATCTACTCCAACTATTCTTCCCATAAGAGAAGGGCCTTCATCCAATTTTATAATACCAACAACATATGGGGCTATACTTACAAATTTTGGAGGTGCTACATAAATAACCGTAAAACTTCTCAAGACTCCTTTTCCTGCTGTTTCAAACTCCTCCATATCAAAACTCCCGCATTTAGGACAGACAGGCTTTAAAGGAATGGTTATATTACCGCATTTTTTGCATTTAGTCCCTATAATGTTACCATTTTTTAAGCCATTTATGTAATCCCGGATTGTAAGCATTATTTTTCACCTCTTTCAAGTATAAATACCATTGAGCTTGCAGTTGAACCCCCTACATTACAGGTAAGCCCAATTTTCGGATCACCTTTCACTTGCCGCTTTCCTGCTTCGCCTCTAAGTTGCAACCATATTTCATGCACCATTGCTACACCTGTTGCACCAACGGGATGTCCTTTACTTTTAAGGCCTCCGTCTGTGTTGATAGGTTTATCGCCGGAAAGAGATGTTCTACCTTCCATTGCTGCCTTTAAACCTTTTCCTCTTTCAAAAAAGCCGAGATCTTCGGAAAGTATCACTTCATTTATTGTGAAGCAGTCGTGCACTTCTGCCATATCAATATCGTCCGGAGTAACTCCTGCCATCTTATACGCTGCGTTTGCAGCATTTACCGTACCTTTTGAAGTAGTTAAGTCAGGTCTTCCGGCAACTGCTATTGTGTCCGTACCAAGACCAACTCCTTTAATATGTAAAGGTTTATCGGTAAATCTATTTGAGATTTCACTACTTGCAAGAAATGCCACAGAAGCACCGTCGGATATCGGGGAGCAGTCGAAAAGACGAAGAGGATATGCAACCAGTGGGTTATACTTTGATTTTAAAAAATCCATTTCATCCTTAAAGGCAACTCCTTTTTTAATAGCAATTTTTTTGGCAATATCTGCAATTTCCGCATGAAACTGTGCTTTTGGATTAAGTGAACCGTTATGGTGATTTTTTAGTGTAACGGACTGAAGATCCTCCCAATTTCCACCGTACTTTTCAAAGTATTCTTGAGCCATTAAGGCAAAGAGCCCGGGAAAAGTCATGCCGGTAGGAAGTTCAAAAACATCATCTGCAGCAATAGAAAGTGCATCGGTTACTCCGGCAGTGTCCAAAGTTGTCATTTTTTCTACTCCACTAACCATTACAAGATCATACATACCGGAAGCAACTGCCCAATATCCCGTAGCAAGAGCAGCAGAACCCGAAGCACACGCACTCTCCGTTCTGAATGCCGGTATTCCCGAAAGGCCAAGCCAGTCTGCTGCTAAAGCCCCATAATGTGCCTGGTGCTCATAAAGGCTCGGCGTAAAATATCCCACAAAAAGAGCCTTTATATCCTTTTTAATATCAATTTCTTTGTCCACATGAGAAACTGCATCTTTCATAGCTTCGGCAAGCAAATCCCGCCCTGTTTCATCGGGATGTTTGCCAAACTTGGTCATTCCTATACCTATTAAATCAACAGATTTCATCCAACACCTCCTTGTATTATTATTTAACTAATATTCGAAAAATTAGTTTGAAAATCGTTTAATTAACCGTATTTTTTCTTTAAAAAAGTTTTATCAGTTTTCCCTACGGGAGTTTTCGGAATTTCAGAAAGAAAAACAAAACTCTTTGGAACTTTATATGATGAAACTCTTTCTTTTAAAAAGCTTCTCACTTCTTCCCGAGACAGCTCAAAATTATCTTTAACAGCAATTATAGCCCTGGGAACTTCGCCCCATTTTTCATCGGGTGTACCAATCACAGCGGCTTCTTTAATTTTAGGATGAGATATAAGAATGCTTTCTATCTCCGCAGGATATATATTCTCTCCGCCCGATATGATTAATTCCTTTTTTCTTCCCGCAATGAAATAACAGCCATCACTGTCTCTGTATGCAATATCGCCGGTATGGAGCCAGCCATTGATAATAGTTTTTTTTGTTTCCTCGTCCCTCTTAAAATAGCCCGGAGTAACATGCGGCCCTTTTATGAGAAGCTCACCCTCCTCGTCAACGCCACATTCCTCTCCCTTATCATTAACTGTCTTTACTGTTATATAAAACAGAGGGTAGCCCACAGAATTAATTTTTTGTTTAACGTACCTATCAGGTAACCAGAATGTATTGGGGCCTGCTTCGGTTAAGCCATAACCCGTTTTAAACACCACGCCCTTTTTCCACCATTTTTTAAAAACAGGCAAAGGACAAGGAGCTCCGCCGTTTATCACAAACTTCAGATGCGAAAAATCCGTTTTCTCCCAGTGAGGATCGTTCTGAAGTGTAATAAAAATAGAAGGAACGCCGAACAAGAGATTGATTTCTTTGTTGTCAATCACATCAAAAAGCGTGTCCGTATTAAATTTACCCGTAAGTACATTTTCTCCTCCAATGTATACAATCGGCGTTGTAAAAACGTTCAATCCGCCTGTATGAAAAAGTGGTGTAATAATTGGTGCGGAATCCTCATTAGAGAGCCCCCAACTTATTACTGTATTTATAGCGTTAAATGTAATATTCCTGTAGGTAATAATAACTCCTTTGGGAGTTCCCGTCGTTCCTCCCGTATAACAAATTGTCCAGGTATCATCCCAATCTACTTGAACCGTGCTGTCAAATTCAGAGGAAAAAGAATCCCATAAAACCTCGTTAAGTTCAACAGATTGTTTTATTTTTAACTCTTTTGCAAGCTTTTCTACCTGCTTTCCATAAAAAATAATCTTCGGTTTCGCTTCTTCAACAAGGGGAGAAAGTTCAAATTTTGTAAGCCGCCAATTTAGATTTTGCAGTGCCACCCCAATTTTGCCACAGGCAAAAAAAAGATCCAGATATTCCCTGTTATTCGGAGAGAGAACAGAAACAATGTCTCCTTTCTTTATTTTAAATTCATATGTAAGAAAATTTGCAAGCTTGTTAACTTTCTTATTCCACTCACTATACGTGAGCCTATTTCCCTTAATTTTGTCAGTTAATGCAATCTTGTCCGGGGAAAGCTCCGCTCTTCTTTTTAACCAATCGTTCATACTATTTTTTTCCTCCTGAAAACTTGCTTAAAATGGCGTCAAAGATACCTACAAGGCCGCGAGGGTATAGTAAGACAACGACTATTAAAGCCACACCAAACACAACAGAAGAAAGTGTCTGGATGTTGCCAACCAAAAGTGGTAAAATAACCCAGAAAAGAGATCCGATAATTGGCCCCACAATTGTGCCTACTCCTCCAAGTATCACAATAGATAGAAGCTCAATAGAAAGCCCTATGCCAAATGCTGTGGGATGTATATATGTAACCGTATGTGCATAGAGTGCTCCTGAAATGCCACCAAGCGCAGAACCTAAACCGAAAGCAATTATTTTATATTTTGCAATGTTTATCCCAACTGATTGAGCTGCTATCTCAGAATCCCTTAAACCTCTCATCGCTCTACCTGTGCCAGATTTTACAAGATTATTTGAAATATAAATCGATAAAAGGAGGAAAAAAAGAACGAGGTAGTACTTAGAAATTTCGCTTGAAAATACAATTCCTAAAATTGAAGGAGGTGGAATATTCCTTATGCCAAAATTTCCTCCGGCAAGTTTCCAGTTCTTAAAAATTGAAACTACTGCTTCCCCAAGAGCCATTGTAACAATCGCAAGGTAAAAGCCAGAAAGCCTCAGTGAAGGAAAACCAACCAGTATACCTACAAAAGCAGCAATCAAGGTACCTATTGTCAATGCAATTATAAAAGGAACATGAAATTGCATTGTAAGAATTGCCGAACTGTATGCGCCTATTGCCATAAAAGCAGCATGACCCAGGGATATTTGTCCGGAATAGCCAAGTATAATATTTAGCCCAAGGGCAGATATTGCCATAATACCGGCAAGTACAAGATATCCGACAAAAGCAGGCTTCGAGTAGAGAGCAATGGGAAGAGCAATAGCAATTAATAAAAATATAAGTGAATTAGTTTTATTCTTCATTTCTACACCCTTTTCTTTATTCTTTTGCCGAACAGGCCGCTAGGAGATATGAGAAGCACAATAACAATGATAATCAGAGAGATGGGCTCTTTTAAACTCGAAGAAATATAGAAAGAAATAAGATTTTCAAGAACACCAAGAATCAGTCCGCCAAATACGGCTCCCGGAATAGAGCTAAAGCCTCCGAGAACTGCAGCAGTAAATGCCTTTAACTGAATGGTTGTCATCATATTTGTATCCAGGGAAAATCTTGGAGCAGCGAGCATCCCGCCAAGACCTGCAAGTAACCCAGAGAATCCCCACACAAAAGAAAAAATTACACTAACTCTTACTCCGGTAAGGAGCGCTGCGTATTCATCTTCAGAAACAGCTCGTATTGCAACACCAATCTTTGTTTTTTTAAGGATAAAAACAAGAACAATAAAAATTACCAGTGCTGTTATTAAAGTAATAATATCCTGTCTGCCAAATACCATTCCATAGGCTTTAAACGGTGGCCCCTTCCACAAAGAAGGAAACGGCTTTGTATCTGTACCCCATATAAAACCGGCCATTCCTTGAAGAATCATCACAAGTCCGAGAGTTGCAATAATGATAGCTGTTGGAGACATACCTTTGATAAAATGTAAAATACCCTTCTCAATGAGAACCCCAAATAAAAATGACAGAGCAACAACAATTATAAAAACGATTGGGTATGGGATTTTTAAATACATAAGGGAGAAAGCTATAAATGTCATAAACATTCCTATGTCGCCCTCAGCAAAATTTATTGCATCCATTGTTTTGAATATAAAAACAATGCCAAGAGCAATAATTGCATATATAGCTCCCGTACCAAGACCACTAACTATTAAATTAGATAGAATAAGTGTGTTCATATCTGTCACCTACCAAGATATAGTCTTTTAACATTCTCATTATTTTGCAGCTCCCCTGACGTACCATTAAGAAGGATACTTCCCGTTACAAGAACATATCCTCTATCTGATATATCCAGAGCCTTTCTCGCATTTTGTTCAATTAGTAAAACCGTAATGCCTTCTTTTTTCAAATTCTTTATTATTGAAAAGATTTCAGAAACAATTTTAGGTGCAATCCCGAGAGATGGTTCATCGAGAAGAAGCAGCTTTGGTTTTGCCATAAGGCCTCTTCCAATGGCAAGTATCTGTTGCTCACCGCCGGACAGAGTTCCCGCAGGTTGACTTTTCCTTTCTTCAAGTATAGGAAAGTAACTAAACATTCTTTCAATATCTTTACCAATTTTTTTATCAGTACGCGTATATGCACCAAGTAAAAGATTTTCTCTTACCGTGAGCCCGGGAAATATATGTCTACCTTCCGGAACATGGGTTATACCCGCTGAAACAATATATGAAGAATCTTTTTTTGAAATGTCTTTACCATTAAAAATAATTTTTCCCGAAGTCGGTTTTACCACGCCCGAAATTGTTTTTAACGTTGTCGTTTTGCCGGCACCATTGGACCCGAGAAGAGAAACAATTTCACCTTCCTTTACTTCAAGGTTTATTCCATGAATTACCTCTATCGGCCCATATGATACGTGTAAATTTTCAAGCAGCAGCATCTTTACTCTTCCCAAGGTATACATCAATGACAAGCTTGTTTTTGCTGACTTCTTCCGGAGTTCCTTCAGCAATTTTCTTCCCAAAGCTCATCACGGTAACTATATCTGAAATATCCATTACGAGCGACATATCATGCTCTATCAATAAAATGGTAGTTCCATTTTCTCTTATTTTTTTTACTATCTTTTTCAAATTTTCCTTCTCCTTAAATGTCAACCCGGCTGCTGGTTCATCAAGCATAATCAGCTTGGGGCTGCTTGTAAGAGCTCTGCCTATTTCAACAATCTTTTTTATTCCGTACGGAAGGAAGAAAACATAAGTATCTAAAAGTTGAGTTATTCCAAGCAGATCTGAAACTTTTAAAACATCTTCGGGGATTCTAACCTCACCTGGTACGAAAATATCACTAAGAAAATTTTTCTTTTCTATTGAATGCATACCAAGAAGGAGATTTTCCCTTACTGTCATTGAATTAAAAAGTTCAAGATTTTGAAAAGTCCTTGTTATACCAATTCCTGCTCTCCTATGAGGAGGAAGGGAGGAGAGCTCCTCCTCCCCAAAATATATCTCTCCATTAAACTTTTGGAAACCGCTTACGCAATTCATAGCAGTAGTCTTCCCTGCCCCGTTAGGTCCGATGAGAGAGTGTATTTCTCCTTCTCTTACAACCATACTAAAGGCAGAAACTGCAATAAGTCCTCCAAATTGTACAGTAATGTCCTTTAGCTTTAGCATTTTATGGTTTGTCTTCGTAAATGTTTATCCAGGAAGAAGCCTTTACAAATTTCCCATTTTTTACTTGAAGGAAATACATTGAGTATTTTCCCGCTCTTTCGGTCTTCCCGTATGTGATATCTTTTGCAAGATCGCCATTCCAATGTTTAAATGTTTCAAGCGCCCATACAAGTCTCTCCCTCGTTGGAGGAGCACCTGCTCTTCTCAATGCTTCCGTAAATACTTCGGCTGCAATCCATCCGGCTGCTGCATAAGCAACGCCTTTCTCTTTCGGATAATACTTCTGCATTGCAGTAAAGAATTTTACAACTCCGGGATCCTTTGTATTAGTTATATCTACCCATGCGGCAACGTAAACATTTTCTGCGGCACCACCGGAAAGAAGAATGAATACAGGATCAGCATTCGGATAAGTTGTCATAAACTTTGTATCAAGCCCTAAATTCCGGGCAGTTTTCAAAATCGCAGTGGCAGGACGCAATAGTGCATATACTATTACAACGTCAGGTTTAGCTTGTTGTAATTTTAAAATATAAGAAGTAAAATCAGTTTCAGTTAACGGGAACCCAATAGATGTTACGAGTTTGCCGCCAAATTTATCAATACCTTTTTTTACGCCTTCAAGCCCTTCGTTTCCAATATCGTCATCTTCGTATATAACAGCGATATTTTTAGCTTTTAAGTCATTAAGTGCATATTTCACCATAATCTGGCCTTCATTGAGGTAGTTAGGTTGCACAGAGAAAATGTATTTTTTGGGTGGGAATGCAAACTTTGAAGAACCGGAACCTTGATAAATAAATGGTACACCTTTGTTTTCGAGATAATCCGTAACAGCAAGACATCCCGGTGTTCCAAGGCCTCCTACAATAGCAAAAACATGGTCTTGTTCTACGAGTCTTTTTGTCTCAAGTACCGTCTTTGCAGGATTAAACTGATCGTCACGAATAATAAGATTTATCTTTCTTCCATATATTCCGCCTTGTTCATTTATCATATTAAAATATGCCTGCATGCCATGTGATACTGCAATACCAATTGGTGCAACCGGACCTGAAAGTGCCTGGAATGTTCCGATTGTTATCTCACTATCGGTAACACCCGGAGATTTTACATGAGTGGGAGAAGAAATGTAGATCTGTCTTCCTGCAGCATCCCAGAATACCAAAAGCCCAAGAGATTCGGAAACAAAACGAATTGGCACCATTGTTCTTCCGGGTGGAGCTATAAATATAGGATAATCCAAAGTATACTTTTTGTTTCCTACATATGCGGCAGTACTTCCGATTACAAGCTTTATAGTAGTAGAATTGGCCTGGATTGTTACAGTTCGTGTTGCATTATCCCAGCCCACCTTTGCTCCGAATTCCTCGGCAACAAGCCTTATTGGAACAAATGCCCTTGAATTCTTTATGATAG
>CAYYKP010000049.1:0-7915 GCA_964468055.1 uncultured Caldisericales bacterium
ATAGACAGCACACTGGGAATTCGCATTATGCGTCAGCGCCCTTTTGAAACAACCATATCTTTTATGTTTTCAGTGCAGAGTGCGATTCCTCTTATTCGGCGCAGATTAAATACACTTTCTGAGGTTGTGGGGAATACCGTGGAAACAATCTACGGCAAATTTTATCTTTTTCCCAAAAGCAGTGAGCTGAGGAGGCTTTCTGACAGTGACATAAAATCGCTGAAGCTTGGTTTCAGAGAAAAATGGTTCAGGGAGTTTATAGAGAATTATGACGAAGCTAAGATGGAACAGATCGCAATGTTGCCATTCGAAGAAAAAGTAAAGGCTTTGATGAAGATAAAAGGAGTGGGGATAAAGGTTGCTCACTGTATTATGTTGTTTTCCATGGATGAACTTTCTGCATTTCCTGTGGATGTGTGGATAAAACGTGGTATGGAACAGCTATTTGGAATTTCTGGCACTACTCAAAAGGTTGCAAAAGAATCACGTACACTTTTCGGCAAATTTGCCGGTTATGCACAGGAATATATTTATTATTACATGAGAAATAAAGGCTGAATGTGTACGATTTGCTTTGCCAGTGTTTACCTTACCGTCGCCCGGTTGATGGTTCTGTAACGGAAGATTTAACACAAATTTGTAAAGCTTAAAGTTGCAATTTATATGTTTATCTTGACTAATCTATTTAACCTCTTATACTTGTTTTATATATTTGTGAGTAAACTATTGTGAAAGGAGTGGATTTTAATGTTTAAAAGCCTTGGAAATATAGCGAATGTTCCTTTGGAAGAGGAAAAAATAATTAAATATTGGAAAGAAAAAAATATTTTCGAAAAGAGCCTGGATATACGTAAAGGTCATAAAAGATATGTTTTTTTTGAGGGCCCTCCTACTGCTAACGGGATGCCCGGTGTTCATCATGGATTGTCCAGAGTACTTAAAGATACCGTGTTGCGGTATAAATCTCTTACCGGATATTATGTGCCAAGACGTGGCGGGTGGGATACCCAGGGATTACCCGTTGAAATTGAAGTAGAAAAAATGCTCAACATTCATACGAAAAAAGAGATTGAGGAATATGGAGTGGAAAAATTTAACAAGCTATGCAAGGAAAGCGTAATGAAGTATGAAAAAGAGTGGGAAACCATAACGAATCGTATTGGCTTCTGGCTGGATATGAAAAATGCATACTTCACGTATAATAATAAATACCTTGAAACTGTCTGGTGGATTCTGAAACAAATATTCGATAAAGGGCTTCTTTATGAAGGACGTAAGGTTGTACCCTACTGTCCGCGCTGTGGCACTACACTTTCCTCTCATGAGGTTTCATTGGGGTATAAAAAAGTAAAAGACCCCTCAGTATACGTACGTTTTAAAATAAAAGATGAAAGGTACCCTGACACTTCGTTGCTTGTGTGGACAACAACTCCCTGGACGCTTCCCTCGAATGTGGCAGCTGCAATTAGTCCGGATTTTACATACCTTCTTGTCGAATATAACGAAGAAAAGTTAATTGTTGCGGATACACGCGCCGAGGCCCTGCTCGGGAAAGATTATAAAATATTGAAAAAGATAACGCCGAAAGAACTCGAGGGTATAAAATACGAACCTTTGTATAGCTTTGCAAATCTTTCGGATGAAGAAAAAGAGAATGGATTTAAAGTCGTAATAGGTGATTTTGTTACTGCAAACGAAGGTACGGGCCTTGTACATATGGCGCCTGCTTTCGGCGAAGACGATCTGAGAATGGGGCAGAAATATGGACTTCCGTTTGTTCAGCTTGTGGACCTGGAAGGAAATCTTACAGCAGGTCCGTGGAAGGGGATGTTTGTGAAAAAAGCAGACCCTCTTATCATAAAGGACTTAAAAGAGAGAGGAATTTTATTTAAAAAAGAATTATACGAGCATGATTATCCTTTCTGCTGGAGATGCGGTACTCCTCTTATTTATTATGCTAAAAAATCGTGGTTTATAGATATTACAAGCGTAAAAGACAACTTGCTTGCAAATAATGAAACCGTGAACTGGTATCCTGAACATATTAAACACGGCAGATTTGGCAAATGGCTTGATAATATTAAAGATTGGGCTCTCTCACGAGAACGTTTCTGGGGTACTCCTCTAAATATCTGGGTGTGCAAGGAATGCGGTCATAAAGAGTCAATTGGCAGTATAGCAGAACTTAGAGAAAGAGCGATAGAGGATGTGCCCGAAAATATTGAACTTCATAAGCCGTATGTAGATGACATTCATATCAGGTGCCCCAAATGCGGCGGTGTAATGGAAAGAGTCCCCGAAGTAATAGATGTGTGGTTCGACTCAGGTTCAATGCCGTATGCGCAGTGGCATTATCCTTTTGAAAACAAGGAGGAATTCGAAGAGAATTTTCCTGCGGATTTTATTACCGAAGGCATTGACCAGACAAGAGGTTGGTTCTACTCGCTGATTGCTATTTCTACTTTGATAAAAAATCAGTCTCCTTATAAAAATGTGATGTGCCTTGAGCTGGTTTTGGATGAAAAGGGACAGAAAATGAGCAAATCCAAAGGTAATGTTATAGATCCGTGGACGATTTTGAATAAGCAAGGTGCAGATGCTTTTAGATGGTCTATATATACGGCATCACCTCCATGGACACCCCGTAGGTTCGGGCCAAATGTGGTAAATGATGCACTAAAGGGATTTATTATTCCTCTTAGAAATGTTTATTCATTCTTTGCGCTCTATTCTAATATTGATAAATTTAATCCGTTTGAAGCTGAATACATACCTGTTGAAAAAAGGACTCTTCTTGATAGATGGATTATTGCAAAGCTCGAGTCATTAAACAAAAGTGTTATAGAAAATATGGAGCATTTTGATATTACCCCTGCTACAAGAGAAATGCAGTCATTTGTAGATGAACTTTCCAATTGGTATGTAAGGCGTTCACGCAGAAGATTTTGGAAGAGTGAAAATGACAGTGATAAGCTCTCTGCATATTTTACCCTGTACGAAGTATTGAGAAAATTTACTATAATGCTTGCACCATTCGTTCCGTTCCTTTCGGAAAGTCTTTATCAGAATCTTGTGGTAAACGTGGATAGCAATGCTAAGGAGAGTGTGCATCTTGAGGATTATCCGCTTCCGAATGAGAAACTGATAAGCGAGAAACTGATCAGTGATATGGAACTCCTCATAAGTGTGACATCTCTGGCACGTTCCGCAAGAAAGAAATCAAAGATAAGGGTGCGGCAGCCGCTTTCACGAGTTGTAGTATATTTGAAGAACGAAGAAGAAAGAAAAGTAATCGCGGAAAATAAAGCTGTGATTAAAGAAGAGCTTAACATAAAGGATGTAGAGCTTACAGATGATATTTCCCGTTTCTGCACGGTTTCGTTAAAACCTAACTTGCCTGTTCTGGGAAAAATGTACGGTAAAAAACTTCCCCTAATAGCAAAGGCGTTGAACAGCCCGGATAAAGGGTTTGAGTTTGTAAATACCGGAAAAATTTCTGTGAATCTGGGTGAAGAAACGGTAGAACTTTCAAAAAATGAGATAATGTTTGATATTGAGGGCAAAGATAACTATGTTGGGACAGTGGATAAAGGATATTTCGTATTTCTTGATGCTGCTTTGACTGATGAGTTGCTAAAAGAAGGCACGGCACGCGAGTTGATACATGCCATTCAGAATCTGCGAAAAGAAACCAAATTTGATATTTCCGATCGTATTGTGCTTTCAATAGAACCGCTTGATGATGCCGTTAAATTGTTTGAAGATTACATCATGAAAGAAACCCTTGCTGTGTCCATCGGTACAATTGTAAATCCATCTATCGAAAAAGAAGTAAAAGTAAATGAGGCAACTTACAAAATTGCACTTAAAAAAGCATAAAAATGATTAAAAAGAAGCTCACACCCATCAGGATTGTTGTCCTAAGCTTTCTCGGGCTTATAATAGCCGGTGGAATTCTACTGATGTTTCCGTTTGCCAATGCTTCTCACACTTTTACTAATCCTATCACTGCATTTTTTACTGCAACATCTGCCGTGTGTGTGACAGGGCTTGTTGTAGTGGATACCGGTACATTCTGGTCAGGGTGGGGAAAGCTTGTCGTTCTTCTGCTCATTCAGTTTGGCGGATTGGGATATATGACAATTGCTACGTTTTTTCTGCTTGCTTTCAACAGAAGAGTATCTCTCGGGCACAGGGTAGCGCTTAAAGAAGGTTTAAATGTTTCACATCTTTCCGGAATTATGAGTTTCATGCAAATAACGTTTGCTCTTGTTGCTTTTTTTGAAGGCATGGGGGCCATTGTTCTTACACTGCGTTTTATGCACGTATACCCCTTTTGGAGGGCAGCTGAAATGGGAATATTTCATTCTGTTTCGGCATTTTGTAACGCAGGCTTTGATATTATGGGCGGTTTTCAAAGTTTTAAGGGATATGCAAATGATCTTACTGTAAACCTTACCGTTATGACTCTTATTGTGGCGGGCGGAATCGGGTTTTATGTGTTATGGCAGTTTATACATCCCTACACAAGAGAAAATAGAAAACACTTTTCCCTACATATGAAAATTGTTTTGCGTGCTACATTCTACCTCATTTTGATAGGTGCAGGGCTTTTCCTTCTGCTTGAATGGAATAATACTAATTCTATTGCACATCTTCCGCTTAGAGGCAAAATTCTTGCTGCATTTTTTCAATCGGTTACCGCAAGAACGGCTGGTTTTAATACTGTAAGCATGTCAGGCTTACATCAGGCAACATTGTTTGTATTAATGATTTTGATGTTTATAGGGGGTTCCCCCGGTGGTACTGCAGGCGGTATAAAGACTACCACGTTTGTGATATTTATAGTTTTTGTTATGAAAGCGGTACAAAGCAAACAGAGGGTTGTGATATTCGGACGCACTATTGATAAGGAAACGGTGGCAAGGGCTGTATTTATTGTAGGATTTGCCATATTTGTGATAGTGGCATCTACTATTATCATCTTGACTGTAGAAAAAGATAAATTTACATTACTACAAGTACTCTTTGAGGTATTTTCGGCATTTGGAACAGTAGGTCTTTCTACTGGCATTACGCCTCATCTTTCCGATGTATCCAGAATTGTCATTATGGCAACGATGTTTGTCGGACGAGTGGGGCCTATAAGTTTTGTTTTAAGTATGATTGGCAGAAAGAAGCCCCCTAAAGTCGAATATCCTCACGGAGAAGTAGCAATTGGTTAAGGAGGTATCATAATGAAAAAACAATTTGGTGTAATTGGGCTGGGCAAGTTTGGTTCATCTGTTGCAAGACATCTTGAACTGCTTGGGTTTCCAGTACTTGCGATAGACAAAGATATGTCGCTTGTCGAAGAAATTAAAGATGATGTAAGTTTTGCGGAAGTAGTTGAGGCAACGGATCCGGAGGCGCTTGCTGCTGCGGGTATAAAAAATTGCGGGACTGTAGTTGTTGCTATAGGAGACGTACAGTCGAATATTCTTGTTTCGCTTGTGCTTCAGGAGCTCAACGTAAAGAATATTATCGTAAAGGTAAGCAGTGAAATTCACGGAAGAGTTGTCAAAAAAATCGGGATTAAAGATGTAGTTTTTCCTGAGCAAGATATGGGGATACGAATCGCAAATAAAATTGCATCAACAAATATTCTAGACTATATTTCTATATCCAAAGAAGTTGACTTAGTGGAATTCAAAGCAGTTAAAAAGCTTGCGGGATATACTCTAAAAGATCTTTCTCTGAGAAACAAATTTGGTATTACTGTCATTGCGGTAAAACGCAATTCAGATGTAATTGTTTCTCCGCCTGCGGATGAAACGATATTGGAGGACGATACGCTCTTCCTCGTTGGAAAAACTGAAGATATCAAGAGATTTGAGAAGGAGTATTCGAAATGATTAAACTAATTTCTTTGGACTTATGGGATACGTTAATAACCGATGGTGGTAAAATGGAGCGGGAACGTGACCTGGAACGTACGAATTTTATTGTAAAAACGTTGGGTGTTAACAAAACTTATAATCCTATTATAATAGATTTTTTTAAGGAACTTGTTCATAGTTTTAAAAACCCTTCAAAAGATAACAGATGGGCGATTTTCCCTGAATCTCAGATTGAATATTTGTTGGACAAGCTTGGAATACAACCTACCGAAGAACAATTCGAGGCAATTTTAAAAGAATATGAAGAAGAAGCACTTGTCAAAACGCCTATGCTTACCGAAGATGATTTGGCAATAACGCTTGGGAAACTGAAAGAGCATTATAAACTTGCCTTAATATCAAATACGGGCAGAGTACCCGGAAGGGTATTACAAAAGATTTTAAAAGATAAAGGACTTCTATGTTTCTTTGATATACTGACATTCTCGGATGAGGTTCGTATGAGAAAGCCGGACAAAGAAATATTTCTGCTTACCTGTGAAAGAGTTTGTATCGAGCCTGAAGAAACAGTACATATAGGAGATTCCGGAAAGATTGATTTTATTGGTGCGCAGAATGCGGGAGTGAATCCTCTGCTTTACGTACCTCATGTTACGGATCCGGGCACTAATCTGTTTATCAGAAGTCTAAAGGAGACGGAGGAGGCAATTAGAAAATTTTATGATAAAAATTAACGGTGAATCACTTTCTTTAAAAGAAATAGAAAGAATTGCATCATTTTTTGAAGAAGTTTCATTGTCTGCAGAAACGTATCGGAATATTGATCGTGCCGCAGAGTTTATTGAAAATATTGCACGTGAAGGCAAAGTAATTTACGGTGTTACAACGGGTTTTGGTAGTCTATACAATCGTACTATTCCAAAAGAAGATATAGAAAAACTTCAGGAAAACTTACTTATGAGTCATGCATCCGGAATGGGCGACCCTCTTTCTGAGGAAGATGTGCGGGCAGGTATTGCGGTGCGTATAAACTCTCTGGCAAAGGGTTACTCCGGAACAAGGCGTATCGTAATAGAAAAACTTGTGGAATTGCTAAATAAGAAGATTTATCCTTACGTTCCTTCTTATGGCTCGGTGGGTGCATCGGGAGATCTTGCCCCTCTTGCACATATTTCGCTGCTGCTTATAGGAAAAGGCAGGGTGTTTTATAAAGGCACTGTAAGGAATTTTTCAGATGTTAAAGATTATTTGCATTTCGTACCTCTTAACGGGTTAAAGGCAAAGGAAGGGCTTGCTCTGATAAACGGAACCGCTGTAGAATCAGGCATATCTGCGGTGCTTTTGAGAAAAGCGTTTTATTTGGTTAATGCTTCTTTAAAAGCTGCCGCACTTGCGCTTGAGGCTTTGAGAGGAAGAAAAGAAGCTTTTGATTTACGTGTGCAGGAAGTGAGAGGATATGACGAGCAGAAAGAAGTAGCAAAAATTATTTTGGGTGAAATTAACGGAAGTAAGCTTGTAAATTCCACTGATAGGGTGCAGGATGCATATTCATTGCGCTGTATACCGTCTGTTTACGGTGCGGTACTGGGAGGGCTGAGATATGCCGAAAATATTATGCTGAAAGAGCTTAATGCGGTAACAGATAATCCTATTGTATTTGCGGAAGATGGGGATGTAATATCAGGGGGTAATTTCCATGCTGAGCCCGTTGCGTTTGCCATGGATCACTTCAGTATTGTGCTTTCTGAAATTGGCAGCATCAGTGAACGTCGAATAAACAGACTTTTAAATCCATCTCTGAGCGGACTTCCTGCATTTCTTGTAAAACAATCGGGCTTAAATTCCGGAATGATGATTGTACAGTATACCACGGCTGCAATTGCATCGGAAAATAAAATTCTTGCACATCCTGCCAGTGTAGATTCCATTCCTGTTTCGGCCGATCAGGAGGATCATGTCAGCATGGGTATGAACAGTGTACTGAAAGCAAAAAAGGTGCTTAAAAACGTTCAACATATTATTGCGGCGGAACTACT
>CAYYKP010000050.1:0-7630 GCA_964468055.1 uncultured Caldisericales bacterium
CTAAGAATCGGCGCATCAAGGTAGTCAAACACTTCTTCCTGTACAACAGAAGCAACCTCAGCACCCCATCCTCCACGTTTCCATGTTTCATGTGCAACAACAAGATGATGTGTTTTCTTTACCGATTCGAGCACTGCTTCTCTATCCCATGGTACCAGCGTTCGTAAATCTATCACTTCTACGTCTATACCATCCTTTCTCAACGTTTCCGCTGCTTTCAAAGATTCGTGTACCATTCGTGACGTTGTAACAACCGTTACATCTTTCCCTTCTTTCTTTACATCCGCTTTACCGAATGGTATATAGTATTCCTCCTCCGGAACAGGCCCTCTCAAACCGTATAGCATTTTATGCTCGAAACAGATTACCGGGTCGTCGGATTTCAATGCTGTTTTAAAAAGTCCTTTCATATCATAAGGAGTAGAAGGAATCATTATTTTAATTCCGGGAACATGCATAAAAATAGTTTCTATGGATTCCGAATGTTGTGCTGCAGCAGATTTTGAAATACCATCCGGTCCCCTTAGAATAAGGTGTGGTTTTGCCTGTCCGCCAGTCATATATCTGATTTTCATAATCTGATTTGCAATCGCAGTCATTCCGGTAAATAAGAAGTCCGCAAAATGAAATTCCGCCACAGGCCTCATACCGACAAGTGCCGCACCAAGTGCGGAACCAAATATTACTTCTTCCGAGATAGGAGTATCTATAACTCTGTCAGGGAATTTGCCAAGTAGAGATTTATATGCACCAAAAATTCCACCCTGTTTAGCTATATCTTCTCCATACGTAAAAATAGTAGGGTCTTTTTCCATGCCCTCATACATTGCTTCTCCAAGTGCTTCTGAGAATGTTATTTGTCTCATCGCAAACCTCCTTTAGTAATCATATCCCGTATCGTCTGTGAAAAGGTCGGTGAGTGCCTCTTCAGGTGCAGGATATGCACTGCTCTCCGCAAATTTTACCGAATCGTTCACTTCTTTATGCGCTGCATCCCATATTGTTTCCTTTTCATTGTCACTAAGCATTCCCATTTCTTTAAGCCGTTTCTCAAAAAGGCCGATCGGTTCGTTTGCCCAATGTTCTTTTGCCTCCTGTTTCGGACGGTAAAGAGTAGGATCTCCTACAAAATGCCCTTTTATTCTATACGTTTTTGCCTCTATTAATGTAGGCCCGCCACCTTCTCTGGCGCGCTTAACAGCTTCGTTTACGGTTTCATAAACTGCAATAACGTCATTTCCGTCTATTGAGACACCGGGAATGTTATAACCTATTGCTCTATCCGCAATATTTACTACGGATGTAGTTTCTTGCACACGTTCAGTTGATGCAAACTGATTGTTCTCGTTAAGAAATATCACGGGTAATTTATAAATTGAGCACCAGTTTAACGCTTCGTGGAATGCACCTCTGTTTGAGGCACCATCGCCAAAGAAAGTAATTACAACCTGGTCGGTTTTCTTCAGTTTTATTCCCATACCTGCGCCTGATGCAATAGGCAATCCTCCCGCAACCTCTCCATTTGCTCCCAAAACTCCTACGGAAAGATCCGCAATATGCATAGATCCACCTTTTCCTTTGCAATATCCTGTTTCTCTTCCAAAAAGCTCGGCCATCATTTTATTGATGTTTGCACCTTTTGCAATCATATGACCATGCCCTCTATGCGTAGAGGTAATGTAATCGTCTTTTTTCAGGTTAGCCATAGCCCCGGATGCAATTGCTTCCTCCCCGATATAAAGATGGATAAACCCAGGCAGTTTACCTTGCAAAAAAAGCTCCTCGGCCTTCTTCTCAAATACTCTTATTCGCACCATAGTGCGATACAAGTCTTGCAAAAAATCCTTTGAGTATCCCATATTCACCTCCGAAAAATTTTGTTTCCACCTTTAAGTGCAAAAACTGTGCCAAACTTTAAGTATACGAAGTAATGAATACTCAGAAGCCTTTTATACTTAGGCGTTTTGTAATAGTGTAAAATGTTTTTACATTCTTGTAAATAGTGTAAAATATTTTTACACTATTTAATAATACTGAACTGTTTGATGAGCTTATATAATGTAGGGCGCGAAATACCCAACTTTTTTGCCGCAAGAGAGATGTTAAAACTACTTTCTCTCAGAACTTTTTCTACAACTTTTCTTTTTGTTTCTTCAAAACCTGTTTCTCTTTTTTCATTAATTAAAACATATTCCGGAAGGTGTACCTCAGTAAGAGTATTTCCTTCTGCTATATTTACCGCACGCTCCACTATATTTTGAAGTTCGCGTACATTTCCCGGAAATCTATATCGCATAAGTGGCTCTATAAATGATTTATCAATATTACTGATATCCTTTTCAAATTCCTTACTAAAATTCTTTAAGAAATGTTTTATAAGTAAAGGAATATCTTCTGCTCTTTCACGAAGAGGAGGTATTTTAATCTGTATTACATTTAGCCTATAGTATAAATCCCTTCGAAAATTGTTATCTTCTATCAATTTATTCAAATCTTTGTTCGTTGCAGAAATAATTCTTACATTTACCTTAAGAGGCCTTGTGCCGCCAACCCTTGTAATAACTTTATTCTCTATAACCCTGAGAAGCTTTGTCTGTATGGCAGGAGGCAATTCTTCAATTTCATCCAGAAAAAGACTGCCGCTATCTGCAAGTTCAAACTTACCGGGATGTCCATTTTTTGAAGCGTCCGTAAAAGCACCGGGCTCATATCCAAAAAATTCACTTTCTGCAAGATCTCTTGGAACCGCACCACAGTTTAGAGCAACAAACGGCCCTTTTGAATAACTACTCTCAAAATGTATTGCTTGCGCAAACATCTCTTTCCCTGTGCCCGTTTCCCCGGTAATTAACACAGAGGAACCCGAATGTGCAGCAATTTTTGCAATGCGTACTGAGTTCCTGAATCGGCTATCTTTCCCAATAATATCATGAAAAGTAAAATGTGATTCTGCCCCGATATACCCGGTAACAAATTTTCTTACCCGCTTTATTTCCCTAAAAAAATCTACAACTCCAGCAAAGTCTCCCTCACTATCCCTAAGCACAACAGCAGTTTTTATAAAGTGCAGCAATCCCCTGGAAGGACTATCTATTATAAACTCTTTATCGACATATCCTTTATGACTTTTAAATACTTTTAATATAACAGGAGTAAAATCTACAATTTCCGAAACATCCTTTCCAATTGCCTGTTTTCTTTTTACACGTAGTATCTCCGCTCCCGTTTCATTTATATACAGAACCTTAGCATTAGCATCAAGCACCAGTATACCATCCTGACTTCCCTCACTTATTACTTCCGTGTACTGCCTGGAAAATTCCACCTCTTCCAGTAACTTCTCGAGTTTCACCTCATTTTCCACCGCCTTTGCAAGCGCAGATACAAGCCCTACCGCATAATGAGGGTAGCTACTCCGTTGAACGGTTAAGCTAAGAACACCGGATAATTCTTTTTCTTTGTTTAATATGGGAGCAGCAGCACAAGACCACTCGGAAAGAGGTTTATCATGAGCTTTAGCCTCTACTTCAGCTGCTTTCTTTTTATGTAAAGCAGTAAAACTTGCACTGTTTCCCAATGATTCATCTATTACAAGACCTTCCTCAAATATCTTACTCTTTTCGTCACCCATAACAAGAAGCACAACACCGTCTTTATCTATGAACGATACAGAGAACGGACCCTGTGTGCTAAATAATTCTTCCAATAAACTCTTTGCGGAAAGTAAGTACAGGAAATTCTGCGCTTTCCTTTTTCTCAGTTCCTCTTTGGAAACAAATCTGCCATCATTATCCATCAATAGAATTGTAGCAGGATAGAATTTTTTTTCAATGAGGCAAAAAACCATTATAAAATATGAGTTAAGCGACACTTTATAATTTTTATACATTCTCTTGACTTGTTTATGCATTTCTGATATACTAACTACAATTTATATACCAAAAATAAAAGGAGGTAAAAGAATGAGAAAGAGAAAAACGATTTTAGTGCTTATTTCATTGCTTCTTGTTACTGCGCTATTTGGCACGGTATTAACAGGATGCGGTGAAAGCAGTAAGCCAACTAATGAGGGACCAATTTTAATTGGTGGCGTTGCTCCCGTAACAGGACCAGCAGCAACATTCGGTAAGTCTACCAAACAGGGGTACGAAATGGCTTTAGAAGAGTGGAATGCAAAAGGTGGCGTATCCGGACGACAGGTAAAAATGATATTTGAAGACGATAAGGCAGATCCTACAGAGGCAGCAAATGCATTCTCCAAATTAATCAATAATAACCACGTTGTTGCAATTGCAGGCTCTGTTACAAGCTCTTGTTCGCTTGCGGGTGCACCTATCGCACAGCGTGCAGGTATTCCCATGATTACACCAACTTCTACAAATCCGAAAGTAACGGAACAGGGAGATTATATTTTTAGGGCTTGTTTTATTGATCCGTTTCAGGGTACAGTCGCAGCAAAATTTGTTTACGAAAATCTTAAAGCTAAAAAGGCAGGCGTTATTTATGACATCGGACAGGATTATAACACAGGCCTTGCCGAGTTCTTTAAAAAAGGGTTTGAAAAACTTGGTGGAACAGTTGTATCATACGAAGGTTATGCAACCGGAGCAACGGATTTTAATGCACAGCTTACAAAAATTCTTAATCAGAAACCTGACATAATTTATTCGCCTAATTATTATAACGATGACGGACTTATCGCAAAGCAGGCACGCTCACTTGGATTTACAGGCCCAATTGTAGGTGGCGACGGATGGGATTCACCGGACCTTGTAAAAATTGGCGGAGCTGCTGTAGAAAACTGTTACTTTACAAATCACTTCTCCAAAGATGATAAACGTCCGGAAGTACAGAATTTCGTAAAAACGTATACGGATAAATATGGAGAAGCTCCTGATGCACTTGCTGCACTTGGGTATGATGCAATGAATGTATTACTAAATGCAATACAAAAAGCAGGCTCAACAGACGGTGTAAAAATTAAAGATGCCTTAAAAAATATTGATTATCAAGGCGTAACGGGGCATATTAAATTTGATGCGAATAGAAACCCCATAAAGAGTGCTGTTGTATTAAAAATTGAAAACGGTAAAGAAGTTTACGTAACAACGATTAATCCGTAGACAGTGAAAGAAAACAGAGGGGGCAAAACCCCTCTGTTTTTAAAGGAGGAAACTAAATGAGCGGAATTTTTAACTTACAGCAGATAATAAATGGTATCCAGCTTGGCAGTATATACGCCCTGATATCAATCGGATATACGCTTGTGTACGGTATTATAAAACTCATCAATTTTGCACACGGCGATTTCTATATGATAGGTGCATATGCCGCATACTTTGCCGTAATGTTTTCATCGGCGAGGAAGGAACATCCAAACGTCATTATTGTTCTTATTATCAGTATGACAGCAGGAGCAGTGGTCGCATTTCTTTCAAATAGGATAGCATACAAGCCTTTGAGATATAAGCCACGGCTTTCCGCACTGATTACCGCAATAGGCGTTTCAATGTTCCTTGAATATACATCATCCGCAATACCTGCCATCGGACCGTCCTACAGAGCATTTCCGCAGAGTCAATTAATACCGGAAAAAACATATCATGTATGGGGGGCAATCCTCACAAATTACCAGATTGTTAACATTGTTATCGCAGTAACGTTAATGATAATTCTCACATATATTGTGCAATACACACGTATCGGTATCGCAATGAGAGCTTCTGCACAGGATAAAGATGCGGCAAGGCTTATGGGCATAGATATAGAAAAAATTATTGATCTGACCTTTATCATCGGTGGTGCACTTGCAGGTGCAGCAGGACTACTTACAGGAATTACATACCCGAGAATCAACCCTTATATGGGTATTATTCCAGGGTTAAAAGCGTTCATAGCAGCAGTATTGGGTAGTATTGGAAGTGTGCCGGGTGCAATGTTAGGGAGTTACATAATGGGCTTTGCAGAGGTGTTCGGAACAGCAATTAACTCCATACTTGGCGAAGGAATTGCGTATGCAATACTTATACTTGTTTTAATATTCTTGCCTCAAGGCTTATTGGGAAAGAAAACAGGAGAAAAAGTATGAGCAAAAAGAATCAAAAAAACATATTACAAAACATTATTTCTTTTTTCAAAAGCAGAAATGGAAAAATTGTTATGGGTACATTCGTTTTCTGGGTTATTCTATACCCGTTAAATAAATTTGGGCTGATGAATAATTATTGGATGCATGTTGTAAACGTATCTCTTATATTTGTAATTCTCACTGTAAGTTTAAATCTTATTAATGGTTTCACAGGTCAGTTTTCAATCGGACATATGGGTTTTGCGGCAATAGGCGCATACACCAGTGCAACACTTACAACACTTATATGGAAACTTCCTTCACATGGTACCGTTGCATATCTGGCATTTATTGGAGCACTGCTATTGGGAGGAATAGCAGCAGCGTTTATCGGTTTTCTCATAGGCCTTCCTACGTTAAGATTAAGAGGTGATTACCTGGCAATTGTTACACTTGCTTTCGGAGAAATCATACGTGTTACGATAAACAGTATAAGTTTTGTAGGCGGACCAAGGGGAATTCCCGGTATACCACGGTTCTCAACTTTTACATTCGTTCTTATCGCAACAGTTCTTTCGGTAATTATTATGAGAAATATTATTTATTCATCGATAGGAAGAGCATTCCTTTCTATAAGAGAAGATGAAGTGGCATCCGAGCTCGTTGGAGTAGATACAACAAGATACAAAGTAATTGGATTTACCATTGGCGCATTTTTTGCCGGAATTGGCGGAGGATTGCTTGCTCACCTCGTACAGTATATTAATCCGCTTCAGTTTGGTTTTATGGCAACGATATATGTACTTATTATGGTATACGTAGGCGGTATAGGAAGCATCAGCGGATCTATTGTTGCTGCAATAGGACTTACATTCCTTTCGGAGGGCTTGCGATTTGGACTGGACAAATTAAATTCAGTTACAACTTTTCCCGTGGGACCCGAATGGAGAATGGTAATATATGCAGTTTTACTTATCGCAACAATGTTATACAAAACAAACGGGCTTATGGGTGGTATAGAATTTAACGTGCTCATTCCTGAAGAGGAGGATGAAAATGCAAAGCACGGTGCTTAAGGTTGATCACGTAACACATTATTTTGGAGGGTTACGTGCCGTACATGATTTTGATATGGAACTTCCCGAGGGTGTAATTTGGGGATTAATTGGCCCGAATGGCGCAGGGAAAACAACAATATTCAATCTGATAACCGGAGTATATATGCCAACTAAAGGACATATCTATCTCAGGCAAAAAAAGAACGATAAATATATAACGGAAGATATCATAAAATATAAGCCACATGCAATCGTTGGAAAGGGTATTGCAAGAACATTTCAGAATTTACGTGTTTTTAACAATCTTACCGTATTCGATAATATTCGTATCGCAGGACATTTCAGAATAGGGTATGGAATATATGATTCTATAATGAGAAATAAGAAGTTTAAAGAAGAAGAGGAAAAATTGCATGAAGAAGCGATGAATCTGCTTAAAATGTTTAATCTACATAGCAGAGCATACACTATTGCAAAGGCACTTCCCTATGGAGAGCTCAGAAGG
>CAYYKP010000051.1:0-7595 GCA_964468055.1 uncultured Caldisericales bacterium
GTTATAATAGATTGATGATTTTGGGTAAGCAAAATATGACTTTATATAAATCTGTTATATTTGCATTTATTTTATGCTTATGCAAAAATTGTGATAGGTATTTATATCTGTTTTCCAAAGTTGCATTTGTAAATAATGCTGTTTTTGGGTTTTCAATTACAAATTCACAATTTATGGAAACAAAAAACGGAATAAATCCAGACCGTCTATCTTGTGATCGTAATTCAAATCGCAGAAGGCATCAAAACCTTTGTCCATATATGTTCTGCCAAAAGAATTGGAAAGTATGCTAAAGTCTGTATTATTTACTATGCCATCAAAATTAAAATCCTTTATATTGTAACCGTTAACGTTGATACTTCTATAATTAGTGCCGTAGGAATCCGTTACTCGAATCATGCTGTTTATAGTACCTCTTGCTATGCCTCTTATTATAATATTTCCGGACGAACCATTTAGCCGTATAATCCCGAATGTATTGTCAATAATTGCAGATTTATCGGATACATTTGTAATAAAAATATTTTTTGCCGGAAATAACATAAACAAATTTTCCTCCTTTGGAATACCAAGATTTATTGTGATTTTCCTATTTCCGGTAATATCTATTGAAACCGGTGATTTACCACTTTTAGAAATTACATCATCTGTTGTTTTTTCCTTTTTGAAGTTCCATCTAAGTGCAGGATCTCCATAAATATTGTAATCATAAATATCCATTAAGCTCCCTTCACACGGATCCTCTATGTCGTTAAACAGAAGGTTGTTAAAAAAATATTCAAAGGAATTATAAAGTGCTTGCCCAACTGTTTCACCGTTTACAAGGTTTTTTACAAAATAATAATTCATGCTGCCTGTTCCCCCGTCGTTCTTTTTTGTAAAATAAGACGGGGAAAAACTTATTTCCGTAGAACCTACAAAAGATACTGCGCCTTTTTTCAATAACACGGATCCTAAATTATTACTTCCGTTCTCGTTAAGGCAGCTGCCGGAAAAGAAAATTCCGTTTGTCGTAAAATCGTCATCTTTTGAAATGAAACTCTTGAATTCATAGCCGTCATCAGGTATTCCATTATGATTTTTATCGTGCCAGATTTCATTGTAAGCAGCATCAGGGCTACCATGTGCCACCCAATCCGTAAATGCACTATCTGCTATTGCATTATAAAAATTTTCTTTTGTTAGATTAAGTTCGCATTTATAAATTGTTGGGAAATCACCACTTTTGTCGTAAAGTTTTACTGATTTTACGGGCAGCATCCGGGAAATAAGCTCTTCCTCGCGTGCTCCGTCCCCATTGAAAATCTTTGCTCCTTGGTAGACTTCTCCGGGACAGGAGATAAAAGATGCGGCAAGAACAGCTTTATCAGGGGGGTTACTCTCAAAATTTACTGTACTTTCAAATACCTCTTTTACTTCTTCATTTGTATCAAAAGGAATTCGGCCGACTATTAAATCAGGTTTTACTGACATTCTGTCGTCCCATAATTCACCGGGGAAACCATCCCTGTCTTTGTCAATATTTTCGGATAGCAGTCCGTAATAAATGTCTGTTTCTGTTTTTGAAGGGCCATTGTAAGAATGAGTATGTACTTTTTCGGACGGATACATAGCAGGACGGGGGATTGTCTTTTCGCTGCCAATAATTAAAAGATATCCATTGCGAAAATGGTTTATTAAATAGGTCCTGATTTTTTCCGGTTCACTCGAACCGATACCGGAAAGAGTAACGATAGAAACGTTAAAATCCTTTTCCCTGTATTTTTTAAATAGTTCGGCACCGGGTAAAAGGTTTTGTGTTGTCAGGATAATATAATTTTCCTTTACCGTAGGGCGAATAATTTCAGAGTGTGTGCTTGAAAGGGGAAACATAAAGCAGGTTAGGAGGACTAACGAAAAGGTTATTTTCTTACCCCAATGCATTTAGCAGCTCTCTTAGTTGTTCCCTTATCTGTATTGCGTAAAACGGACGGTCAGTGATAATACCGTCTACTCCGTATGCCATGAATCGTATTATATCACTAGCCTTATTCACAACCCACGGATAAACTGTTTTTCCGCTTTTGTGCAGGCGTGTTATTCCTTTTTCCGAAAGGAGCAAAAAAAACGGATTTGCTCCGTCTACTTCTTTTGATGCTTTTACCGGATTTAGTAAAATTTCATAAAGCCTATTTACGTTGAGAAAAGGGTAACGCCTTTTTATTTCTTTCAAAGTTTGATAGTTAAATGAGCACAGCATAATATTTTTGTATCCGAATGATTCACTTTCTTTTACAACAGCATCAATTATTCCCGGGTAGAATTTTTCACCCCTTTTTATTTCAATATCGACAAAGCTTCCTTTTAAATTGCTTAAAGCTTCTGAAAGCATAGGAATATGTACATCGTGGAAGTCTGTTTCCTGTCTTTTTGTTTTTAAAAAAAATTCTTTTTCTTCTATAAGCTTTCCTTCTCGCCGTATAATAACTCTCTTTAACTTTCGTACCGTGCCGTTTGCAATTTCAATAAGATACCTGTATTTTTTGTTCCGCGTAGCATCGTTCATCTGAATAAAAAATTCTCCTTCCCTGTCTAATTTAAACAGGCTTAGGATAATATGAATTTCTTCGCTTCCTTTTTTTATAAGGTGGGATATGTCAAGGTTCTTAATTTCCTTAAGAGTTAAACTTCTTATTAAAGTTTTGCTTCCGTTAATGCGCCTAAGCGTAGAATCGTGGATAACAACAAGTTTTTTATCTTTTGTAAGATGCACGTCAAGTTCCACCCCATCGGCACCAAACTTTACCGCATTCAAAAAAGAAGGAATGCTATTTTCCGGGGCCGTAAAACGTGCCCCTCTATGACCCAATACTATAGGTAATTTCATACTATAAGCCTCCATAATCCCCATATAGCAATGATTGTAGCTACGGACAGTGTCGCCTGAGCAAAAAGCTCTTTCTCGAAAAACATCCTTTTGTTGCCGAATTTGTAAACAATATATGCGGCAATGATCAAAGCCGATACGGTTACAATTGATAAATACATAAAGTTACCCTTTATGCTGAAAAGCATTTTAGCAAGCAATAGAAGAAGCATAAATGCATTTATTATAATATTTTTAAAGCTTCCGCCTTCCAGGATAATAAAAAACAGAAACAAGATGATAAATATAAAACCGGAATTCTTAAGCGTAATTACCTGAATAAAAATGGGTATCTCAAAGAGTGCAAAATAAATAAATAATCCTGAAAAAACGGAAAAATATGCCTCCTTATTACGCGAGCTTGTTTTTCCTGCAAGTTTCATAAATATTATACCTATGATAAATAAAATTAATGATGCAAGTAGCAAAATAGCTTTGTCAAAATATAAAATAGGGTTAAATAAAAAAAACTCAAGCAAAAAAAATGATATTATCGCAGAAATTGGTACACCAAAAAAATCGAGTTCTATATTCCCCATCTTTTTTTCAATGTTTTTCTCATTGTAGAATAGGTGCGGGGAAATTTATGTGGCGTTTCCCTTATCTTTTTAACCACAACCAAAAA
Source organism: uncultured Caldisericales bacterium (assembly GCA_964468055.1). Classification (GTDB taxonomy): domain Bacteria; phylum Caldisericota; class Caldisericia; order Caldisericales; family Caldisericaceae; genus S016-85. The sequence continues at coordinate 3,531 of CAYYKP010000051.1, forward strand.
TCTTTCCTGTGGTATATCCCCTAACGTATAAGGTATGATTTTGCTTACCGTTCCGCCTACTTCACCTATGAAAGATTTGAAATCATTCAGTTTGTCCACATCTTTTTTGCCCTTCCACAGTACGAGGCTTCCTCCGCTCTTCAGTAAAGGCAGGCTAATCTCCACGTTCACTGGTATTTTGCTTACCCCCCGCATTGTAACAATGTCAAATTTATTCCTAAACCCCGTATCCTTACCTATTCCTTCCGCTCGCGTAACGAGAAGCTGCACATCATTTGCCAACTCCAGCCGCCTTAATAGCATCACTATAAAAGCTGCTTTTTTTTCTTTCGAATCAAGAAGTGTAAGCTTTAAGGAAGGGAAAGAAACCTTTATAGGAATACCGGGAAAACCTGCTCCGGTTCCTATATCTATAAGATTTGCATTATTAAGATTTACGGCTTTTGATATTGCAAGAGAGTCAACAAAATGCTTTAAAGCAATATCTCTGTCGCCGTTTATCGCAGTGAGGTTAAAACGAGTGCTGTTCCAGTCCATCAGCATATTTTTGTGGACAAGCATTTGATGTAGGGCCTGTTCGCTGAGCTCCACACCAAACTTTTTTGATTCGTTTTTGATTATTTCAGTAAATGTTATTTCACTAATTTGAATTTCACCTCTCCTTTTTCCATATATGCTGCAATTGTACTGTGAGGTTCGAACTGATTTCTCAATATAAATTCTGCAAGCGGATTTTCCAGATATTTTTGTATGGTTCTCCTTAATGGTCTTGCACCGTAAATAGGATCAAACCCCTTGTTGGCAAGGAGTACTTTTACGTCATCCGTTATTGTGAGATTTATGTCTTTTCCTTTTAATTTACGTATAGTGTACCCAAGGAGTATATTCACGATTTTCCTGAGCTGATTCATATCAAGTGGGTTAAAGACGATAACCTCGTCAATTCTATTCAAAAATTCCGGCCTGAATACATGTCTCATTTCTTCCTGCACCTTTTCGACGACTTTTTCATACTGAGCAGAGTATTCTCTTGTGCCGGGGATTGCGTTGATATCCGAAATGTACCTGCCTCCGATGTTTGAAGTCATAATAATGATAGTATTTCTAAAGTCTACCGTCCTGCCTTTTGAGTCGGTCAGCCTGCCGTCATCAAGTACTTGAAGAAGAATGTTAAATACATCCGAGTGTGCCTTTTCAATCTCATCAAGTAAGATAACAGAATACGGATGCCTGCGAACCGCTTCGGTAAGCTGGCCGCCCTGTTCGTATCCCACATATCCGGGAGGTGCTCCGATTAAGCGTGAAACGGCAAATTTTTCCATATATTCTGACATATCTATCCTGATAAGGGCTTTTTCCGTATCAAACAAGAATTCTGCAAGAGTTTTTGCAAGCTCTGTTTTGCCCACACCCGTAGGGCCAAGAAATATAAATGAACCAAGTGGCCTGTTCGAATCGGATAATCCTGCGCGTGCCCTACGAATGGCATTGGATACTGCAGTGATTGCCTGGTCTTGTCCTACAACCCGCTTTTTTAGCTCATCCTCAAGATGCAGGAGTTTCTCACGCTCAGACTCGAGCATTCTCGAAACTGGGATACCTGTCCATTTTGAAACGGTTTCTGCAATTTCTTCTTCTCCGACTTCCTCTTTAAGAAGGGGATTATCTTTTTGTAGTACCTGCAATTTTTTATTTGATCCTTCCAGTTTTTTCTGAAGGCTCGGCATTTCTCCGTAAAGAATACGTGCGGCTTCATCCAAATTACCACGTCTTTCGGTAAGTTTTGCCCTTGTTTTAAGGTCATCTATCTGTTTTTTTATCTGTCTTATCTCGTTAATCGTTTCTTTCTCCTGTTTCCATTTTGCCGTGAGAACCGCATCTTTTTCTTTTAAATCTGCAAGTTCTTTCTGTATGGTCTGAAGTCTTTCCGCAGTTTGCGGATCGCTTTTTTCGCGCTCAAGTGCCTTTTTTTCCATTTCAAGCATTCTGATTTTTCTTTTTAGTTCATCCAGTTCTACGGGCATACTATCAATTTGCATCCTGAGAAGAGATGCTGCCTCATCTACCAGGTCTATTGCCTTATCCGGAAGAAATCTATCGGTGATGTAGCGTTCCGAAAGTTTTGCCGCCGCAACAAGGGCTGAATCCTTAATTCTTACTCCGTGGTGTACTTCATATTTTTCTTTTAAACCTCTCAAAATTGCAATTGTTTCTTCCACTGAAGGCTCTTTGACATAAACAGGTTGAAATCTTCTCTGAAGCGCCGCGTCTTTTTCTATATATTTTCTGTATTCATCTATTGTTGTTGCACCTATTGTCCTAAGTTCACCTCTTGCAAGTGCAGGCTTCAACATATTGGATGCATCCATAGAGCCTTCACTTGCTCCGGCACCTACAACGGTATGCATTTCATCAATAAATAAGATTATTTTGCCGTCGGATTTTTTAATTTCATCAATTACGGCTTTAAGCCTATCCTCAAACTCTCCTCTGAATTTTGCTCCTGCGATGAGAGCCCCCAAATCAAGCTGGAAGATAGTTTTATCTTTTAATGTTTCAGGTACGTCTCCTGCTGTAATTCTCTGAGCAAGCCCTTCCACAATTGCAGTTTTACCAACACCTGCTTCGCCTATCAGAATAGGATTATTTTTTGTTCTTCTTGTTAAAATTTGCATTGTCCTACGGACTTCCTCGTCTCTGCCTATTACAGGGTCAAGTTTTCCTTTTCTGGCAAGTTCCGTAAGGTCTCGCCCGTATTTTTCAAGTACTTTGTATTTGTTTTCCGGAGTTTTGTCGGTCACCTTTCTGCCTCCCCTTATTCCTTGAATTACTTTTACAATATCTTGTTTGCGTATGCCAAAACCTTTAAAAATATTTTGAAGTTCTCTGTCTTCCGTTGCTGCTAAAAACAGGTGTTCCGTGCTTACGTATTCATCCTGCATTTTGTTTGCTTCAGCTTCTGCTTCTTTGAACAGGTTATCCAGCCTGCTTGTTATATATACATTTTGTGATTGACTACTGTTCACTTTTGGAAAACGTGAGATAGCGTTATAAAGTGCAGTAATAAATGAAGTTTTATCTATTTTTAAGGAACTTAAAATTACAGGTACGATTCCATCCTGCTGTTCCGAAAGTGCAACCAACAGATGTTCTACGTCAATTGCCTGGTTGCCGTTGCTTGCTGCAATATCTTTTGCTGAAATTAGTGCTTCTTGCGCTTTTTCCGTAAGTTTATTCTGATCCATAATATTTACCTCCTATTACAAAAAGTTTTAAAAGTTTTTCTTTATTTTACTACAAATTCATAATTTTGACAAACCGAAAGATACGGCCTCTTTTAGATTCGCAGATAAAAAGGCATACTTTGCAACAGGTGCCGAAAAATACGTTTCTTTAAAATGCGCAAGCCAAATGTTTTGAGATTTATAAACTTACTGTATAATTTTTATATGAAAAAAACTACTTTTGTACTGTTAATTGTTTTTATTGCTCTATCTGGCATTGGTATTGCCGGTGCATCGTCCCGCCGTATTGTTGTAAATAAAGCGTATCATTTGCTGTTTGTAGAACAGAACGGAGGAATCGAAAAGATAATACCCGTGACAATAGGGAAGGGCGGAGACAGCGAAACACCCGTAGGAGAGTTTTCAATCACAAGCATTGTGCATAACCCAAACTGGTATTTCAATGGAAAAACATACAAACCGTATACGGAGGATCCTGAAAACGGGCTTGGTGTGTGCTGGATGGGGATTTCTCTTCCTTCATACGGATTGCACGGAACAAACGAACCCTTTTCACCGGGAAGGAATCGTTCTCATGGCTGTGTAAGAATGAACAACAAAGACGTTACCTATTTATCTCAAATTTCATTTATCGGAGAGGAAGTAAAAATAGAAGAAGGTAAGCATGGCGAAGTTTCACAGCATCTGAAAGGAATAAATCTGTTATACGATGTTGAAAATATTCTAAAAAATTCAAAATAATATAACACGGAATTTATTTCTTTTCAATATGTTACCCTGAACTTGTTCAAAGATCTACAATTTGATGAAACACATTTCT
>CAYYKP010000052.1:0-7375 GCA_964468055.1 uncultured Caldisericales bacterium
TGAACTTATGCATAGGTTTAAACAAGATTTTTATGAAAATATAGTTAGGAAGATGGAGATTTTAGATTATCAATATAATTTTTATGGAAGCTCCGATAAACTTATAAACCCTTTTTAATTTACCGCAATTTATTTCAATTTTACTGTCCATTTTATAAATTGTGATTAAAGTTATAATGAAGTAGTAAATTTATATTAGGAGGCGTATATGAGTTCTTCAATAAAAAGTGAAATAGTAAAATTCGGTAAGTTACTTTACGAAAGGCATTTAAATGCGGCTTACGGAGGAAACCTTTCAATAAGGGATGGCGATAAAGTATATATCACACCAAGCGGACTTAATAAGGCATTTATGGAAGAGGTGGATATTATGGTAACAGACCTTGATGGAAATGTCATCGAAAGACCAATCAAGCAACTGAAGCCTTCTTCAGAAGCGAAAATGCACTATGCAATCTATAAAACACGAGCGAATATAAAAGCTGTTATTCATTCGCACCCTCCTTATTGTATTTCACTTGCTATCTCTCACCAACCTGTTAAACAGCTTTTGCCGGAAACAACAATCATGCTGGGTAAGGTTGTTTCCGTTCCTTATATTACTCCGGGTGGATTTGAGCTTGGCAATGCTGTTGCAAAAGCATTAAAAAATGCAGATGCCTGTATCATGGGGAATCACGGTGCAACGGCTATAGGTAAAGATTTATTTGAAGCATTCAATAAGATAGAGTTACTGGAATCCACCGTGAAATCTTTTATATTTGCAAAACTTATGGGTAAGGTAAATACGCTGCCTGAAAAGGACGGAGAAGCTTTTATAAATATGTACAGGAATCTTTCTTAATATTTTTGAAAAAGATATATAAAATATAGGCAAAGTAAGCTCTTGATATGATTAATTAAACAGAGAGTTTTCTTAAAAATATATTGTTAAAGGAATGTTTTATGAATCTTCGTAATAAAGGTATTTTTATGTTTTTGGATAATATGATTTTTTATGCGGCGATTTACTGAACTCTCTGAGAAATAGTAAAACTGTGGTAAAATATTAAAATCACATTTATGGAGGGATACATGAAATTTATTTTTGTAACAGGAGGAGTTGTTTCCTCTCTTGGTAAGGGAGTTGCAGTGTCGTCCGTTGGCAGATTACTTAAAGCCAGGGGAATTAAAGTAAATGCAGTTAAGATTGACCCTTATCTTCAGATTGACGCGGGCACAATGTCGCCATACGAGCACGGAGAAGTTTTTGTAACGGAGGATGGGGGAGAAACCGACCTTGACATAGGAAATTATGAAAGGTTTATAGACACAAATCTGTCTGCACAAAATAGTATAACTACGGGAAAGATATATTGGAGTGTTCTCGAAAAGGAAAGACTCGGGGCATATTTGGGAAAAACCGTTCAAATTATTCCCCATGTAACTAATGAAATTAAACTCCGCCTGATAAATCTTTCGAAAGGATTTGACGTTACTATTGTTGAAATAGGGGGAACAGTCGGTGATATAGAAAGCCTTCCTTTTCTTGAGGCAATAAGACAGATGAAAAAAGACGTGGGTAAAGAAAATATTTTGTATATTCATTTATCATTGCTTCCATATTTGAAAACTTCCAAAGAATTGAAAACCAAACCTACTCAACATAGTGTAAAGGAACTTAGAGGTATAGGTATTCAACCTGATATATTAATTTGTAGGAGTGAAGTTCCTATTACTGAGCAAGCAAGAGATAAACTGTCGCTTTTTTGTGATGTAGAAAAGCGTTCCGTTATTCAGGGAATAGACGTAAAAAGCATTTATGAAATACCTCTTATATTTGAAAAGGAGAAGTTAGGAGATCTTATAGCAGAAAAACTTGCTCTTAAAAAGAAAATGCCTGATTTGGAAAATTGGAGTAATTTTGTAGATAGAGTTTTGTATCCTGAGAAAGATGTAACTGTTTCCATTGTAGGAAAGTATTCGGGGCTGGAGGATGCCTATACAAGTGTAATACAGGCACTTATTCATGCTGGTGCCGAAAATAATACGCATATTCGTTTGAACTGGGTTGATTCTGAAAAGTTGAACGAAAAAAATTATAAGGATATTCTTGACAATTTATATAATGAAGGTAAGTTAATGGGTATTTTGGTGCCCGGGGGTTTTGGTAAAAGGGGCATAGAGGGAAAAATAAATGCGATTCGTTATGCACGCGAGAATAATATACCTTTTCTAGGGCTTTGCCTGGGACTTCAATGTGCGGTAATCGAATTTGCAAGAAATGTATGTAATCTAAAAAATGCTAATTCTACGGAATTTCAGAGCAATACTCCATATCCTGTGATTGATTTGATGCCTGAGCAGGAAAATGTAACAAGTAAGGGAGGAACTATGCGTCTTGGAGCGTATCCTGCCTTACTGAAAAAGAATACTGTAACCCATTCCCTGTATGGAATGAGTAGTATCTCGGAGCGTCACCGCCACAGATACGAGGTAAACCCTAAATACATTCCTATTTTAGAGAAAAATGGATTAACTGTTTCAGGCACTTCACCTGACGGGAAGCTTGTTGAGTTTATTGAAATTAGTTCTCATAAGTTCTTTGTTGCAACGCAGGCTCATCCCGAATTTAAATCACGCCCGAATAAACCGTCGCCACTTTTTAACGGATTCATAAAAAAAGTTTTGTTGTAAAAGAGGAAATTTAGCACTTTCATCCGTATTTATAAATGATGAAAGATTTAAATGAATATCTGGATAAATTACGGAATAGTATAGATATTGTTTCTGTTATATCGCGCTATGTAAAACTAAAGAAGCGAGGTAGGAATTTTGTAGGGCTTTGCCCTTTTCATGATGAAAAAACTCCTTCCTTTGTTGTGAGTCCCGAAAAACAGATTTTTCATTGTTTTGGTTGTGGGGCAAGCGGTGATGTTGTAAGGTTTCTTATGCGCATCGAAGATATAGATTTTAAAACTGCCGTAAGAGATCTTGCAAAAGAAGCGGGAGTACCTTCCCCGCATTTTTCAGCATCAGCAAAGGATAATACCTCTGAAAAAAACGATCTAAAAGAAGTAATGAAGTTTGCTGGTAGTTTTTTTAAATCCAAAATGAACAACAGCATTTTGGATTACTTGAAGGGGAGAGGCGTTACCAAGGAATCCATTGAACGCTTTGGTGTAGGGTTTGCTCCAAATGATGTTAATAAACTTGTTAATTCCGCAAAAGAAAAAGGCATTGATTTAAATCTCCTTCAAAAAGTCGGACTTGTCCGTATTGATGATAGGGGAAAACCTCACTCTTATTTCTGGAACAGAATAATGCTTCCTATTTTTGACCTGCGGGGAGACATTGTAGCATTTGGTGGCAGAATTTTTGGAAATGGCGAGCCAAAATATTTGAATTCACCTGACACAGTGCTATTTACCAAAGGTGATTTGCTCTATCCCATAAATATTGCGAAAAAAGGTATAAGGAAAAAGAGAAACATTATTGTAGTAGAAGGGTATTTTGATGCCTTGATATTACAGCAGGAAGGAATTGATAATGCTGTTTCTTCAATGGGCACTTCATTTACTGATGCTCAGGCAAAACTTATTAAAAGATTTGCCGATACTACTTATTTTTTATACGATGATGATGCTGCCGGAGTTAAAGGTGCGGAAAGGGCAGTAGAAGTGTGTAGCGCAAGAAATCTTGCCGTTGAAGTAGTGGTATCATTCGGGGGGCTTGATCCCGACGAAATTGTGCTTAAGTACGGAAAAGGTAAAATTTTGCAAATGGTGAACAACGCAAAAGATCCTCTTGAGTTTATAGCACAAGCGGAATTAAAAAATGAGGGCAATACTCCCCAAGGTCGCTCTCGTGTCATACAGAAACTCATAGAAACCGTTTCAAAAATTTCCAATAGAACAGAGGCGTATGAATATTTGAAGCGAATTGGGAATATTTTTGATATTGATACTGCTGCTATTATAGACCAGTATAACGCTCAGCGTAAAGGATATAGACGTCGTTTTAAAAAGACTCCTATGCCTATGAAGTTGGATAAAATTATTACTGCTGAAAGTCAGCTTACTCAGGCGGTTATTCAAAGGCCTGATTCTCTTTCTGTTATTGTAAGTCAACTGAACGTGGAGGAATTTTTTGATTCGGAATACAAAAATATTTTTTTAAAGGCGAAGGAAGATATAGAGAATAAGCGTGTACCTGATCCTAAGAATTGGAATGACCTTTCTGATAAAGAGCTCTCTATAGCTATGGAACTTACTCTGAATGATATGGATCTTGTTAACGACACTGCAATTCAACAGACAATTGATAATATTAAAAAGGATTTATTTTATAGGAGCAAGGCAGTGGAACTTTTTAATGAATTTAAGGAAACAGAGGATGTTGAAAAAATTAAGGAATATAATGAGATTTTACGGAAATTGAAAGGAAGGCGAGAAAATGAATGAAGAAAAAGAGAAATCTTTAAAAATGATTAAAAATTACCTTAAGAAACTAAAGGATCTTACAAAAGAGGAAAAGGAAGTAGTAAGAAAACTTTTTGAGAGAGGCAGAATTACGGGTATGCTAATGTATGAGGAGATTGCCGATGCCTTAGAGCGAATTCCTCTTACTATCAAGCGTATTGATGAATTTTATGTGATGCTTGCTAAACTGAATGTAAAGTTTGGCAGTTCTAAAAATATAAATAGGGTAATGGGCAAATCTTCCAGAGATGCCATAGAGAAATCGGAAATTTCGGAATTAAAAAACCCAGTTCAATCGTATCTTGCAAATATTGGAGCCATAGATCTTCTTACGCCGGCTCTTGAGCAGGATTTGGGGCGTAGAGTCAAGGAAGAACATGAGGCTCAGGCAAAGAAAGAGTTAATAGAGGCAAACCTAAGGCTTGTTGTGAGTATTGCAAAACGTTATACTGGGCATGGCCTTTCCTTTCTTGATCTTGTGCAAGAAGGAAATCTAGGTCTGATTCGGGCAGTGGAGAAATTTGACTATACAAAAGGATACAGATTTTCTACTTATGCAACTTGGTGGATAAGGCAGGCTATTACACGTGCGCTTGCGGACCAATCCAGGTTGATACGTGTACCTGTTCATATGGTTGAAAGCATTAACAAAATTGAGCGTGCCGTGAAGGAGCTTATGCAGGAGCTCGGAAGGGAACCTACATATCGAGAGCTTGCGGAAAGAACAGAAATTCCGGAAAAGAAAATCACAAAATATTTAAGACTTGCACAACAGCCGTTATCTCTTGAAATGCCAGTGGGTGATGAGGATGAAAGCAGGCTGGAGAATTTTATTGAGGATACTCGCTCACTCAGTCCGGAAGGTGAAACGATGAACTCTTATTATAGTGAACAGCTTGAAAAAGTGTTGAATAAACTTACTCCGAGGGAGCGTGAAATTGTAAAACTTCGTTCGGGACTTGACGGCGAATACCCGCATACATTAGAAGAAGTAGGTACCATATTTGGCGTAACAAGGGAAAGGATCAGGCAAATTGAAGCAAAAGCAAAAAGAAAATTAGGTAAATATTTAAAAGAGCTGGAAAAAGAAAAAGTAGCAAAGTATAGTGGCTAATATATTTTACTGCCGATAGGTACGTTAAGTTCCGGCTGCAATAGAACTACATCCCCGTTTTTGTCGTTCGCTCCGAGCACAAGAACTTCTGAAATGAAATTGGCAATCTGTTTGGGAGGAAAATTTATTACCGCAACAACTTCTTTCCCGATTAATTCTTTAGGACTATACAAACTTTTTATTTGTGCACTGGATTTTTTTATTCCGAATTCCCCAAAATCTATGGTAAGCTTATAAGCAGGTTTCCTTGCTTCAGTAAATAGCTCTGCATTTATTATTTTCCCGATTCTGATATCTATTTTTAAAAAATCGGTGAAATTTATTTCATTATTTTTCATAATCTTCGAATCGTGCAAATTCTTTCACTATATTCAATATCACTTCAGTTGCTTTTCTCATAGATTGTATCGGTACATATTCAAATATACTGTGGGCATTATGTCCACCTGTAAATAAGTTCGGGGTAGGTACTCCCATAAAAGAAAGCCGTGCTCCGTCAGTTCCACCTCTAATCGGAGTAACTTTTGGATTAAGTCCCGCTTTTTCCATTGCTTTTAAAGCAATTTTTACTGTTTCCGGATATACGTCAATAATCTCTTTCATATTGTAATAGTTGTCTGTTATTGCAACTTGAACAGTTTTCTCTCCGTATTTTTTATTGAGAAATTCAGTGTATTCTACTAAAAAGTTTTTTTTCTCTTCAAATTTTTCTTTGGAATGATCTCTTATAAGAGTTTTTACTACAGCCGAATCAGTATGTCCGCTTATATTGTACGGATGATAAAAGCCTTCGCGCCCCTCGGTATATTCTGGAGCTTCTCCGCAGGGAAGCATATTTATAAGTTCAACTGCAATTTTTATTGCGTTTTTCATTTTTCCTTTTGCATAACCCGGATGTATGCTTTCTCCGGTTATAGTAAAAGTTGCAGTTGCTGCATTGAAGTTTTCCGATTCGAAGCTTCCTATTTCACCGCCGTCTATAGTAAAGGCATATTCCGCCCCAAATTTTTTTACGTCAAACTTGTCCATACCTCTTCCAATTTCTTCATCGGGCGTAAATGCGATTTCAATCGGGCCATGCTTAATATCGGGATGACTCCGAATGAAACTTACAGCTTCCATGATTTCTGCGATTCCTGCTTTATCATCCGCTCCTAACAGGGTTGTGCCATCTGTTACTATAATGTCCTGTCCTTTATATTTTTTTATACAAGTGAATTCGTTTGTTTTAAGAATAATGTTTCTTTCCTTGTTTAATACAATATTTTCTCCGTCGTAATTTTTGATAATTCTGGGATTTACATTTTCTCCCGAAGCGTCTGGTGCCGTATCAAGATGTGCAATAAAGCCAATTGGTGGAGCCGAGGGTACGTTTCCTTCAATGTGGAAATAAACATAACCGTTGATACCTATTTCGGCATGAATTCCTATTTTTTCGCATTCAGATACAATGATTTTTCCTAATGTAAGCTCGTTAGGATTGCTTGGCATTCTGTCCGAATTTTCATCGGATTGTGTGTTTATCTTTACATACTCTATAAATCTTTCAATAAGTTTGTCCATAATTTTTCACCTTTTAATCTTTTATTTTTTATATTATAGCGTAAAAAGAAATAAAATTTAATAATTTTTCATTTCTTTTCTCAGAAAAAACAGTTTTAATAAATTGCTTGTTCAAAGTGATTTAAATTACATATACTATTAATAGTTTAGTTATCTAAAATATTTTGGTTGATTTATGTAAAGTGAAAAATTCTCATCTGCTTGTCTCTCTAATGGTATTTTTGCGACGAAGAATCTC
>CAYYKP010000053.1:0-5899 GCA_964468055.1 uncultured Caldisericales bacterium
CGGTCTTTGCCGGCAGAAACAGTGCCTTCGTTATTTGCCTGTCCCCAATTTCCCCAATGGATGTCCCCATTTCTGTGATTATGAACGGCCTCTTTTAACCAATAAGTTTCATTTCTATTTCCGATTGGGTTATTGGATTTTTCTTAAGCAATTTATCTAAATCTTCTTTAGTATATAAACTTACCCCGTTTTTTTTGGCTTCACGCTTAACTCTAAAACTATACGATGTTGCATTACTTGCTAAAATGAGTTTAGCAAATTTTATATCTAATTCTTCTTCGTAGTGTTTTTTTGCAAAGTGAAACCTTGTAATAGGATCTATACTATTATATTTTCCACCATCCTGTTTGTGCTTACATTCAATTAATACATTCTCTGTGCCGTTTATTACATAAACATCTGCCGCATAGTCATTTGATTGCGGGGTAAGAATGCTTTCACCATCTAATTCTTTTGCAAATACTACAGCACATAAAGCTTCAAATTCTCTCGGATCAAGATTATCAAGGTCTTCTCCCCTAATAAGTTTGGCTGTATCATGTTCTGAGTCTATTGTTTTTGCAAATAGGCTATCCGGATTAACTTCTTCAGGCGTTACAACCGCATCTTTCAAATCACTTTTCACTAAAAGCAGTTTATGTAAATTTACATCAAATGAATCCTTGGACGGGTGTTTAAGAATAGGCAAATACACTTTTACATCCTTTTTTTGTCCAATTCTATACACTCTGTCTGTAGCTTGAGCTTCCTTTGCTGGATTCCAATGCCTTTCAAGATGAACAACAACATTTGCCTCTGTAATTGTGAGTCCAGTTCCAGCTGCTATAGGAGACATAATAATTATATTAAACCCATCACTTTTTTGAAAAGCATCAATTATCCCTTTTCGTGTTTTTTTAGCTCGTTTTGACACCGTTTTAGTATCGCCATTTATAATATTAATCTGTAAATTGTAAATTTTATCCAATGATATCTTTAAATAACTTTGGAGTCTTCTATTTATAAGAAAAATAATTACCTTTTCATTATTTTTTTTAGATTTATCAAGAATATCCAAAAGAATTTCTAATTTACCAGATTCTTTTAGCGATAATTCAGCATCAACTCTTGAATTTGGAATTTCTAGTGCTTCTCCTTTATCATATAACCTCGGATGTAAACATAGTGATTTTAATTGAGCTAATCCGCTAAGAACTATTCCTCTTTTTCCGCTTCTTTGCAATTCTAACACGGCGTTCATAACGCCATTATATCTATGCAACTGTTTGCCGTTCATGGTTTTTTGTAAAAATTCTTGATACTGATTTATACCGTCATCTATACCAGAGAAAACAATTTTTTTTGGCAAACCTTTCAATTTATCTTCTTTCATGCGTCTTAACATTAACGCTCCTGCACAATTTCTAAGCTTTTTACCTATAGATTCCCTTACTTTCGCTTTTTCCTCTTCTTTAGCTTTAAGAATTGGTTGAATAAATATTTTTCTAAAATTTTGATAACTCCCTAAAGCCTTAGGTCGTACAGTATCCATTAAACACCAAAAATCGGCCAAACTATTCTCAACCGGAGTTCCTGTTACTGCTAATTTAAAACAAGCTTTTAGTCCTTTTGCAGCTCTTGTTATTATTGTATTTGGGTTCTTAATTTGCTGAGCCTCATCAAAAATTACAACACTCCAGTCAACGCTGCACAATGAGAATTGGTAATTTCTTAGTGTTTCGTAGGTAGTCAAAACAAGTCTATTTGGCATATCAAGACGCTGTGCAGCAAAGGGTTCCCCAACTTTTAGTGAAAAATTAATATTATCAATGGGTTGTTTGGTTTCATGACTTGAACTTTCTTGCTTAAATTTATTTAATGTTGCTCCATACAGTGTTACCATATCTTTGAATGGGTAATGTGTAAAGGTTTTATCGATTTCATCTCTCCAAACATCTAATAAACTCTTGGGTGCAACAATAAGCACTGGTCTTTCTATAATGCCTTTTTCTTTGCATATTCTAAGGTATTCAGATATTCCTACAAGTGTTATATATGTTTTGCCAAGCCCCATATCATCTGCCAAAATACCGCCACAAACGGCATCCTTTGGATCTTTTTCTATTCCTTCCATGGCAAGGCCAAGAAACCAACGAATTCCTGTTTCTTGATGAGGAAAGGGTTTTCTTGACAAATAAGAAAAATCTATTGAATCTTGAAATAAAATATCTTCAAGCTTAGCATTAAAATTGTCACCCCCAAAAGTAGCCTCGGTGTCATTTAAATCTACATCAACAACAGTCTGCCCATTTCTTTTTTCACTATTTGTATTTAAGCTACCTTTATCTTTACCCGATTTTTTATTTGTTTCAGCAAGAGCTTTTTCAACAGATTCACGATTAGATATATCTATATAATTATCACCAATAGGAAATACTGTTGCACCTTTGTTTATAGCAACTCTGATTTCCGTAGCAACTCTTTCTAACTCTTCTTCAGATTGAATTAACTTTTTAATATATGAAGGTTGAAGAATTTTTTCTTGTTCTATAATTTCTTCAAACCAGCTTATATCCTTTTTATCAGTTTCTCCAAAATAAGAATGCTTAAAGACTGTTGCTCCATGAACCCTATAAGAAAAGCCTAAATCTAAGTCAACCAAGGTTGCATCTAAAAACTTACTTGGATGATCAAGAAATTCTTGTAAATTATTTTTGCTTATTCTACGCTTGTTAATAATTTCATGCACAGCCTTTAATTTTTTTTCATCTAATAAAACGAATGTATCACCAACCCTTAAACTCTGAACCCTTCTACCCTTATCCAATTGACCTAATCTATTTGCCACATCATCGAAATCAAGGTTTTCTCCAAAATAAGGATTTAATATTGAATCACCTGTTGGTAAAATCTCTCCTGTTACACTGATTGTTTTAGGTTTAATCAACTTAAAAGAACTGAAGTGGTGTAAGTCTATTTTACATCCATTATCCATTGACTGTTTCAGATTATAAATTACAAGTAAATTGTTATATTCATCGTGATTGCTTTCTTTATGCTCTTTTACAGATTTCAAAACAAGCCATTGTTCCGGCGTTGGCAGATAATACTCTGTATCTGTAATAAATATAAAAGGCCCATGCATCTCATAATATGCAACTTTATTACCGCTGCTTCTAATCAGCTCTATATCAACATTAAATGAAGATAATGTCGTAAGACCATGAATTATGGCATTAAAAGAACCTGTCCATGCGGATGGAAGCTTTAAAATCTCTCGCGTAGCATCGTCTAAATCAACTGCATTGTCAGGTGTAATAGCAAAACCATTATGTAAGGGCTCTGCCAAACCTTGTTCTTCAAGCATTTTTAAGATGACAAATTGTTTTAATACATTATCTGGTATGGAGCTATCGCCCTTCTCGCAAGCTTTTATTAATTCTCGAGTTGGAAGTTTAAAAACAAGTCCGAGAGAATCTTGAACTAATTCAAACCCATTAATCTTTGCTTTACCTATCATATAGAGAACCTTCGTCTATACTCTCTATAATCCTCAGGCGTTAAAACCCATTCAGGATTAACATAAACACCCAATCGTCTCATTTCAATCAATACTTTATTTTGCCAAGTTAAATTAGGGTAATGAGTAACTTTAAATACATTTTTCTTGTAAAGAGTTTCATATTTTATTTCTAATCTTTTTCTTAGGTCATCAACATCAAAATATTGTTTATCATAACTTGTAAATGGATTGTTATCAGGCAATTTTTCATATATTCTCATAGAAAAATTGTGACTTCCTTCTACTATATGTATATTGTCAGCCTTTAAATATATAACAGATAGATTGCTATCATTAATTTTACTAAATATTGGTTTTTTATTTCTTAACTTTTCATCCCTATTTAACGAAGACAGTAATTCTTTTCTTGGTTCTGAGCCAAGAAATAATTTAGACATCTTCAGTAACTTATGTTCATGCAATCCTCTTAAAAACCTTGTACGGGCAGGAAACATACGTTGTAGGCTGTTATCGTTGCTATATTTTGCAAAATTTTCTAATAATTTAAGGTAAAACTCCAAGTCAGCGCCAGCAAGCCATCCATACATAGCTTCTATATATTTTAAGTCTATTACGCTCCACCATCTTCTATATGATTCACTGCTGCTTGATACTCTGGGATCATCTGCAATGTTTAATATGATATTGATCCAATTTTGAGGTATGTTTCCTTTGAAATTTAATAGCTTTTGAATCATTATTTCTATAATTTTATGGCCCAGTAATCTATCCTCAAAAGGCTGTTCAGAAATTTCTTTTTTAATTATTTCATTAAAAATTGGATGTTTGTCTCCGGGATGTAAACCGCTGATAATTTTAATATAATAATGCTGCCTGCAGACATCTATGTATCTTCCTTTTTCAAACTGATTCACTCCCGCCATTTTTATTACATCGTTTAATTCCATTTTGTGCTTACTTGCGTGGTAAGCAATATTATTTGGACCCTTTAATGATATTATATTTTTTGCATTCTTCTTAAGCTTTTTCATATCTTCACCAAAAAATGACGTTCTTTTTGATAGTTCTGTTTTGATAAAATTAGTCAAAGCTTCGGCGTCGCCACATCCATCAAATCGCTTAAAAAAAAGCTGCAACAAACCATACACAACCAATAAACCTTGTTTTTCTTTAAGTAAGATAAATTTCTTAAGAATTTTATTGTTTACAGGAAATTTTCTAATAAATTCATCATTTTCTATCCATAAAGCAACTAATGCCCTTATATCTAAACCACTATTAATTTCTTTTATTAAATTTTTTTCATTTGTGATAACCAAAAGCTCTCGCTTTCTTTCTTTTAATCTGTTAGTTAAGCCAACTTTTTGTCCTTCTTTCTCAAGCTCCTTAGTTAAATTTTTAAAATGCTTTTTGGATTCTTCAGAAGGGTATTCCGGGAGTTTTATAGTTAGGTTGGGTAATTTAATACTTCTAAATTTCATATATCATCTCATTTTCTTTTTCAACTTAAGCATTGTCTTATATTGCGGTTGTCTCATTGTAAATCTTATATCTATCCTTCTATTTTTCTTTAATCCAGCTTTATTCTTTTCTTCTTTATCAATTCTACGGGTATCAGCATATCCACTGACAGAAAAAATAGGTTCTCCTTTAGCATTACGTAAAGAATTCAGACTGTTGCCGTATACGGAATTTTTTCTCCAGTAATTCCAAACAAAAATAGCCCTAAAAGTTGAAAGCCCCCAATTTCCCATAGGAAGAGTTTTTGCGGGAACACTATCTGTATGTCCTTCTATAAAAATAGTGTCAATATATTTTATTCTATTTAACTTAGTAATAGAGTCATAGAGTGATTGCCCTATTAAATCCAAAATATATAATTTGGATTCTGGTACACTGTATCTACCTTGCTTAAAATGGAGTTGATCTGTTGGAACGCGTAATATGCTGTCATTATTGACAATTTCAACTTGAACGCCTTGTTTTTCTAACATATCTTTCATTTCTTTTAGAATGTTAGAGCGAACCTTATTTGCTTTCGCCAATTCAACAACCGATCTATCAATAAAATCAATTTTTTCTTGAAGTTCTATCATTAGATAAAGCGTTGCCAGTATAAAAATAATTAACAACCCTGACATTATATCAGAGAATGACAAAAAATACGGATTTTCTTCATCTATTTTTCTTTTGTAGCGAGAATTTCTAAACATACCCATTATTATTTCTTACGACTTTCCATATCATCAATTAACTCTTGCATTACATTAACAATACCTTGCATCGCACCTGTGTATTTTATGGTTTCTTTGTCCCATGCACCTAATCTCTTATGAGTCTGAGATTCGACTTCTTTTGTATATTTCTCCAATAATTCACTTAATTTTTCCCCTAATT
>CAYYKP010000053.1:5999-7353 GCA_964468055.1 uncultured Caldisericales bacterium
TCTCTTGTCTTCTCAGCTTCTTTTCTTAAATCGTCTGTAATATCTTTTGCGTTATTTTGAAAGGATTCCAAGTTAGATAAAAGTTCTTGAATTTTTTCAACCAATTGTTGATTCTTATCAGAAACTTGATTAAGAGAGTCTGTGGTGGGAACCATTGTTTTGCTAAGTTTAGAAAATGCATTGCCAGCGCCATTTATATTATCCACAGTTCGATCTAAACTGCCAAGACTGCTTTTGAGTTTTTCCGAAAATGACTCTAAATCCACCAAAACATTTTTAATGTAATTAGTAGATTCTTCTGCTGATTTTATATTTACCTTCCCAGTTTCCTTTATCGTTCCAGTCAGAATATCTATGTTATTAAGAATTTCTTTCAATTTTTCGTCTTTTTCTGAATTAAATTGCTTATTGTCTACATTTAGTTTATCTATTAAATTTTGCAATTCTTTTATAGTCATTTGAAGGTTTTCAGCAGAATCTTTCATCATTTTGCCTATTCCCTCTCCATATTTATTAAAACCATCTGTAAAACCTTCTAATAATGACTTGATGGAGGATAATATTTCATTGCTATTTTCTTTTTTGCTTTTTCCTATCTCATTTATAGCTGATATCAAAACTTTTTCAATTTTTCCTATAGCTTGTGCTATGCCCTCTATAATGTCATTTTTTATTTGACTGGTTGCTTCCTGCATTTTATTGCCTATCTGCTCAGCAAGCCCTTTTATGGTTTCATCACTTGATTTGGAATAATTTGCTATCTCCGTAAGTTTTTCTTCAGGGGTTAGGCGAGGGAAAAGATAATCTATGCGATTTTGTAGCTTCGATATTCTATTTTGTATAGAGCCTTCGATATCTTTTTCAAAAGCATTAAATA
The DNA here is from genome assembly GCA_964468055.1 of uncultured Caldisericales bacterium. Classification (GTDB taxonomy): domain Bacteria; phylum Caldisericota; class Caldisericia; order Caldisericales; family Caldisericaceae; genus S016-85. The sequence goes on from CAYYKP010000053.1 coordinate 6,877, forward strand.
TAACGCTAAACAGCACCCCCCAAAACGATGTAGTAAAAGCAATAGATGCGGCATGAATCATATTTGCAATAACTGCTTTAAGATGTTGTGTAGAACTATTATCTATGCTCCCTACCCCTCCCAGCCCTAAAGTTAATCCTGCAAATGTTCCAAGCACGCCAATAGCTGTTAAAATTCCTGGCATTGCGGCAATAAATCTATTTTCAGTTATGCCTTTAGCTAAGTTGCTTGCATTAAAAAAATATGCTGCATCTATTGTGTTGTATAATGTCTTGTTCTCTGCATAATTTGACTGCACTAAACTTTCATCAAACTCATTCCATAAATCGCCACATTCTTTATTTTTCATCATATCTTGTTTGAGTTGCTCTCTTTTTTGAATTAAATTATTGCTATTAATGTTTTTCAACATATTGGAGATGAAGTTAACTTTCCTTACACCTTGCTGCCAGCGATAAATAAGGTAAAATAAACCTA
>CAYYKP010000054.1:0-7041 GCA_964468055.1 uncultured Caldisericales bacterium
CCTTTTCATTTTATTTTATCACCTCCATTTAAATTTTTCATAGAGGTTTCAATGAATAGGCATACATTTTCATATAGATTTTTGATGAGGCAATTCGTGCTTTTATTTTATCTACAATTTGTTATAATATTTCTAAAAAGTAGTAAGGAGGTATTTTATGAGAAGAAGCATTATGAGAGGTCTCTCTATTTTGTTAGTGAGCTTTCTTTCAATTAGTCTGGTTGTATTTAGTAATCCTTTTATGGTACAAGCAAGTGTGCAGGAAGATCCTTTAGTAATAAGCAGCATAGAAGTTTCTCCTGATACATCGAACAGTCCTGCTGATTATAGGATTAATTTAAAGATTAATTCAGGTGGAGGGCTTGTTCAAGGTGCCCAGATTGCAGTTACATTTCCTTCCTGTGTTACACTGCCAGAATCTATCAGTAACAATGATGTTTCTGTTTATGGCAGTCATCCAACAGGAGTAGTTGTTTATTCATCAATTCACACAGTGGTTTTTTACTCTCCTGTTGATGTTAGCAACGGCGAATTTTATATAGAATTTAGTGCTAATGCTGATATAAAAAACCCTACTGTGAGTGAAGAATCCTCTTATTCTCTTCAAGTTTCTTTTGGAGATTATAGTGCTTCAGGTACTTTTACAATTGAACCAGGCTCCTCTTCTGATTGTACTGTACATGTTTACCCGAATCAGACCGGGGTAAACGCAAGCTATACTATAAAATTTATGAATCATATTATTTTGCAGTCTGGAGATTATATAGATATAGAATTCTCTAATTTGGTTTCTTTGCCAGAATCTATCCCAGGGGGAAAATTTACATTAAACGGTCATTTATTATACGGTGTCCAAAAACTTACTGCTTCTAAGATAAGGATACCAATATCTTCAAGTTTCATGGTTTCCTCTGATGAAGTTAGTATTGACATTCCTTCTGATGTGGGCATTAGGAATCCCATAGAGCCGGGGAATTACTATATAAAATTAAAAACAAGTAAAATGTCAGAGCCCTTAATATCAAACACGTATACTATAGTTGGAACTTCTATATCGAATCTTTCTGTCTCCGTAGATCCTCTTTTTCAAGGGGCTAATGTGGAATTTACAATAAAATTTATTACTTCTTCCTCTGGGGAGCTTAAAGCAGGGGATGATATTTTTATAACTTTCCCAGGTGGTATGGGATTTCCTGATTCTCTGGATGCTAATAAAATTTTGCTGAAGGCTAACTCCAGCTCGGGCAACCCTACCAGTGTGCAGTTGATAAACGACAGAACTTTAAGTATATCTGTTCCTTTCTATATTTCCCCAGGAACTGACGTGGAAATAGACATTTCTAAGGGTTTCGGTCTTATAAATCCATTAAAAACAGGGGAATATTCTATTACTGTTTATACAATAAATGATGCTACTAAAGTTTCTTATGCTTTTAATGTAATAACTTCCACAATTTCTAATGTGGGTGTAGCCCTTTCTAATTATTCTTCCGGGCAGGTTTCAGGATATAAAATTACTTTCATAACAGGTATCGGAGGAAGTTTAACTGGTGGAAGTGACAAGATTTATATTGTGTTCCCTTTGGGGACTCTTCTTCCCGATTCTATTGAGTTAGGGGCGATAAAAGTAAACGGTATTCCAACGAATTGCTCTTTAGATTTATCTAAACGACAAATTTCTATATTAGTTCCATCTGGTATCAACGCTAATTCTTCTGTGCTTGTTGATATACCAGAGTCTGCAGCTATTAAAAATCCAATTACGACAGGCTCTTATGTAATTAAAGTTAGCACGAATAAAGAAACAAGCTGGGTTTCATCAGCACCTTATACTATGGTGAGTTCCCCTACTACTGTTATTACAGTTATTCCTTCTCAACCTGACGGGAAAAATGGCTATTATATTACACAACCTATCGTAACTTTTAAGTCCAGTAGTCCTGTAGATGCCAATCCATTTATATACTACTATTTTAATGATAATGAGCCCACTCAGTATGTGAGTCCTATTAAAGTGCCAGAAGGGATTAGTATTTTAAACTATTATGCAGTAGATCACCAAAATAACAGAGAAAATTTAAAAACCAAACAGTTTAAATTTGACGACATACCACCCGAGTTAGAGGTGCTCTCACCGAAGGACGGAAGCGTTGTAAGCAGTAAAGTAGTTCAAATTGTTGGAAAAACAGAGGCAAACGCTACTCTTAAGGTTAACGGAAAACCAGTTAACGTGTTGAGCAACGGAAATTTTAGTTGTTCTATTAATTTAGAAAGTGATGAGACTAAGATCAATATTGTTTCTGAAGATGAAGCGGGAAATAAGACTAATAAGACAATAAAAATATATCTTGATACAACGCCTCCTGTATTAACTGTTAAAACACCAGTTATGTTCCAAGAAATTCACAGGCTTCCGATACTTGTTACCGGGGTGACTGAGAAAGGCGCTACTGTTACTGTGAATGGGAACAAAGCAACTGTTGATGAGAACGGAAATTTTACATATTCAATTCTAAATATAAATAATAAAGAAGGCAATCTTTATGCAATAACTGTCATAGCAAGAGATGCCGCAGGAAACGAAAGCAAAAAAATAATTAATGTAAAATACATAAAAACTACTACAATTACATTACAAATTGGAAATACTAAGGCTCTGGTGAATACAAGTGTGGTGACGCTTAAAGTTTCTCCAATTATTAGAAACAATAGGACTCTTGTTCCCTTGAGATTTATAGGTGAAGCATTTGGTGCAGAAATAGATTGGGATGGAATATTTCAAATTATTGACATTAAAATGGGAAGTGATAAAGTTAGATTACAGATAGGAAAGAAGTTTGGTGAAATAAATGGGAAGAAGATTGAATTGGATGCTGCTCCAATCATTTACAAGGACAAAACTATGGTTCCGATAAGGTTTATTTCTGAAGCTTTTAATGCAGACATACATTGGGATAAGGACACAAAGACTATTGTGATAATATATCCCAAAGGAGGATAATAGGATATGTTTAAAAAGTTTTTAAGTTATTTGCTGATACTATTTTTTTTGCTTAGCTTTCTTAGTTCAGCAAGTGCTGATTCTTTAGTATCTCCCAGCGAGATAATAATTCCATATGTTTACTTGTCTCCCAAAGAAGGTGTTGCACCAAATAACCACACTTTAAATGAGGTATACGATGAAGCTGAATATGATAGTTCAGGTGGTGCTGTTAGTGCTTACAGAGTTGAATTTAAAAACGTGGCTAAAAAGAAATTTGATGATATTAAACTTACATTTGCTCTTGGTACTAAATTGGATGAGCTTTACTTAAAGAAAGTTGCTGAAAAAGAATCTCTACAAATGTATAACGTGAAATCTGATCTTCTTGAGTCCGCAAAGCCACCCGTAATTGTGGCATTGTTTTCCTCTATTATTAATGATAAAAATGAAAAAGTGGAAAAGTTTGAAAAAACTAAGACAGTAGAATCTGTTACTGTAGAAACTGTAGAGGAGGGGGATGTTGTTGTAAACATTAAGCTATCTTCTCCTATTCTTCCTTCAAAGAATGAAGCGAACCATTGGGTATTAGTTTATATTGGAAAACAAGTGGGTATTATGAACCCTCACTTGAATAAGCCTTGTTATAGTTTATCTATGAATTTATATGATGGTGATAGTCTTGTGGGTAGATTTGAATCTGCTCAATATACAATTGGTCCTTCTGACGTTTATAATGTTGTTTCCAGAGTAAAGCCAAATTTAGCTGAAGCCTACTCATCTGGATTTGTGTCGTTTACAACGGGTATAGAGGGTAAGCTAAAAGCTGGGGTTGATTGTGTGAATGTAAGTTTCTCTAAGGGATTTTACTTACATCACAATTCTAACGATATTTTGGCTTTCAGGGGTCCTTCTTCTACAAAGGTTTCATTTGATAAATTTGAATTATTTAATAAAAATAATGATGAAGTACCATTTTCAACGCAGGATGGTTTATTTAAGGTTACAAACGTTTCTTCTAACTCTTTGAACCTCTTGTATCCTTCCGATGGTGCAAAGATTGCTGTGCGCACTCCTACTCTTCAATGGATTCCCGAAATTGGTGCTGATAAATATAAGTTGTATATAAGAGATAAGAATGGTGGCACAGTTTACCATTCATCAGAACTTGTCAGCTCTTCATTCAAAGTACCAGAAGGATATTTATCTGATGGAAAAACTTATTATTGGAAAGTAAGAGCACATATAAACGGCGTATGGAAGCACTGGTCGGAACTTCGTAGTTTTACAATAGATTCTGCTGTTCCTGATATTAATTTTTGTATTGATAAGGAAAAAGACCCTGTAGTTTTAAATGAAAATGAATCCATCACATTCGATTTAACTGTCACTTCTTTAAACTCTTTCAAGGGGAATGTTAGTTTTAGTACTTTAAACCTTCCTGACGGAGTAAGGTTTTCATTTGATTTGCCGAGCGTTAGTCTTGATGGCGATAGTGCTAATGTAAGGGCGGAGATAAGTGTTTCTTCTGATGCAAAACTTGGGGCTCATACGGTAGTTTTTGTTGCAGATGCTAAAGACTTCCGAGGAAATACAATTAAAAAGACGCAAGAGATCAACATTTACATAAGAAAAAGTGAGTTAAAGCGAATAGCGTATATTCCAGATAAAATAGGGCACAGAGGTACTAATGTGATTATCCCTTTATGTGTGGACAATGCAGATGGTCTATCCAAAGGGGACTTTACTTTTACATTTGATCCTTTTGTCCTTACATTTTTGGACGCTTACACTACCGAGCTAACTACGATGTTTTCAATAAGTGCCAAACAGCAAGGATATGGAAAAATAGAAATTTCTTTCTCTTCCGACAGTGCTATAGCCGATCCTTCCCATAAAGGCGGGGCTTTTCTGTATCTTGAGTTTGCCGTGAGGGTTTTGCCAAGCCCCTCAGTTGTGCCATTAATTCCTCCTGAGAATATGGTGAATTGGGAACCGCTTTCTATTAGTGCTGTATATGTTGTAAATAGAAATATCTCCTTGTATTTTTCTAAGGATATAGATCCGTTAACACCTATAGCATTATATTTCAATAAAGGTGTTATAAAAAACAGCTCGATTCCGAGCTCAGAAGCTGATAATTATATTTCTGTAAGCTCTTCTGTGGAGCCACAACCAGTGAAAAGTAGTGTAGATATTTTTCCGAGGAGTGTGAAAGGTTTAGAAGTGCAACTTTCAACTTATATTGCGGGAGATGAACCTGAAATAAATATATCTTTTACAACCTCTCCGCTTGGGGCATTAAAAGTTAGAGATTTGATATATCTAACTTTTCCAAAGGATTTTCACTTTGGAAAGAAATCTTTTGCAGTGAAGTTGAATGGAAAAGACGCTACCGCAGAAGTTGGAGAGGGGAGTAATGGAAATTTTGAAGTACAAATCGCTTCTCCGTTAAAAATTCCTGCTGGAGCTCAATTAGAAATAGAGATTCCAAATGAAGCAGAAATAAAAAATCCTATTAAATCAGGATCTTATATTATTAAAGCGTGGACTGACGGTGATAAAAATCAGGTTGAATATAAGATTGATATAACTCCTTCTGTAGTAAAAAACGTCAAGGTGGTTCCTACTCATACAGGTGCTGGATTGCAGAATGGATTTGGTGTGAGTTTCGAAACGGGGTCTTTAGGAAACTTAAAAGCTGTGGAAAAAGATGAGATATTTGTGGAGTTTAATTCTGGTTTTACATTTCCCAGTAATAATAAATATACTGATGGTTTGGTGAAAATTGGAGGAATTCCTCTATCCAATGTGGTTGTATCAGATGTGTATAAAACTTTAGAAATCAAAGTGCCTGTAGATATTCTTTCAAATACTGATGTTAAGATAGAAATAAGCAAAGATTTGGGGATTAGGAATCCATTAAAGCCGAAGGTTTATGATTACATACTGAAGATTTGGACATCAAAAGAAAATACTAAAATAAAAAGTAACCCTATTGAAGTAACTCCACTTCCTGTTGTGGAGTTTAGTGTATCACCTGCAAATCCTGATGGAGAAAACGGATTTTATAGAGCCCGTCCTTCCGTTCAACTCTCCACATCTAATGGTAAAGAAGTTTATTTTAAGATCGATGATAATAAATTTACTCTTTATTCCAAGGGTCAAAGTATTGTTATTCCAGAAGGCGAACATAAACTTTTTGCTTATGCAGTTGACAAGGAGGGGAATAATGGGGAAATAAAAAGCCGGTATTTTAAGGTAGATAGTACTCCTCCTTCCATTACTTTTGATCAGGGAAATGGTGATTTATATGTGAATACAACTCATCCGATACTTACCGGCAGGGTAAGTGAGCCTTGCAGTCTCATAATTAATTCGAAAAAGGTAAAAGTTAATAATGATTTAACATTCAGTGTGGACTTAGAAGTAGTAGATCGCCTTCCGCTTACTGTTTCTATGAAAGATCTTGCAGGTAATTCTATTGATATAGTAAGGACGATTTATGTGGATACAACTCCACCCGCAATTACATTAATTTCTCCTAATCAAGATGAAGTTACTGTTGCGAAAGATGTTTATTATGATGTTAAGTTGAAGCTTAACGAAGAAGGAGTAGTTACGCTGAACGGAGAAAAAATGGATTTTGACGGAAGTATTTTTAGTCTTGTAGTAAACCTTTTGGATGGTGAAAATGATTTTTACATTACTGCATCAGACCTTGCAGGTAATCAAACCCAACAGAATATAAAGATAAATCTTGTCAATGAAATAGTTATAAAACTTCAGATAGGAAATAATAGTGCATTTGTTGGAGGTAAGGAGGTAAAGTTGGATGCACCACCAATAATAGAAAATGGCACGACACTTGTCCCGCTCCGTTTTGTATTGGAAACCTTTGGTGCAAAATTTGATTGGGTTGGCTCGTTAAAAGTAATAATAATTACGACGGACTCTCATACGGTTCAACTCCGGATTGGTTCCAAGATTGCCCTTATAGATAATACGGAAGTAAAAAAACTTTTAGCGGCTCCGATTATACGGAATAATAGGACACTTGT
>CAYYKP010000055.1:0-6990 GCA_964468055.1 uncultured Caldisericales bacterium
GGTAAGTTATTTGTATTGTTTGTTACCCTTGCAGTCTATGCATCCCTTGACAGAGAGTAATGAAAGAAAAAGAACTATACAAAACAGCTACTTTACATGAACTTATCTATGAGCTTAAAAAGATAAAGGTTATTGAAACGAGCGACAACCATAAATTCCTTAATTTGATACAGACTTGTACTATCCATGGTTTTCACGAAATTTTAGGCATTGAAAAACTAAAGTCTTAGTACTAAGTAAGTGAAATTTTATGGCTTCTTTGGTAGAGTCTTCATCTCTTTTCTTTATACTTTCTAATATTTTATTATGTTCTGTGAGTAAATCTTGTAATCTATGAGGCGAGGATAGTATACAAAAAATCATTTCAGCTGCTCTATTCCAGAGATTATTTATTATGTCCACAAGGAGATCATTCTGAGAAGCTCTATAAATTGTAAAATGAAAATCTCTATTTAAGCTCTCAATAGTTTTTAGATCGATTTTCTTTGAGGAAGACATATATACATGCCTAATTTGCCTATGAATTGTCTCTAGGACTTTCAAATCCTTTGCAGTAATATGCTTACATGCTAACTCTCCTGCTAAGGTTTCTAAAACTTCCCTAATCTCATAGATGTTTATAACATCTTCTTTACTAAACATTCTTACCATAAAACCTTTTCTTGGTATAGCAGTTATTAGACCCTCTGCCTCGATTCTCCTTGCAGCTTCTCTCAAGGGCGTTCTGCTTATTTTCCATTTTTTAGACAAGTCTCGCAAAGATATCTTGCTTCCCGGCAGTAACTTACCGCTCACTATGTCTTTGCGAATTAGCTGGGCAGATTTATCAACGAGTATCTCAGTATTCAAAGGTTGATCCTTATCTTGAATCATTTTTCTATTCGCCTTCTTTATCAATATTATATATTTATTATAAAGTATTCACACAATTTAGGCAACGACTTGAAACCAATTTATATTTAAAGGCCCAAATATGCTTTCCTTACATAATCGTTACCTAATAACTCATTCCCTTTCCCAGATATTGCAACTTTTCCTGTTTCAATTACATATGCTCTATCTGCAATCTGAAGGCTTTTATAAGCATTTTGCTCCACAAGAAGAATAGTAATCCCAGAATTTTTAATTTCCAATACTGTTGAGAATAATTCCGATACAAGCTTAGGAGCAAGCCCTAACGAAGGCTCATCAAGCAGCAACAACTTCGGATTAGACATTAACCCTCTTCCAATTGATAGCATTTGCTGTTCCCCCCCACTCAAGCTTCCAGCAACTCGTTCTTTCCGTTCATACAGTCGAGGAAAAAGGGAAAAAACTTTTGAAAGCAGTTCAGATTTATTTGAAGCTCTCGGCATGTACATACAACCCAGTAATAGATTATCCATGACTGACATTTCAGGAAAGAGTTCTCTTCCCTCTGGAATTAAAGATATTCCCTTTCTCGCAATTATATATGGAGGTATTTCTTGAATCTCCTCTCCTTTAAAAAGTATAGTGCCTTTTTTAGGATGTATAAAACCTGATAAGGTCTTTAATGCTGTTGTTTTCCCTGCTCCATTTGAACCAATTAATGCAACTATTTCTCCCTCTCGTATATAAAATGACAAATTCCATAGAACTTGTACGTCTCCGTAAAACACATTAATATTTCTAACTTCCAGTAGATTATTCATTAGTTGCCTCTTCACCTAAATATGCTTTTATAACTCTACGGTTATTTGTAACCTCTTGCGGCAAGCCTTCTGCTATTTTCTTACCATGATCCATCACAATTATCCTATCAGAAATGCTCATAATTGCCTTTAGTATATGCTCGACAACAAGAACGGTAACATTAGACGCTCTAATACTTTTCACTAAATTGCAAGCATCTACAATTTCAGTAGGGTTTAAACCAGCCATAATTTCATCAAGTAATAAAAGCTTCGGCCTAGTTGCTAGAGCTCTAGCTAGTTCTAATTTTTTCCTATCAAGTACTCCTAAACTCCCTGCAAATTTGCTAATTTTATCTCCTAAACCTACAAAGTTACAAATTTCCTCGGCCCTTTTCATCAACTTCTTCTTAGAGGACTTCTCAACATCTCTACCAAACATCAATGCAACAGACACATTTTCAATAACTCTCATTTCTGATAACGGTCTCGTCAATTGAAATGTTCTTCCTATTCCAAGCTTACATCTAGTATATGGTGGAAGTCTAGTTATATTTTTTCCCATAAAGTAAATTTCTCCTAAGTCAGGGAAAGGAGAAGAATTATCTGGTGGTTTTATTCCTGAAATCATATCAAATAGTGTCGATTTCCCAGCTCCGTTTGGACCTATTAACCCTACTATCTCTCCTTCACGAACTTTAAAATTAACAGAATCTATAGCTACTAAGCCTCGAAACCGCTTTGTAAGATCTTTTATCTCTAAAAGTTCCATATTATTACTCCTTATCTATCCCCCTTTTCAATTTAAAGTATCCCCTTTCTTTTAATTTGCTGAATAGTCCTACTATCCCGTTAGGCATAAATAGTACTACCACTATTAAGATAATCCCATAAATGACCATATAACCGTATTTGATTCTGAGCCTCAAGAATTCCTCTGTTATCTTGAGGAGTGCTGCACCAATAAATGTACCTTCGACCGAATATATACCTCCCAAAATAGCCATTGCTAGTATAATAACGGAAATATTAAAACCAAAAACTTCCTCTGGAACTGCAAAGGTAACATAGTGCATATAGTAAGCACCCACTATACCAGTTAAGAAAGCACTAAATAAAAAGGCAATTATTTTGTACTTTACTGGATTTATACCAATTGAACTTGCTACTCTTTCATCGTGACGAATGACAGGGGAAGCAAATCCTAACTTTGTATTATTAAGCAAGTAGTCAATCAGTAGAATACCAAAGCACAAAGACAAGCCAAGATAATAGTTAGGAATAATCCTATTGCCAAAAAGAGGAGGAACTGCCATACCAGTACCTCCCCCTAGTACATTTCTTTCCATGTTTGCTATTACTAACAAAGTTTCTGAAAAAGCAAGCGTGGCAATAGAAAAATAAATTCCTTTTAATCTTAATGTTATTACTCCTATCGGGATTGCGAATAAACTTGCTATAGCCCCCCCTAACAAAAACTCAACTAAGGGATTAACACCAATATATTTAACGTAGACTGCTGCAGTATATGCACCAATTCCAAAAAAGGCTGACTGTCCAATCGAAACTTGTCCCGTTCTAGTGAGAATTCCCAAAGCAAGGGTTAAAGCAATATATACAAAAACAGTTATAGCCAAATGAACAAGATAAGGTCCCATTAGCCAAGGCAAAAACAAACATCCAGCTAATACAAGTATCCATGGTAGTAAATATCTTCTCAGATTATTCCACATTATTCACTCCTTACCCCTTTAATTCCACTTGGCCTAATTGCTAGTATGATTAATATTATTAGAAACGAAATTCCTTCTGCCCAACCTGGACCTTGTGGTACATATACACTCACAAAGGATTCCGATAATCCAAGAATCAAGCTTGCAATAAATAGCGTGTTCATATTTCCTAAACCAGCAAGAATCAATATAGCAAATGCTCGCAGTCCTAATCGAATACCTATATAAGGAGAGGTGTACATCACTATGTTCACTAACCCACCAGCTACGCCTGCTAAGGCACTTGCAATCCCAAAAGAGATTATATAGGCAAATGAAACATTTATACCCATTAATTGGGCTGCAACTCTATTTTGACTTACAGCAGTTAGTGTTTTACCAAACTTGCTTTTTGAGAGAATTAAACTAAGTAGTAAGGCAAGAGCAAATCCAATTAAAGAGGCTATTAATTTATCTCTGCCAACTTGAATACTACCTAATCTAGATACCTTACCTGCAAGAGAAATACCTACAGAATTGGCACCCCAAAGAATAAGAGCAATATTCTCAAACAATATTGAATACCCAAAGGTAAGAAGCACTTGATCTAAGGGAGGAGCATCCAAAATTTGTGCTATTCCTCCCTTGTACATTAAAATCCCTATAAAAAAGAGAATTATAGCATCCAAAAAAAGTGATAAATATGGATTTATTCCGAACAAAGTGAATAACCAATAAGTACCATACGCCCCTATCATTATGAGATCGCCATGCGCAAAATTTACTATCCTCATAATCCCCAATACTAAAGCAAGCCCTGCAGTTATAATAACATAAATACCAGAAATTAAGAGACCATTGACTAAAGTTTGTAAGAAGGTTACCATTTTTTCCAATTGGGGGGGGTCCCCCCCCATAAGCTACTCCTTTCCATAAGACTAGAAAACTAACTCACTGTCAAGGGGCAGGATAGATAACCTTACCGCCAGCTACATTCTCAGGAAAGACTACGACAGGTTTCATATGCTGCCATTGGATCATAACAAGCTTGGAAAAACCTTGGTGTAATCCGCCCTCTTTGCTCGGTTTGAATGTCAGCTTTCCAAAGGGTGTATTTAAATCTGTCTTTTCAAGGGCTGCAATTATTTTATCTTTATCTAAACTCCCTGCCCTATTAATAGCATCTGCCACACACATTAGATTTGTATACCCTAATGGTACCCAGTATTCTATTTCCTTTTTTTCGGGATACATTCTATGGAATCTTGTTAACCAATCTTGAAGGCCAGGTATTTTAAGTGTTTGTGCCCAAGGGTTAACCCCTACAACGTAGTCACCAGCCTCTCCAAGACTCTCTTTATAATTTGGAAATAGTGGAGCGACAATAGTAAAAAGTTTAGGGTGGAACCCTATTTCCTTTGCTTCTTTTATCTGGACAATATAATCTCCTGCATAGCTCACACTGTAAAATATATCAGGATTTGTTTCTTTAGCTTTTGTTAATAGAGATGTGAAATCAGAAGATCCACTTTTGTGGGGCTCATCAAAAACAAATTTAAAGCCAGCTTCTTTCGCATATTTTCTGAAATAATCTGCACTTGTTGTTCCATAAATCCCATCTTCATAAGTGAGCGCAATTGTTTTAGGTTTCGGGTTAAGGCTTGAGAGAAAGTCGACTACTGTGCTTTGTCTATGATAATCCCAAGGATGAAGGTGGAAGAACCATTTCTCTGGCCCAAACTTGTGTTCTACCTTAGTAGAAGATGCTCCCATCCAAACAACAATTGGCTTGTAAGAAGATATGGCATTCATTTCTGCATAAGTGATTGTACTTGAATAACCACCTATCAGTGCCACTACTTTATCTTGAGTAAGTAACTTAGTAGATGCTGCAATACCTGTATCTGATTTACATTGATCATCCTCAATAATTAACTCCAATTTTCTACCTAAAATTCCTCCTTTTTCATTGATTTCCTTTTCGGCCATTAGTAACCCTAGCCTCTGTTCCTGACCGGCCTCAGCAAAAGGCCCTCCACTTAAAGGAATAACTGCTCCAATTTTAATAGGTTCTTTTTTCCCACTTGTTGGTGACGCAGCTTGCTTTGGTTTACATCCAGGAAGCATCGCTGCAGTAATGACTATCCCTAGAATTAAAGTCATCACAAAAATCTTTTTTAAAGCCGTCATATTTCCCTCCTTATTAATTTTTAAATTTATTTTACGGAAGCTTGCCTTTACCCCTCAGCTCCCTATAGATTTCCTTAGCTTTATCTATTCTTATAACACCACTTTTTATCATTAATTTTGCTACCTCATCTACATACTTATCCGGAATCCCCGCAGTTGCAACAATATTTCTTGCATGTAACCTCATATGTCCTTTTTGAAGTCCCTCAGTACTCAGAGCTCTTAAAGCGGTAAGATTCTGTCCTAAGCCCACTGCACCTAAAATCTCGGCGAGTTCCTTTACAGTTCTTATACCCATAACCTTTAGAGATACCTGGGCTAATGGATGTACTTTTGTTGCACCACCCACTATCCCTGCCAAAACAGGCAATTCAATTGTACCAATTAGATCTCCATTTGAATCTTTCTCCCATACTGTTAGCGGCGAATAATGACCACTTCTAGCAGCATATGCATGAGCTGCAGCTTCCTCTGCTCTCCAGTCGTTCCCCGTAGCAATTAGGACAGGATCAATTCCATTCATTATGCCTTTATTATGAGTTGCTGCTCTATAGGGGTCTACTTCTGCAAATGCATGAGCTACTAATATACCGTTGACTACATCTTCACCCGAAAAACCATCAAACTTGAGACTTTCTTTAGGAACCTTGCATCTAGTTCTTACAAGCCTTTTATCTGAAAGATTTGACAATATCCTTAAGTAAACCTTCCCTCCTGTTATCTTTTCTATAAAAGAGGTAACTCCTTCACACATTGTATTAACTGTATTAGCACCCATAGCATCCTTAGTATCAATGTAAAGATAAATGATTACCATATGACCTATTTTTGTATGTTCGAATACCCGAACACGTAAGTCTGTTACTCCACCACCAAAACTCAAAAGAACCGGATCTTTTTCATTAGCTATCTTAATAATCTCGTCTTTATGCTCTAGTATTTTTACTTTTGCGTTGAAAGGATCGCTTACCCCTACTAATTGGATTTGTCCAGTAGTAATAGAACCTGAATAAATTGATGTAAATCCACCGCCTTCCCTGGCTAACTTTGCTGCAAAACTCAGAGCCGCAACAACTGATGGTTCTTCTATCACCATTGGGATAACATAGTCTCTTCCATTTATTAGAAAATTTGTAGCTATACCTAAAGGAAGAGCGTAAACTCCTACTACGTTTTCTATCATTCTATTTGCCTTTTTTACCAGCAGACCTCCTGAGCCTAAAAGATTAACTTCTTCCTCTGTAAGCCTGGCAAATTCCTTCAAAAACTTTACTCTGTCTTCCACGTTAAGATTATAAAAACCAGGAACTCTAGAAGTTTTATCTTTCATCATCTTAAACCCTCCTCTCTATTACTCTCACGTTCTACAATAGCCTTGTATCCATACATTATTACACCAGATTCCCCTTCAGTAAACAATTTTCTGAATACTAACT
>CAYYKP010000056.1:0-6959 GCA_964468055.1 uncultured Caldisericales bacterium
ATCAACGTTCGCAGAATTGTAGATTTATACTTGCCTGGCGTTATTTTACTATTTGGTCGCTTACCTCTTTGTTTTGAGCTATCGTTATATTTGTCTATCCTTCGGCAAATACATATAAAAAGTTGTTCCTTTTCCAGTACAACATCTATATTAGTTCTTATTATGGATATCGGGGTTTTTAGTTCGTGCGAGGCATCTTCTGTAAACTGTTTAAGTTTTTTATAAGAATCTTCCACGGGCTGTAAGATTGTTTTAGATGTTTTATAAGCAATAATCCATGTAAGTATCATTATGACTGGCAGTATTAGCAATAGAGAAACAAATGATTCGCTTAAAATCTCTCTTAAATTTGCGTATGTTTGGCCTACACGGACATATCCAAGTACACTTTTGTCACCTTTTATTAGAGTTGTGTATGTTTGTAATGGAATTTTCCTTTTTTTGTTGTCTATGTTTTCGATTCTCTCCATTGTTGCGAATTTATTTATGGTTAATTTACTATTATTCAGTTTATTTATGTCAACTGTAGAGAATATAATCTTTCCCTTGCTATCCATTACCTGTATAATTTCATATGAGCTATAGAAGGGATTATTGTATAGATCTGAAAGTGGCATAATGTCTCCTGCTTCACCGTACCTTGCATAATAGCCTATACTTAGTTCTGTCTTGTTCCCTGTATCTATTACAATTTTATTTTCCAGGGTTTTTTCTGAAACGAGAAAGTATTTACCATATTTTTGTAGAAAGGGAAGCCCCAGCTTATAACTTATATAATAATTAAAAAGCGCACCTATAAGGCTGCCTATTAAGCCAAAAGTTATCGCAAGGTATAAATTCATTTTGCCTATTTCTGCAAGATAACCTGCAGGAATCATTACGGCCTCCGAAGGAAATGGGGAGAGCGAACTTCCAAGCGCCATTACTGTTTTTACCAGCCAATGGATGAATTGAACAAATATATTAATCATGGTTAGTTCTTCTTAAAAACACTTAAAAGCATTTTATTATAAACTTCTATTCCTTTGGAGAAAAGTAAGTCGAGCTGTTTTTTGAATAGGAAAATTAAAGCAGCCCCGCAAAGGGCAACTATCAATGCTCCTAAAATGTCAAATGGGAAGTGAACCCCGCAGAATACGCGCGCAAATCCGACAAGTGCAGCCAGAACAAAAAATATAATGCCATTTTTAATGTCTTTCAAAAAAAACAATGCAAAAGAAACAGCAAACATTACGGTTGCATGGTCGCTTGGAAACGAAGTTTCATTCGGATGAGCAAATAGTTCCTTCCCTAAACCAACCATAAATGGCCGGGGGTGATAATAGACTTTTGTAATTACCCATCCTATAAGCAGTGAAATAATAACAACAAGGAGAATGTATAAAGAAGCCTTTTTTCCTTTTTCTTCATTTTTAAAAAACCATAGGTAAAGCAAATATATCGGAATTATATATATTAGATACTTTGCAGTGAATATCATTGTTTTATCAATTAGTGCATTATTTCCCGCCATATTATTAATAATGGTAAACAGATAAATGTTGATATTTGAAAAAGCCACATGCACCTCCGTATAAAATTTTGTTTTCGTTATATTATATCTCTAACTATACAAGATACAAAGGTTTCGTGAAGAAATCGTGAAGAAAGATTAATTATTTTATGCATAGCTATTAACTACATTATTTGTTTTGAGATATTATATTTATTGTTATAATAACTTTGAATTATAAGGAGGCAATTATGCGAGATATTGTAGAAAGTGCACTTCTTTCGGCAAAAAGGGCAGGGGCTTCTTATGTGGATGTTCGCGTTTTAGAACGTGAAACGGAAGAAATATCCACAAAGAACGGGAGTGTAGACGCCTTAAAGCGCTCTTACACTAAAGGTTTCGGAGTTAGAGTGATTGCAAATGGCGCATGGGGCTTTTCCTCATCCTTCAGGCTTACTGCAGATGAAGCAGAAAGCGTTGCCGCCGAGGCAGTTGAAATTGCCAAAGCAAGCAGTAAAACAAAGATCGACGATGTCGTACTTGCTGATATAGATATTTTTCAGGACAAAGTCCCACAGAAAGTTAAAATAGATCCGTTTACCGTGCCTATATCAAAAAAAATAAATATACTTCTCGAATCCGATAAGCTTATGCAAATCCCAAAGATAATAGTAAGGCAAGGGAGTATGTATTTTGCCAAAGAGTGGAAAACGTTTGCATCTTCTGAAGGTGCCTATATAGAGCAGGAAAGGATCGTAAGTGGCGCAGGCATTTCAGCTGTTGCAACCGATGGAAAAGAAATTCAAATAAGGAGTTATCCCAGTAGCTTTGGAGGAGATTACCAGAGAAAAGGATTTGAACTTGTAGAAGACGCAAATTTTTTAAAAAATGCGGAAAGAGTCGGACAAGAAGCTGTTGCACTTCTCAGCGCAAAACCTTGTCCATCCGGTAAAATGGATATTATTTTGAAAGGTTCTCAATTAGCACTCCAGGTTCACGAATCCATGGGTCATCCTGCCGAACTTGACAGAGTGTTGGGGGAGGAAGCATCCTTTGCAGGGACATCATTCCTTACTCCGGAAAAGTTGGGGAAATTCAGATACGGTTCAGACTTTGTAAATATTACGGCTGATGCAACCATACCTGAAGCATTAGGCGGCTTTGCTTATGACGACGAAGGGGTTAAAGCAAAACGTATATATCTTGTTAAAAATGGTTTATTTGTAGGATATTTAAATTCAAGAGAAACATCAAAGAAATTAAAACTTGATCCTATGGGAGCAATGAGAGCTGAAAGTTGGGGATTTATGCCCATTGTCCGAATGACAAGCGTAAATCTTGAGCCAGGCGATAAAACTCTTGATGAACTGATAGCCGGTGTTAACAACGGTATTTTAATAGATACGAACAAAAGCTGGAGTATTGACCAGAACAGATTAAATTTTCAGTTTGGCACTGAAATCGGATGGGAAATCAAAAATGGAAAAATACAGGATATGGTAAAAAATCCCACATATACTGGCATTACTTATGAATTCTGGAGAAGTTGTGACGGTATAGCCAATAAAGACTTCTGGCACGTCTGGGGCGTACCGAACTGTGGAAAAGGTGAACCCATGCAAACTATGCAAGTAAGCCATGGAGTTGCACCTGCAAGATTCAGAAATGTAAAAGTGGGAGTGCTAAAATGATAGGAAAAGATAAAGTATTTGAAATATTGAAAAAGGTGATTTCTTTTTCCAATGCCGACCAGAGCGAAGCACTTCTTATAGGAGGACACTCATACTTAACAGGCTTCGCAAATAATTATATTCATAGAAATGTAGGTAGTGAAGATTATACATTAAGCATTCGTGTGGCTTTTGGAAAGAAAATCGGTGCTGCAACAGTAAATGGCACTTCAGAAGATATGATAAAAAAAGTTGTGAATGATGCAGTACTTATAGCGGAGCATCAAAAAGATAATCCTGATTTCATCTCCTTTGCAAAACCCAAAGAAGCAAAAACAAATAAAGCAACAGCATATTCGGAGAGTACTGCAAAATTCAACGCAATGCAGCGTGCAGAATCCGTAAAAAAGATAGTAGATAAATCAAAAAAAATGGGGTTGAATGCATCAGGTACATTTGAAACCGAAATTAGTGAGCTTGCGGTTGCAAATTCTCTGGGAGTTGAGCGTTATACGACACGCACCGTTGCATCTGTAAAAAGCGTAATAATGGGAGATAACTCAAGTGGATACTCAAAGGAAACAGCAGTTGATGTAAATGACCTATCGGTAGATAGAGTGATGGAGGAAAGTATAGGCATAGCTGAAAAAGGTAAAAATCCCTCTTCAATAGAACCGGGAAAGTACGAAGTAATTCTCACTCCCTACGCACTTGCGGAATTCATTTCACATATTGAATATTTAGCATTAAACGCACGCTCCATAGAAGAGGGAAGTAGCTTTCTTATAGGTAATATTGGCAAGAAAATATTGGGAGGCAATATTACCATGTATGATGACGGGCTTTCCAAAGAAACAATTTCTTTACCGTTTGATTTTGAAGGTGTACCAAAGAAAAAAGTCGTTTTCTTTAAAAACGGTATTGTAAAAGATGTCGTTTACGATACTCTCACCGCATATAAGAAAGGAAAAGAATCGACCGGACATTCTTTGCCTCAACCCAAT
This sequence comes from uncultured Caldisericales bacterium, assembly GCA_964468055.1. GTDB lineage: Bacteria > Caldisericota > Caldisericia > Caldisericales > Caldisericaceae > S016-85. The sequence continues at coordinate 4,167 of CAYYKP010000056.1, forward strand.
CCCTACAGTCCCTATCCGATGAATTTTATAATGGAAGGCGGAAGCAGTAACGTGGAGGATATGATTTCGAAAGTAAATAAAGGATTATTTGTCCAACGGTTCTGGTACACAAACGTGATGGATGCAAGAAAAGCTGTAATTACCGGAATGACGAGGGATGGGCTTTTTCTTATAGAAAATGGTAAAATTACGAAACCACTCCGTAATATGAGATTTACCGAAAGCGTTATAACTGCATTAAACAATGTTATTCAACTTAGTAAAACGAAAAAAATCGTATACGATATGGCAGCTATGACTGTACCTTATGCAAGAATAAAAGATTTTACTTTTACAGGAAAAACAGAATTTTAGGAGGTGAATGATGAAGAGATATGGATTACTTTGTGACGGAGGGGACGCACCTGGAATTAATGCTGCAATCAGGGCAGTTTCACGCACAGCATTTGAAAAAGATGATGAAGTTTTAGGATTTCAGGATGGATTTTTAGGACTTATACACAACGATGTAAAAATTATTACGAAAAAAACGGTATCGGGTATTTTACCTTTAGGCGGCTCTATTTTAGGTATCTCAAGGATGAATCCATTTAAAGATCCGAAATACATAGAATTTATCAAGGAAAATTTTAAGAGAAATTCCCTTACGCTTCTTATTATAATTGGGGATAGAGACACGATAAATATTGCCAAAAAACTTTCGGACGAAGGTATCCCATCCATTGTAATACCAAAAACGATTGATAATGATATTTACGGGACTAATTTTTCTATCGGATTTGATACTGCAGTAAAAAGAATTAGTTCTGCTCTGGACGATCTTCATTCTACGGCATCTGCACACCACAGAGTAATGGTTGTTGAAACGATGGGCAGAGAAACCGGATGGTTAGCACTTTTTGGTGGACTTGCAGGTGGTGCGGATTACATCATTATTCCGGAGGTACCATACAAAATTAAAGAAATTGCGGCACATATCGAAAACCGCAAAAAAGAGGGCAAAAACTTCAGCATTGTTGTTGTTGCGGAAGGTGCTCCACTTCCGGATGAAATTACGGAAAAAATAGAAAAAGATGAATTTGGGCATCCGATAAATAGAAAGAGACGTATTGGATATATTATAATGGAACAGCTGGAAAAGATAACTCATATAAAATCCAGGACAACCGTACTTGGATACGTTCAGAGGGGTGGAAGCCCTACAACAACAGATAGAATCCTTGCAACACGTCTTGGTGTCGCAGCCGTACGATTTGCTGACAAAGGAACTTTTAACGGAGTTGTTGGAGTGAACAAGGATGATATATCGTTTACCACTCTTGACGAAGCAGCCGGTAAAATTCATAATGCAGATGACAAATTCTTCGAGATTGCGAGGTTATTTTTCTAACATATGTTAGAAGGTAGTCTACGGGATTTTACGTTGGATGAAATTCTTCAGATGATATCTCTCGGGGAAAAAACGGGAAGATTAATTCTAAACGGGGAAACTCCTTTTGGTAAAAAAAAGGGGTCAGTGTTTTTTGATAAAGGTGGCATTAAAGATGCTGAAACCGAACAATACCAGGGAGATCCCGCAATAGTAGAACTGCTAAACATAAAAGAAGGCGGTTTTAAATTTGTCCCCGAAGATGTTTCCTACCGGAAACGTTCTATTGATAAGTCCATCCCTGACCTTGTTCTTCTTGCAACTTCCAAAATGGACGAGTGGGGAAAGATCAAAAATAAAATTTCGTCCGTAGATACGGTATTCAAACTGTCAGTGGAAGGAATACCGGAACAAATCCATCTTTCTCCTCTGCAATGGAGAATTATCTCATTTCTGGGAAAAGGGCTAACCATAAGAGAAGTGGCTCTGAAACTTAACATGACAGTTATTGATGTATCCAAAAATGTTTACGCACTTGTTGCACTAAGAATAGTTAAGGAAGCAGGGCAAAAAGACCCCAATCAGAGTAGAGTTGTAAAGAAAGAGGTTCCTCGTAATTTTATTATGAGACTTATAGAAAGGCTAAAACACTTATGAAAAGGTACAAAATTGTTATATCCGGACCGTTTGCAGCTGGAAAAACCACTTTTATTAAAACTATTACCGAAATTGCTCCCATAGATACGGAAGCAAAAACTACAAAATCTAATGAAACAGTTGTTAAAGATTCCACTACGGTCGCTATGGATTTCGGGCGTATTTCCGTGGACGACGAAAATGTTCTTCACATTTTTGGTACCCCCGGCCAGTTTAGATTTAATTATATGTGGAGCATTCTCGGAAAGAATGCACTTGGCATTATTGTCATAGTAGACTCCAGCGCAAAAGATACATTTGACAATGCGCGTGATATGGTAAATTTCTTTAGAATAAAAACCGATGCACCGATCCTTATAGCATTAAACCACTTTGGTGAAAAGAATAACAAGATAACTAAAGAAGAAATTAAGGAAATATTGAAACTCCCCGCTTGGATTTCTGTTGTGGACTGTAATGCACAAAACAAAGAAAGTGTAAAAGGTGTATTACTTTACCTTTTAAGGCTCATTCTCTCTCAGAATTAACAAAACTAATTTGACAATATAAAAATAAGTTTTATACTTTGCTTATAAAAAGAAAGAAAGGAGGTAGTTTAGTATGAAAACTAGAAAGTTATTAGTATTGTTGATCGCAGTCTTAATGGTTGCGACAGTGTTTGCCGGTTGTGCACCAAAGCAGAAGCCTGCTGAAAAACCGGCAGAAACTGGGGTTAAAATCGGTCTTGTAACCGATGTTGGTGGTAGAGGTGACAGATCATTTAATGA
>CAYYKP010000057.1:0-6928 GCA_964468055.1 uncultured Caldisericales bacterium
TAACAAGGTAAGATTGGTAAATTATTTTATGTAAATTTTTAGCTCAAGCTGGTCTGATACCTGATAGAGATACATTTTTCGGAAAAATCTTTATAGATTCATTCATTATAGATTTGTATATTGTAAAAAATTATTTGCAAAAATGCAACGAATCTTTTTATTTAATCCGGCATCGTATTTTTTAAAAGTTTTAAGGCTGTCTCAAGGATTCTATCATTTTCTTTATCTATGAATTTGTCTTGTGATCTGTTTTCTTCAATGTATTTCCTTATTGCATCAATCGGTTTAACTGACAGGTGTATACTGGAAAAATTGGATTCGTCATTAAAGTTTCTTTTGTCTTCGAGTCCTGCGAAAACGAGTGCTTCATTCTGCAATTTCTTTATGAGTTCCATTAAGAGCTTTTCATTTTTCAGGTCTTTGTAAAGTACGATACGCGTTATACTTTCTCTTACTGCACTAAAATCTATTTTTGATAAATCAGCGTCGCTTTTTATTTTTATGGAATAAAATTTTCTTGCATATGGGTTTCTTATGAATTTAAAAGTAGGTTTTTCGCCTTTTTTTATCTGTACGTCAAAAATCCCTTTCTCATCGTGTTCTTCGTTAAAATTTATTCTATCAATGGAACCCGGGTAAACAACGGGAATTCCGTAATGCATAGTGGAAAAGACTTGCTCAGTATGTAAGTGTCCCAATGCAACATAAGAGATATTTTTTATATCAAGCTGTGATAAAGAAATAGGAACTTCATTTGTAAATGTCGTATAAACTTCGCTTCCCACTTTTCCCTCCGAGAGAGGTATATGTGCAGTAACAATTATGGGCAAATCGTTATTAACCTTTGAAACAAATTTTCTTATTTTATCTACAATAATTTCGTTCATTTCAATTGCAATTTCATCTTCACTTTTGTTCCTGTATCTCTCTTTTGCAAGAAGGTTTCTTTTGTAAGGATAAGGTACCGAAATAATATTGATGCCGTGTAATTTAAACCGTTCAATTTTTCTGGCAAAGAAAACATTTTTTATCTGCAAGGCTTTATACACATCAAGATGTATGCTGCGTTCCGGATTTGGCGCACCTTCATGATTACCCGTAAGTAAAAAAACCATGATATTGTTGTCTACAAGTTTTCTTACTTCTTCAGCAAACCCTTTTTGTATAAAACTTGGTGGATCTCTCCTGTCGAAGACATCCCCTGCTATAAGAAATAGATCAATTTTATTTTTAATTGCATACTTTACGGCAAAATCAAGAGATTTTAAAGGGGCAAAATCTTTTTCTCCTTTATATGTATTGAATCCCAGATGCAAGTCTGCAGTGTGAACAAATCTCACCGTGCGTGATACCCTCCATCTATAAAAATGGTGTCCCCATTTATGTAAGATGCATCATCAGAAAGTAAGAAATAGATAAGTTTTGCAACCTCTTCTGGTTTTCCTGCGCGTTTAAGGGGTACTCTTTCGAGAAATTTTCTATAGTCTTCCGCAAATTCGTCACTGAAAAAATCTTCGGTCATACGGGTACGTATAAGTCCGGGAGTAACACAATTTACGCGTATATTTTTCCTTCCAAGTTCGGATGCAAGCGCTTTCGTTAGGGAAATGATCGCTCCTTTTGTCAGTGCATAGCCACTTGAAGGCGGATTTACTGCACCAATATATGCGTCAATGGATGAAACAAAAACTACGCTACCCTCTGGAAAAATTGGCATTAGTTTTTTTAAGATTTTAAACCCTGAATTTATATTTATATCTTCCATTTCTATCAGTTCTCGCATTCTAAATGTTTCGAACGGTTCTGTGTATATTTCTCCTGCACAGTGCACAAATCCTGAGATTTCACTGGTATTTGATGCAACTATATCTGCAACTTTATCTGCTGCATCCGTTTTTGATAAATCTGCCGAGATTGATACAATGTTTTTGCTATATTTTGCTACTTCTTTTAATCGTTTCTCGTTTCTTCCGGTAATAAATATGTTTGCACCATTCCGGGCAAGAAGTAAGGCAGAGGCTCTTCCTATTCCAGAAGAGCCTCCTGTAATGACGAAGGTTTTACCTATTAGACTCATAAACCTATTTTTGGTAGGGGATTATACATATAAAGGCAACTTTCTCCTCCCCTATGTTCTTGTAGGAATGCGGCAGGTTCGGCCGTATAAATACTGCTGTGTCTTTTTCTGCAACGTGCTCTTCTTTGCCCTCGCTTACGAGGCATTTTCCTTGAAGGAAATAGATTTCATGTTCCCATGGATGATGGTGCTCTGGTATTGCTGCTCCGGGCTCCATTTCGAAATAACGCATTGCATAGTTTTGTGCCCCATCTTCTTCTTTGATAAGCCATCTGATTGTAACGCCCTTAATGGTTTCTCCATTGAATCCAACCGGTTCCGGTTTCAAATCAAAGGGTTTAACAATCTTCATTTATTTTTCTCCTAAAAATTCTCGTGCAATTTCTGCACCTTTTTCAAGAGCTTTTTCATTTATAGGAATAAGTTTTTCCTTTTTTCCTGTAAGGAACCTCTTTAAAGCTTTTTTAAGGGTTTCAAGCTTTACGGTTTTTTCAACTTCATTGTATGCGCTAAGCAGAATCAAATTGGTAACTTTTTCATTTCCCATTTGTTTTGCAATGATCAATGAGTCTATTTGAAGTACTTTTACGTCTTTTCTTTCGACCTCTCGGGGAATTATTGTTTTGTTTAAAACAATAATTCCGTCTTTCTTCATTAGAGGCTCAAATTTATCCAACGAGGGTAGGTTCATTATAATTGCAGCTTCAGGAAATCCTATAATGGGAGATGCAATTGGGTCATCCGATATGATTACGTCGCAGTTTGCGGTTCCTCCCCTCATTTCAGGTCCGTAAGAAGGCAAAAAAGTAACGTACTTACCTTCTTCTTTTCCTGCTTCAGCAAGAAGTTCGCCTGCAAGCATTACGCCTTGTCCGCCGAATCCTGCTATAACAAGCTTTTTCTCCATGTTATTCTACCCCCTTTGCAACTTTAAATTCACCTATTGGGAAAACAGGAAGAACCTGTTTTCTGATTCTCTCCATTGCCTCAACAGGGGTCATTTTCCAATTTGTAGGGCATGCCGAAACGAGTTCTACTAGAGAAAAGCCAAGTTCTTTTTCCTGTGCGATGAATGCTTTTTTGATAAATTTCTTTGCCTGGATTATGTGTTGCGGACTATCCAACGCTGCACGGGCAATATAGGCAGGGCCGTCTAATACCGCTAACATTTCCGGAACATGCATAGGAAATCCGTTTAGTGTAGCTTTTCTTCCGTATGGTGTTGTGGTGGTTACCTGTCCAAGTAGGGTGGTGGGTGCCATCTGACCTCCTGTCATTCCATAGTTACCGTTATTAATGTATACAACGGATATTCTTTCTCCCCTTACTGCTGCATGTACTGTTTCAGCAATACCAATAGATGCAAGGTCCCCATCTCCCTGATATGTCATCACAAATGATTCGGGATGAGTTCTTTTTACGCCGGTAGCCATTGCACAAGCTCTTCCGTGAGCGGCTGATACTGCATCCGTGCCGATAAAATAATATCCGAACACTGAGCATCCGACAGGCCATACAATTACCGTTTTTCTTACAAGATTCAATTCTTCTAAAAGTTCTGCAACAAGTCTGTGGGCTATCCCGTGAGGGCACCCGGGGCAATAAGTTGTGTCTCTTTTAGTTATAGCATCAGGTTTCTTATATATGAGTTTCATTATTTGCCTCCTAAACGCTTTTTAAACTCACTGTAAATTTCTTCGGCGGTTGGAACAATGCCACCCAATCTCCCATAGTAGTAAACAGGTTTCTTTCCGTCAACAGCAAGTTTTACATCTTCAAGCATTTGTCCTTCATTCATTTCTACGTCAAAGAAAAACTTTAATTTATCTGCATAATTTGCAATTTCCTTTTCAGGGAATGGCCACACGGTAATCGGACGAATAAGGCCAAGTTTAATACCATCCGCACGTGCCATTTCAACGGTTGTTTTTGCAATACGTGCGACAGTGCCAAATGCAGTGATTGCGTATTCGGCATCGTCCATCTTGTATTCTTCAAGTCTTACTTCATTCTTTTTAATTTTAGCATATTTATCCTGGAGTACGAAATTCATTTTTTCGAGTCCTTCAGCTAAAATTTCGAGAGAAGTGATAATGTTTCTATGGTCTCTATTACCTTGGCCGACTGCTGCCCATTCAGGTACTTTGAATTTTTTAACATCCACCCAATCTTTGAAATCAACAGGTTCCATCATCTGTCCCATTAATCCGTCAACAAGTACTACAACCATAATCCTATACTTATCTGCAAGATCGAATGCATCAAACATCAAATCCGCTGTTTCCTGTATTGAGTGCGGAGCAAATACTATAGAATGATAATCTCCATGCCCGCCGCCTTTTGTTGCTTGAAAATAATCGCCTTGCGCAGGTGCTATATCACCAAGTCCTGGCCCTCCTCGCATTGCGTTAACCACAACACAGGGTACGTTAGAATTTGCAATATAGCTGAATCCTTCTTGCATTAAACTAATGCCGGGACTGGAAGAAGTTGTAATAACTCTTGTACCGGTACATGCTGCGCCGTATACCATATTTATTGATGCAACTTCGCTTTCTGCCTGAAGAAATACTCTGCCTACCTCAGGCATTCTTCTTGAAAAATATTCAGGAGTTTCATTCTGTGGAGTAATCGGATATCCAAAGAATGCCATACATCCTGCACGAATTGCTGCTTCAGCAATTGCTTCTGAACCTTTCATTAACACTTTTTCACCCATATTATCCTCCTTATTTCTTCGCAGGTTCGGGACGCTTTACTTCCTGAATTGCCATATCAGGGCAGATCAGGTAGCAAAATCCACAGGATATGCATCCCTCGTTGTCGAATAATTCAACAGGGTGATACCCCTTAGAATTAATTCGTTCTGAAATTCTTAGCACATGTTTAGGGCACACGCTTACACATAGTCCACAACTTTTACAGCGTTCTTCGTTAATAATTACTTTTTTCTCCATGTTTCCTCCTTTCGTCAAGCTCTCAATTTAGGTAAAGGCTCAACGAATAATTTTAGTGGTAAAATCGGAATGTCAAGTTGTTTGATAATTTCAGTATGTTTTTCATCTACGCATCCGAATGCGATGGGGATTTTTGTATAATCGGAAACCGCTTTTACTATTTTGTATCCTTTCAGCAATGTTTCCTCGGTTGTTTCCCATCTAAGATTTGTATTAAATACAATACTTGTTATTTTCATACGTGATGCATTTTGCACTACGGTCATTGCTTTTAAAATCTCGTCTTTTGTGGACGTTTCAGGTCGTCTTGTATTTACTACGAAAAAGAAATTATATGTGCCCTCAGGCATTACTTCTCTAAATTGTGCGATTGCTCCTGCTCCGTAAGGATCTCCGCCTACGTCCAAAATCTTTTGAGTGTTTTTTTCCATTAACTTTCCGATGATGAACTTGGGAAAAATAGGTAAATCTACTGTGCGTGTGATATCAGGCGGTGCAACTATATTTAGATGATATTTTGGAATAAGCACCTCTTTCAAATCCCTTATTCTTATATACGGTTTTACTATATCCATATCCGAAAGGCTATTTTTTATTCCGGCTTCTTGCATCTTTATTGCAATATTTATTGATATCTCTGTTTTTCCCGATCCGATTCTCCCCGCGAAGATTTGAAATTCTTCATCCAAAAGTTTGTTTATATTAAATTCTCTCATATGTTTTTTCCTTTTCCTCTCCGCTAAGTACTCTTAAAACACCTTGTGCAATTGACTTCATTTCTTCTTCACCCGGATATATTTTTACAGGGGCAATAAAAGATACTCGTTCTTTGATCCAGTTAACCAACATCTTTGAATGTGCGAGTCCGCCTGTTATAACAACCGCATCAACCTTACCCTCGAGTACTGCTGCCATTTCTCCTACGGTTTTTGCAATTTGGTATGCCATTGCCTCGTATACAAGCTTTGCATATTGGTCTCCCTTTTTAATCATACTTTCTACTTCTATTGCAGAGTTTGTGCCTAGATGAGATACAAGCCCGCCTTTTCCTGCAAGGTTTTTTTTCATTTCATCAAATGTATATTGTCCGGAATAGCAGAGCTTTGCAAGACTTACGGTAGGGATTCCTCCCGCGCGCTCGGGAGCAAACGGACCATCTCCGTTTAAGGCATTATTTACATCAACTGCTTTTCCCATTTTATGCGCTGCTATTGAAATACCGCCCCCTAAGTGTACTACGATAAGGTTTGCTTCTCCATATTTCTTTCCCAGATCCCTTGCAGCTGTGCGAGCAACTGCTTTCTGGTTTAGTGCATGCCAGAGCGCTTTCCTTTCAATGCCTCTAAGTCCGGATATCTTTGCAACGGGTTCCATTTCATCTACAATTACGGGGTCAACAATAAATGCCTTGCTTTTGATTTTATCTGAAAGGTTTTTTGCAAGAACAGCACCTAAATTTGATGCATGCTCTCCGTATCTACCTTCGGAAAGATCTTTTACCATATCATTATTTGCCAGGTATGTTCCTGATGGGACGGGATGCAAAAGTCCGCCTCTTGCACCAACTGCAGAGAAATCATTCAGAGAAAACCCATTCTCTTTTAGCGTGTTTAGTATAGTATCTAATCTGAATCTATATTGATCAATAATTTTCTTGAAAGGCTTAAGTTCCTTGCTCGTATGTCTTATGGTTTTACTAAAAATTTCCTTTTCTCCTTCAAAAACAGCAATTTTTGTAGATGTGGAACCAGGGTTTATCACTAAAATTCTTTCCATAATATCCTATCCTCCTAAAAAAGGGGGCTTGTTTGCCCCCTTTATATTATGCCCAGCCTCTTGTTCTAATTGCTTCTGCTACTCGCTTTACAGCAACCATGTCAGTTGCCATACGCAT
>CAYYKP010000058.1:0-6804 GCA_964468055.1 uncultured Caldisericales bacterium
CTCTTAAGTTATCTCTAATCGTTGTTACCGTAGTAATGTAAGCTGACTTCTTAAATTTTGGCATAATTAGTATGCTTTATCCTCATATCTACTGCAATTTTACCCGGAGGCTGTACTGTTTGTAGCTGTTCTCTTTAACGGATTTTAGTCAAAAAAACAAATCTGTTTTATACTACAATGCTTCGTTGCAAAATAGGTTAGATAAAATTACAGATATAAGAAACTCTGTACAATTACTTCATCTTACTGATATTCAGCGAATTTTATTGTCGTTGATACTGTGCTGCTATCTTCGGAATAAATACGGTCTATTGGGGTTCTATATACCAGCTATATTTTCTATCAATATTTTTTACAATTGTTTTGCGCATCGAATCTTATTTGTATGTGCATTAGAGATATTTATTGTTTAGTTGCATCTATTGCTGGCCTTGCAATTGAAAGTTTCATATCTGCTGTTCGCATAGAGAGAGTAGCACTTCTGTCAACGATAAATTTTGTGCCATTCCATTTATACGAGGCTATATCTTTTCTGTTTATTACTTTATTAAAATCGTATTTCATTCTAATCGTATTCCTTTATTTTTTCGTTTCCCATCAAGGCACGACTCACTCCACGAGCGATTGCTTCCATCTCATGTTCTCCGGGATAAATAAAAACAGGTGCAATAAATGAAACATAATCTTTAATTGCATCGGTAAGTTCCTTTGAATTCGCAAGACCTCCCGTTAAAACGATACCATCTACATTTCCTTTTAGTACGACTGAGTGTTTTCCTATTTCTTTTGAAATTTGATATACCATTGCATTAAAAATAAGTTTTGCATGTTTATCGCCATTTTTAATTTTGTTTGATACGTCTATCAGAGAATTTGTATTGAGGTGCGAGACAAGTCCGCCCCTTCCTGCAAGCATTTTTTTTATTTCTTCTTTTGTGTATTTGCCCGAAAAACAGAGGTTAATCACGGCGATGTTTGGTAAATCCCCTGCACGTTCTGGTGAAAAAGGCCCATCACCATTTAAGGCATTGTTTTCATCAATCATCTTGCCTTTTTTATGTGATGCAACAGAGATGCCTCCACCTAGATGTGCCACTATAAAGTTTCCATTTTCATACGCAATCCCAAGTTCTTTTGCAGATTCCCTTGCCGCGGCTTTTTGATTCAGAGGATGATCTCTTGCTTCCCTTTCTATGTTTTTTAATCCTGTAATTTTTGCTATGTCCTGCATTTCATCCACAATAACCGGATCTACGATAAATGCCGGTAAATTTGCTTCTTCCGCAATAGCGTACGCAAGTGGTGCACCCAGATTTGATGCATGAGCTCCGTAACAGAGGCTTATAAGATCGTTTACCATTTTTTCGTTTACCCTGTAAACTCCGGATTCAAGAGGATGTGTATTTCCACCTCTTGCCCCTATTGCATCAAAATCTTTTATACTATATCCGTTTCTTTTTAGAAAATTTAGAATAAGAGTTTTTCTAAATTCAAATTGATCTGATATTTTTTTGTATGGTGAAAGCTCTTCTTTTGAATGTGCAATTTTTTTGCTTAGAATTTCTTTTCCATCTTTAAAAACGCTAAGTTTTGTAGATGTGGATCCCGGATTTATTACAAGTATCCTCATTATTTATTCTTCTGCAACTGCAACTGCTGTGAGCAAAGAATAGAACTTTGTTTCTACTGAATCCGCACGGGATGGTAGAATGCAAGGTGCACTTGTACCAAGTAGGATGCCTGCTGTCTTTGCATGGGCAAATTTTGTCATTGTTTTGTAAACAGCATTTCCCGTTTCTATATTAGGAAAGATCAGAATGTCCGTATCACCTGCAACCTTCGATTTAATTTTTTTAATATCTGCAGCTTCTTTTGAAATTGCCAAATCCATTGCTAAGGGGCCGTCTATAACACATCCCTTTATCTGTCCGCGCTTATTCATTCCTGAAATAATTGCTCCGTCGATAGTAGATTCCATTTTTGGATTTACTGTTTCTACGGCTGATAGTATTGCGACTTTGGGCTCTGTTATGCCAAGTTTGTGTGCAATGTTTACGCAGTACTTAATTTGTTGAACTTTCATATTAAGTGTCGGTTTTATGATAACTCCCGGGTCTGACATAATAAGCAATTTATGATAACCCGGAACTTCTACGATAGCTGCATTTGAAAGAAGCTTGCCTTCGGGAAGAAGTCCCCATTCCTTATTTAAAATACCTCTTAAGTAATTAGCTGAACTGCACCTTCCTTTCATCAAAATGTTTGCGCGGTTTTCCCTTACATCTTTTACAGATCTCTCAATTGCTTCGAGTTCTGATTCTGCATTGACTATTTCCATTAATGAGATGTCAATATTTTCTTTTTTTGCTGTTTGTTCTACAGATGCTTTTCTTGCAAAATTTGTTACACTGAATAGGCCTTCTTTAATTCCTAGTTCTACTGCTTTTAACGTATGTGCATCTTCACCGAAAGCAACTGCAATTTTCTTTTTTTTGCCTGTATTTATCATTTTTTTGATATCGTCAAGTTTTTTAATCATTAAATAATTCCTCCTTATTTTTGTATTTGGTTTTGAATTAGGTTATTCAATTCTTGCAATTACAGAGAGAAAATAGAACTCTGCAAATAGAGTTCTTAATGCAATTACCCTTGGGGCAAAGAGCCAGATTACAAAAAATAAATAACCGAATATGGCTATTATCCCGAATGCAACCGGGAAGGAGATTGACATCATCGCTCTTCTGAACCAGCCAAATACCATTGGTAAGATGTCTATAATAATTCCAAATAGTGCGATTATAGGTTTATTAAATAAAATTGAAGGAATTATAATGAGGCCTGCAAATGCCATACATCCCAGGGTAAGTTTTCTTTCTATGTTCATCTTCACCTCCTGCTAAATACTATAAACACCTATTTTTCTAAATTTTTCAAATCTCTTTTTTTTGATTACTTCAAGAGGTTCTTTTAGAATAAAATCAAGTTCTGACTGAATTGCGTCTCCCACTCTTTTTGTAACTTTTTCTTTAAATCTATGTGCTCCGCCGGCAGGTTCTTCTATTATTCCGTCAATGATATTTAAGGAAAGCAGATTGTTGGCAGTAAGGTTAAATTGTTTAGCAATTTCGCTGCTTTTCCCTATATTTTTGAATAGCACCGATGAACCGATTTCCGGTGAGACCACTGTAAGAAAAGAAAACTTAAGCATAAGCATTCTATCTGCAATGCCAATTCCAAGTGCGCCGAGGCTTCCTCCTTCTCCCGTAATAACTGAAATAATAGGGACATCTGCGTTAATAAAAGTGCTTATGGATTTGTAGATCGCTGCAACCTGTCCGTTCAGTTCACTTTCCGGAGAAATTAGTGCGCCCGGTGTATCTATGAATGTTACAACCGGTACCTTTAATGAATCAGATGCAAGTTTAACAAGCCTTGCCGCTTTCTTAAATCCTGAAGGTGATACCATCCCGGAATGTGATCTTATAGATTCTTTTATATCATGTCCTTTTCTATTTCCGATAATAAGGACAGGAGTGCCCCTAAATAATCCTATACCTCCTAAGAGAGCGTAGTCGTCCCCGCTTTCTCTATCTCCGTGTAATTCCATAAAATTACTGAACAGAGCATTTATATAATCGAATGGTTGTGGTCTTTCCGGATGTCGCGCAATCTGCACAATCTGATATGGAGTAAGATTATTGTACATGTCTTCTATTTGCTTTGTGATAAGTTCATCGAGATGTTTTGTATCCCGCCCATAAGTTGCCCACCTATCACGTTCTTTTATTAGTATTTCAATTGGTTTTTCAAATGGCATTACTTTCATATTTTCCACCTATTATAAAATTTTAAGATAAAACCGATGGTTTCTTTAAGATCCTTTCTATCGACTACCCTGTCAATAAACCCATTTTTTAGTAAGGCTTCTGCCTTTTGTGATTGTTTAGGTAAACTTCTCTTCATGACTTGCTTTGTAACCCGCGGACCTGAAAGTCCTATGTAAGAATTTTTTTCGGCAATTATAATATTTGCTCCTGTTGCTATTGAGGCAACACCACCTAAAACCGGGTTTGTGAGTACTGATATAAATAACCCGCCGTTTTTTTTGTAACCTTCAATTGCCTGTATTACTTTTGCAACCTGGAATAAGGAGTGAATGCCTTCCTGAATTCTTTCGCCTCCGGAAGAAAATACTACAACGAGTGGAAATTTGTTTTTGCCTGCGAATTCCACAAGTTCCGTAAATTTTTCGCCGGTTGCGGAACCAAGAGTTCCACTTAAAAATTCAAATGCAAACACTCCGATTGTACTGTCCATACTTTGTATTCTTGCTTTTCCTGTGATAATTGCGTTGGGTAATCCAATTGTTTTTTTAAGCTTTTTAAGCCTATCCTTATATGGAACAGTATCTATAAAATTTAGTGTGTCTACCGATTGGATTGGTTTCCCGATTTTTTTAAAAGTGCCATTATCCGTAAGTAACGAAATGCGTTCTGAAGCGGACATTCTAAAATGATATTCGCAGTACGGGCATATTTTTAGGTTATCTTTAAGCTCATTATAATCAATAAGATGTCCGCAGTTATTGCAGCGAACCTTTACGTTTTTACTTTCTTCCGTAATAACCGGAACTACAATTTTCTCTTTTCTTTTAAATATATCCATATCTAATTATAAAGGTATTTCTAAAAAATCAATAGCCTTTTTCAAGGCTTATCAAGTTTTTCACAGGCTTGCCTGCAAAAAAGTTCACTATGTTATTCACTGCTTCTGTCCAATTTTTTCTTATGCTACCGTCCGAGTAACCTGCGGTATGCGAAGATATTATAATATTGTCGAGAGCCCAGAACGGATAGTGAGCCGGGTATTTAAATTCATATGGTTTATCGGGATATATCCACCATGTATCTATCGCTGCGCCCTTTAATATTCTATTTTTTAGGGCGACAAATAATGCTTCTTCATTCATTACGCTTCCGCGGGCAATATTTACTAAGAATTTATCTTTCATTTTATCTAATAAGTTTTTATCGATAAAACCTTTTGTTTCACTTGTTGAAGGCACAGCAATTACAATGAATTCTGCGTTTTTGATTGCAGCAGCAAGATTTTTGTCAGAATATACTTTATCTACGTTGTCCACGGGTTGAACTGTTTTTTTAACCCCGATTACGTTCATACCAAATACTTTTGCAAATTTTGCTATTTCTTTGCCTATATTACCTAATCCAACTATACATATTGTTTTTCCTTCAAGCTCTATATTGGGTTCTCTACTCATCCATCCATGCCAGTATCCTTTTCTTAAATCTCTATCGTTTCTTACTATTTCTTTTGCAAGCGCAAGAAGCAATCCGAAAGCATGCTCTGCTACGGAAAGTGCATTTCCATGTACGTTCGCAAGAGTGATTCCTTCTTCTTCTATTATGTCGTTCAGGTTAAATCCATCTACACCTGCAAATGGTACTTGAATAAGTTTTAAATTTTTTACATTTTCCAATTCTTTACGTGTGATAGGTCCTGATATAACAGCATCTGCTTGTTCTAAAATGTTTTTTCTGCTTAAACCCTCCCGTGGGAATAAGATTTTAATGTCTTCTTTAAAATCTGTTTCTTTCTTTATTTTTTCAAATAGCTCCGCTACATACGGCGGGTGTGGTGAAAGTATTCCAACTGTTCTCATTTTATACCTCCTATGATTTAAAAATAGTTTATCAGATATATCTATTTTTTAAAATTATTTTTCCAGTTTTTTTAATAGATTTAAATATACTTCTACAGATTTTTCGAAAAGTTTTTTTCCAAGTTCAGCACTCCCTTTTTGTGTATCGTTAATTATACCTGTTTTTGTAATTTCTGTTTTAACAAGATCTTCCGAAACGAAATACGGAGGTAGACCTCTCTTTTCTTCCGTAAGCCATTCTTTATGTACAAGGTCTGGTGCAAGATACATTATAACCGATACTTCTCCTCTTCCTGCATGTCCTGAGTTATCGTATAGTGTTTTTAGTTCTTCAAAACGCCACCAGGAACCCAAGACAAAACGAGTATTCTTGAAAACAGGGGCAACACTATCAATTGCACAACGAATAGGTGCAACATTTCCTCCGTGCCCGTTAACGAAAAGAAATCTTCTGAAACCATGCTTATATAAGGATTTTAAGTAATCTTCTATAACTGCAGTAAGCGTTTTTGGGGAAAGAGACATTGTTCCGGGAAAAGCATATGTTATTGAGTGGCAGTTTCCTACGCTTATAGTAGGTGCTACAGCACGGTTTGCCCTTGTTCCTACCTCAATTGCCATGCTTTCCGCTGCAATTGTATCTGTTCCAAGTGGTAGGGCATCTGAATGTTCTTCTGTTGCACCAATGGGTATAATTACCGTACTATTCTTCTTCAGGTACTCCCTGATTTCCCGCATCGTTATCTTGGAAAGTTCCATTTTCTGCCTCCTCTGCTTCTAAAATTTGGTTCGCTTTATTAAAATCATTTTTCATTACGAATATAGTCCATGCACCGCTACTCCCCATAAGTGGGTTTGCTAACATAAATCCCCCGGTAATACCTGCCGCTGCCCTTTTTACCATTACATTAATACCATTCGCTTCTAACAAATCTTTAACCACATCCGACTCAAACTGATTTTTTGCCGTGATTAATCGTATCCATTCAAAATCTTTTTCTGTAGGCTCTAGTTTTGCCCCACAGTATCTGCATACAGTTTCACTATCTGTATTTTCTTTTCCGCATTTAGGACATATTTTCATTTTTGCCTCCTTCTGTTAGAATTATAACTGAAAACGG
>CAYYKP010000059.1:0-6792 GCA_964468055.1 uncultured Caldisericales bacterium
GAACTTATGCAAAATATTGACTCGCCTTGTTTTTACATTATACTGGTACAGGAGGTAGATGCTATATGACTATCACACAATTTTGGATTGTAATCATGGTTCTTGCTGCAATTGGCGAGCTCTTAACTCTTGCTTTCTATTCTATTTGGTTTGTAGCAGGTGCATTTTTTGCTTTAATAGCTAAGTGGTCGGGTGTTAGTTTTACGGGGCAGTTCTATGTGTTTCTTATAAGCTCTGCCATTCTTATTCTTATGTCCGAGTTTTTACTGAAACGCAAATTTGGAATTATTAAAAATCCTCACAGAATGAATATTGATAGTATTATCGGCAGGGAAGCAATCGTAACTAAAGAAATTAATAATTCCGAAGGAATCGGTGAAGTAAGAATCGCAGGCAAAAGATGGACTGCAGTCAGTAAAAACGGTCCTATAATCCCTGCTAAGGAAACGGTAATTATCGAAAAAGTAGATGGAGTTAAGCTTATTGTAAGGCGGAAAACCGACTCACAACCATCTTCTTAATTTTTTCAATATCGAACTGTGGGGATAACATTACAAGAATCAGAGTAATAAATGGCCAGATGAAGGCGATAATTCCTGCAATTATTAAGTGTTTGGAAAACAGGAATATACCGATCCCTGCAAGAATTGCCCATTTGATTTTGTTGAATCTCCAGCCAAAATCCAAAAGTTTTATACTCACGTGTTTGTAGCGGAACGGTAGCCAGAGAAGGTTTAACAAGTAAATCGCAATAATTAAATACCACCATTTCGTAAGGTAAAAAAATATAGGGATAAAAGATTGCAAAATAAAGAGTGGGTAATTAGCCCACTCCGATGCTCTTGCTGTAAAATAAGTATTATTTTCTTTTTCAGTGTGATTTGAAACTTTCCACATTTTTACCACCTTTTATTAGAATTTTATATTATAAACAAGCAGGAATGCAAGTATCTGCAGTATATATTTGTTAATTACTTCCGGAGGAGTTTTATCTATTTCGACTTCTATTGTTTCGGCAAGTTCCTTTACCGCAAGCACAATTCTTTCTGCAATTACTTCTGAAACACGCCTTGAGAAAGCTCTTTCCCTTACTATTCTTTCAAAAATTACTTTATATAAAGCGTTTTCCTCTTTGAAATTTCTAAGAAAAATTGATTCCAGAAGAGCAAGTGATACTTGTGCTATATCGTTTTTCTCCTTTTCAGGCATCTTTGGAAGGGCAACAAGTGATTGACTCAGCACTTGCCGTATTGAAAGGGATATTTTCTTTGGTTCCGTTACGTTTTTCAAAGTTTCCCTCAGAGGGAAAACGAGGGAATAGGCCTTGTACATTATAAATATAATGTAGCCAAGATACGAATCTACATTGAACAGATGTTTGAGCTGTTCAATAGATATGATACGGATTGCTTTATTCATCTGGCTTGTTGAAAGTATGCTTAGCATTTCCTTTGTTAGCACGTACATCATATTAAAGATATCATAATTTTCTCCGTATGAAACGTATAAATTGAGTAACTTGGCATCTTCCCTTGTAATTACCTGTCCATGATTTTGAAAGCCCCATACAAGCGTATGAGCGGTTTGCGTCGCAAGAATCATTCGTTCATTTTCCGGTTTATCCTTGAACATATATCTGTAAAGGAAATTATAGGCATAAGCTTCACCGGTTGTAAGGGCCCTGTAACACATATTTACGATTGTAGGATTAATTTGGGAAACTATCGGTGAAACATAGTTCATTGCCGTATTCATTGCTATATCAACAGCGTCTTCTCTCTTTATCGAGGTGCTTTCAATAATTTGGTTCGCAAGCTGCATGGCTATAGGAAAGAAATCAGTAGAAATTTTATTGTAGATTTGCAAGAAAGGATAGTAACCTTCGAGAGCAGAAATATGCAGATTTTCTATTAGAGGATGCTGCATTTGCATATCCAGCGGGCCCAGTTCGGATTGTGCGCCCATTACAATTTCATCTGCTCCCAATGTCATAAGTGTTGCTGCGCTTTTTGCATACAACGGAATGATTGCTTTCAGTTTTTTGCACTTAGAGCGGACTATATTTATCATCTGATATGCAGGATGCGGATATCCTCCACCGGAAAGAATTACCATATCAATGCGTGTTTGCTCCGGTGGCGTGGGAATCTTGTTAAGCTGATCTATCAAATCAAATGTATCACTCCTATCGATAGCTGTGTTTTCACCGTACACAAAAAATAACAGGTATCGGGATTCTTCTTTCTTATTTCTGGTTTCTTCCGGAGGAATCGGCGTTTTTAGCGGAAGGTTTTTCTTACCTTTCGTATTGCTTGCAGTGCTTTCTTTTGCCGTTTTCTTTTCTTCCTTCCTTTCCTCTTTTTCTTTCATGGTATTCTTTCCTTCGTTTGGTCCCTTTTTTTCTTCCACTTTTTGCCTCCCCAATTAAAATTTGTACATAATACCTCTTTCCAATATTTTAACACGATCCGATACAATTTCAAATCGTTCCGGAATCTGTGTATGTATGGGAAGCAAAATTTGCGGATTAATTTCTCTCGCCATCCAAAGCAGCTGCTGCTGAGGGGCATGTCCGGGAGAATGAATTCTGAAGTATGGAATCTTAAATAAGTTTAGCCAGTTCATTAGGATTTTCGTGTTTTTCGAATCGAGACTTGCAAGGGGTTCTCCGCCCGAATGCACGTAGACTGCACCCTTTTCAGGTTTTATGTTAAGAAGTTCAGGGGTGCTTTTAAAATCGAGCAGCATTACAATATTTTTTTGTCCTTTTTTTACATCCTCAGAGTTTATAAATTGTTTTTCAAATACTTTTTCCCATTCTTTAAGTTTTCTTTGAGGCATATAAACAAATGTATTTTTGCTTGAAAGAATCATTTGTGCGGTTTTGTCTCCGATATCTGCGTAGTGTTTCAATATAAAAGCATAAGGTAACGTCATTACAAAATTTCTCTTTCTTTCACTTGCAATTTCAAAAAAGGTGAGAATTCTCGATATGTGTGGTTCGTACGGATTTCCAAACAAAATACCTCTGCACTGGTCAAGAACGGATAGTATCTGCTCTTTTAATTCTTGTTCCGTGGGTGAGCTTACATATCCCCATCCGAAACGTGTGCCTTCGGTGATTAAAATATAAGGTTTTTTACTTTTTGCATATTCTACGAATGCTCGTGACTTTTCCGAATGCCTTCCGTGAAAGAAAATATCTCCCGTATAGAAAATCGTACCTTTCGGAGTTTCTATTTCCGTTGCAAAAGAACCGGGAATGTCATGGTCTGTAGGAATAGGTTTTACAGCAAAACCTGCTGTTTCAATGGGTGCATCAAAAACTTTTACATTCTTTACCGGTTTTATAATGCCTTTCTCATTAAAAAAACTTAATACTTCTTTTGAGTATGCACTCATGTACTTAGGAATCGAATCGTTAATGAAATCGATTAAGCCAATGTGATCCAGATGTGCATGCGAAAAGAACACACCCTTAACCTGTATATTCATAGCATCAATATCCGTTTGAAGTTTATTCTTGTAGAAGTTTTTAAACGGCGGAAGCTCTCCCGTTGCAACATAATCATTCGGGCTGTTCCATTCCCTGCCGGAAAGGTAGTCGTTAAAGTAAGTGTTATTTACCGAGAACCGTTTTCCGAAATCAAGCAATATTGCTTTACCGTTTTGTTCAATTAAAATTTTGTTTCCTCCGATCTCTCTTACTCCGTCAAAAAATCCAATTCTCATAATGTCACCTCCTGGTTAAAGCTTATTATTATAACATTTAGCCGAATTAAAGCAATTGCTTATATAGGTTAATTCGTATAGAAACAAACTCTATAAAAATGAATATAGAAAATTATTTGCAGATTAACTGAAAGATAAGTATCTAAAAGTTCCCCGAACTATATAACTATGCCATTTCCTTTTCTTTTATCCGAGGTAGTATACATCCGTGTCAATTATTCATCGTACAATTTCTAATGCGTATATGGTAGTATATATAACCGCAGCTTGAAATATAAGCTCATATTTTAACGGTTTTCTTTTTCGGGACAATTCTTTTCCTTAGTCCCGAATATCTGTTCACTGCTTTATTGTTTCTGATGGCCATTTGCAGTGCCTTTTTGCTTCCGACTATAGTGGTTCTCTGTTTTGCCCTTGTAACAGCTGTGTATAAAAGCCTTCTTCTAAGCATAACAGAATGAGAAGTATGAATCACTATGAGAATATTTCCTGTTTCGCTTCCCTGAAATTTGTGTATTGTAGAAGCGTATGCAAGCCCTATTTCATCAAGTTCGGTTTTTTTGTAGGATACTGTTTTACCGTGGAAATCTGCCTGGAGTCCTTTTTCATCCGCATAGGCAACTGTTCCTGTTTCTCCGTTCATTACCTTTTTCTCGTAATTATTGTGAAGTTGCATAATTCTATCTCCGGATTTAAACTTCCTAAGTAGAAAGTCAATTTCCGAATCGGGAAAAGGATTTAATGCTGCCTGAAGCTCTCTGTTGAGATTTCTCACCCCCAGTATACCTTTTCTCATAGGGGCAAGGATTTGTATATCCCTATGGTTTTTCGCATAATCCAAAACGAAATTCAATGCGTCTCGCTCTTCTTCTTTGTTTATAAATACAAAATCTTTTGATGGCAATATCCATTCGCCGTTGTTTATGCGCTTTGCGTTTATAGCTATTCCGCTTCCTTCTCCCTGCCTGTATATATGTGTAAAAAATGTAGTTGGAAAAATTGGTATTATGTCCGAAAGAAGTTTCCCGGGCCCTACCGACGGAAGCTGATCCTCGTCTCCTACAAAAACGATATGTACTCCGCTTTTTAAGGCGGAGAGCAGGTAGAAAGCAACGTCAATATCAAGCATGGAGCTTTCATCTATAACAATTATATCATTTTTTATTTTGTGAAAGTTATCAGGCAATCCTACTAAACGGTGTATTGTTTGTGCATAATGCTCTGATACTTCTTCCATCCTCATCGCCGCCTTTCCGGTAGGGGAGGCAAGAGCAATACTGTACCCGCTTGAATTTGCACTGTTTACAATTGATTTTATTACGGTTGTTTTTCCCGTACCGGGAGGTCCTGTAATGACAGAGATCCCGTATTTGAAAACATTTTTAATTGCTTCTATCTGTTCTTTGGAAAACTTTACATTGGAAACAAATTTATATTTTAAAGATTTTGCGCTTTTCCAAATTCTTTTAAAGTGTTTCGAGATTTCTACTTCGTGTTCGTATTTACTTTTAATGTATATGTTATTGTTATCGTCTACGATACTCTCCATACTATCAAGTGCCAGATCTACGTTGAATTTATCTACATCAAGCATTTTAATGGCTTTCTCAAGGAGTTCTTCCCGAGGCAGATAAACATTTCCAAGTAAAAGAGCTCGTTTGAGAATAAATTTTACACCGGCTTCTACTCTATACGGATCAGTCTTTTCTATACTTAACTGCTCCGCAATCTTATCCGCTTTAGTAAAGCCTACCCCATCAATCTCCTCGATGAGGCGGTATGGGTTCTGACTTACGACCTGAACTGCCTCGGCACCGTATGCTTTGAACATTTTATATATTTGAGAAAGAGGTATGCTATATTTTGAAAAAAATAAAGTAACATCCCTGAAAGCAATATTATCAGTGTAGCTTTTCTTAATTACGGCAAGTGTTTTTTTACCTATTCCTTTCACTTCTCTCAGCCTATCAATATCACTGTCCAATATGTGAAGAGTGTCATCTCCCAATGTTTTAACAATACTGATCGCTGTGGATTTTTTAATCCCTTTGATAATACCTGAGGAAAGAAATTTTACAATATCGCTTTCCACGACAGGCTCAACATAGAAAAATTCTACTTGTCGCCCGTACTTAGGGTGCTTTGTCCACCGACCATTAAGCCTGTACTGCATATCCTCCGCAAGATGCAAAACACTTTGCCCTTTTGCAGTTATCTCATCACCGTTGTCAGTTAAAAATGAAAGAATATAAAAATCTTTATTCCTGAATATAATACGTTTTAAGCGTGCAATAATCTCTATTTTTTCGTCTTTTTCTATAATAGGAACCTTAATTCTACGGCCATTTTTCTCCGTAAGCTCGGGATGCAATCCCGTGATGCTTTCTATCAAAGGACTTAAACTTTCTACTTTTTCTTTGAATATAATTCGCACAAACTCTTTATTTGAGTACAAAAGAAGGGCTTTATTATTTATTCCGACAGGGACAAGCATCTTCAATACCACAGAAGATGCTTTATCTTTTTCTTTCAAAACATTTAAAACAAGAGTCCAACCATCAATATTATTCAAATCACCACCATTTTTTAATTATAGCATAAACATTTGTTCTTAAAATTTGTCATATAAATCCAATACATCTGAGCGAGCAAATTGTTTCTGACTTACCGCTAGTGCCTGTCACCAATTGTAAGTCATCAATTGCAACAAAATAATTTCTCTTCTTTTTGTTATGAAAGCACGGAGTAGTCGAGGGATTTTAGAGATTACCGCTCCGGATGCAAAGCATCCTCCTCGCAGTAGCAATAAAAAGATAACAACTCTATCTAAAATATATCGTTCTACACAAGTATTGTTTTTCGAGTTTCATTACACCAATATCCACATTACTATTGGCACAAATTCAAATAAAAAAGCTCATTGACATACATTTTTAAAATGTTATATTATATTGGTTTTACATAGGCAAAAGCCTATAAAAATTTACGAAAGGAGAGTGGGTTTATGGCAAAAACAAAAGTCATTATTATGGGAGCAGCAGGAAGAGACTTCCATAATTT
>CAYYKP010000060.1:0-4837 GCA_964468055.1 uncultured Caldisericales bacterium
GGAAAAGTTCTCATTGCAAGTTTGCAGGCCACTACCGCTTCAGAAACCAGGCTCTCTAATTTCTTTTTTTTCAAATTGTCATTTAAGACTGATTTAACAAGCTCTACTAAACTGTTGCTGTTTGAAATATCAATCCCACAAGTTTGCAAAACTTCTTTTTCAGCTTTTTCCAGTACTTCGAATAAAAGAACATTAATTAGTTTTCTATCCTCATTCTTTTCGTTAAATGCAACTGCCTGCATAAGCCCCGATTGTCTTACCGTAGGCCCAAAAGAATCAATATAACTTGAATAGTTTGAAGGTAATTTCCCATCGGGAGTTAAAATTCCAATGGTAGGCAATATATCCATTACAATTGGTATCATCTGCTCTATTCTCTTTTGGTTCATTACTCACCTCCTATCAAGCTTATTTTTGTTACCCCATAGCCAATGGAGGCATTTCCACCAAACTGGATAAGATCGGAGGTCAATTTATTTTCAAACTTGTTCTCAAGTTCAAGTTCGGTATCAATATTTTTACCGAAACCCAGCATAAACCACAATTTGCTTCTTCTTGGCAGTACCTCTTCGTAGAAAAGATTTTCGCTTGTGCCGTCCTCACCGATTTTATTTCTTGCTATTACGGGAAGAGAGTTTTCGCATATATCAGAAAAAACGTCATCGTTAAAAATTGCAAGGTTTTCGGGACTAACATTAAGATAAGTTTTAATTAGTTCACTTACACTATTAGCATCTACGGATTTATATTTGCCATAATCTTCGATTTCCAATCCTTTTTCATTGGTAAAAATTACGAACTCGTTGTCAGAGAAATCCAAATTTTCAATAAAGTTTTTCAAGTTTTCTACATCTGTTTTTTTACAAAAAGTTTCCATTGCATTAAGGTAATCTAAAATTGCCATTTGTGATGAGGAATGGTAAAACACTTTTTGGGAAGCGCGAAGCGGCAAAGTCAATAGTCTTGCATCGTAGAATTTCACTGCACCAGGTCTGTTCTTTTCCTCTCCAAAGATTGTTTTAATATCATCTTCGGAAAACTCACCGCCTTTAAATTGTTCCATATGCTCCCTTATTGCCCCTTTTGCGCTCGATGAATTAAATACGGGCAGGAATGTAACAGGGTCTTTCTGAACCAAAATATCAACAGTGCCAAAATTTACATCGCCAGAGCCCACGCTTGTATTTGTCAGTGTCTCTATTAAATACAATTTGTGTTTATACATAGTTACCTCCTTTGTATTTTTATTGCATAATTATAGCCAATCTTGTATGGTATTTCCCAATTCGTCTTAAGATTTACTTTTTCATTGCAATAAAAAACCGAGCCTGATGGTATCATACGGATGGACTCTGTCTTTTTTGCCGTAAATCGATTTATCATTCTTGTAGCATGCATACCATTTACAATTCTATGTTCCATAGATTTTGTGATAATGGAATTCTGAGTTTCGTCAAGAACAACCGGAGAAAGTGCAACTAATCTCGTAGAGCTATTACAGCTATTTACATTTTCAATTAAATTACACTTGCCCTTAATTATTTTGTCCATAACCGGATGAGATGCAAACGTACTATTATCAATACTGCTAATTTTCATTACAAAAGGAGATTGCTCGCCTCCAAGAACTACTACTCCCTCTTTTAAAACATTTTCTTTATTAAACCACATAATAACACCAAAAGAGAAATATTTCTTCAAAGAGTAATCAATCTTTCTGTAGAAAGCATCCTCTTTTTTTCCTTTCGTAATTCCTACGCTTGTATGTGCGATTAATATTTTATCTTTTTCGTATTCAGGAGTATAGGGAAGTGGTTTATTGTTTATATATGCTTCCCAAAAGTCTTTTCCGCCAAAGTAATTAGCGTTAGATGACTTTGGCTTTCTCTCTGATTTTACTGCATAATTAACTCTTCTTCCGGAATAACTTGATATAGCATTATTTTTAACATAATCAAATGTGTTCAACGAACTGTTTTTCTTTATAACATCGGCAGGAGCAGGGAAAAGGATATCCTCTATTTTTTCATCTTTTTGTTTAACAATAAAAACAGGCGACACTTTTTCAATAACTCCAAAATTAGCATCTTCATCAGCAAGATTACTAATTTTTGATGTGCCTGTAAGAATTTTAGCATCTTCGTTTTCAATGTCAGGAAAGTTTTTTTTATCGGGCAAAACAATGCCTTTCTGTATCAATATAGTATTCCTGATACATCCAAGAACAGTTGTTGGCTGAGGAAATTCTAAGGACTCTGCGTAAAAACTTTCTGCAAGAGAATATGAACCGCCAAAAAAGAATCTATTGATCGGCGTAAATGTAATAAGGTATGGTTTTGTCATTTTATTTCTCCCCCCTTAAAAACTTTATAAACGCTAATTTACTGAGTATGTCTTCAACACAATGAAGTTTGTCTTTTTTCAGAGGCTCAAACATAACTTCCTCAAAATAATTTTTCACTTCCTTAATCCCTTTTTCGGTCTTGGTTTTACTGTGGACAGGTTCATTGAAGTTCTTTTCGAAGAACGCATCCAATCTATTTTTGTCAGGAATATGCGAGATCAACCCCTTAAACCGTGAGAGGTTATGGTGAATAGAGTGAGGAAAATCAATGTCTCCTCCAAGAGTTTTACTCAAAAGTTTGCGAAAGAGTTCAATATCTTTATTGCCAAACTTAAATTTGAATCCTATCTGATGCCCGGAGTGTTTGGTAAGAAGTAATGCAAGAGCGTTTTTATCATCTGTCTTTGCCTTGTCATTAAGCTGTTTCCGTGCATTTTTTAATGCTATTGATAGAGGGAATTTATAATAAGCAATGTTTATGCCAATTGATAAAGTTGTGCCGCTATTTCCAATAATATTTCCGTATGCATTAGAAAGTTCTACAGCAAGGTCTATCACCGTTTTTGTTTCATTATTCTCGTTTTTAAATGCAACTGGGGCAAAAGCGAGAATGTCATCTCCGCCTGTGTAAACTGGACAACCTTTGTATTTTTCTATTATTTCTCCTGCCTCCTCTGCGAACTTAAAGAGAGGTTTTGAAAATTTTGAAGCTATATCATCAAAGTTTGTGAAATTGCCTAAAACCTTTCCAAGGTTATCTCCGTCTGCCTGGATTATGGCAAAATATTTGAAGTAAGATTTCTTAAGAAGAGAATCTGTATCTTCTTTGCTATGTGTTTTACGGACTGCTTGCTCAATATCATCAAAATCAAAATCTTTTTCGTAGGATTTAAGTGCAGGGATTTGCTTCTTTACATCTTCGGTAAGCAATTCAACTGCTGAAATTTCAGGTACTGATGGGTAATCGAGAGGGGTTTTGCCTCCGCCGATTTTATTCGTTACTTTTTCACTTTTACCGCAATAATACTTAACAAAACACAAAGGGCAGAGTTCTTTCTTCTCTTTTTTTGGAGTGCTTCCCGGCTTCTTGACCCATATATCAGCTTCGACAACAGCAGGCAAAGTTTTACATATAAAGCAAGTTTTTTTGTTTATGCCTGTTGCAAAAGAGCGGTTCTCCTCCATTGAATCAAGGTAAGTGTTAATGGTTTTAATAATTTTATGTTCTTCAACAGAATTTTTATCAAGGACGACAAAATTCCTCTGGATATACCATTTGAGAATATCCTCTATGCTATTTTTGTTTGCGCCGTTGATATATTTGGCGTTTGATTTTGTAACTAAATCATCTATTAAATCCACAAAATATCTAAGGGTTTTGTCTGATGCTTTCTGTATTTCCTCAAAGAGTTGTTCTTTATCTAAATAAGATTTTAAGATAAATCTATCATGATATTTGCCAGTAATTGATGTGTTAGGCTTGAATAATACCTCCACAAAAGGCATCAAAAATTCAATATCATTATTTTTTGAGAGGGTTTCAATCGTCTTTTCCATGAACCACGAAAAGAAGTAGGAAGCAAACCAAAGTTCCCTTGTCTTTCTTGCACTTGAAAGCACCTCATAAATGGGTCCTATGGTAAAGCCAGCATAAGATTTGATTTCTTTGTTATTTTCCATCATTGCCTCCTCTTCTCAAATTGGTTCCTTAGCTGAGAATAAATTTTCTCTATGGTTCTAAAGCGCCAATTGCCTTGAAATCTTTGCTCTACATGTTTACCAATATCAACTTTTAGAGCAAACCTAAGGTATTCTTCAATACTAAATCGCTTCGTCAGCGGAGGAGTTTTCAGCGTAATAAGGCCTACTGGTTGTTTTTTAACAATTTTATTTATCTTGAATTCTTTGTCGAAAATGCCGTCGGGAATAGGATTTAAAATAAGATACACCTTAAATGTATTATTACCTACATATATAGGTTTGAAAGTAATTGGAGATTTGAATCTTTTTATTTCGTTATCTTCATCATATTGCAAATCAAACCGGTAAAATCTATAAGTCTGCGATGATGCAACGCCTAACAGGTCTCTCACAAGATAATCTTTTGTGCCTGAAAAAGTTAAAACATCAGGATTTTTGTGTTCTTCTTTTTGTCTTTTCAATTCCTCTTTGGAGACAAACTTTTCTTTTATTGCCTTTTTATCCCATGTCCACCCTTTGCTTTTAGCATACAAAAACATTATCGATTTAAAATAAAATTTAGTATTACCGTTTTTATCCTTAACATTTATTCCACTTCGCAGAGTTCTATAAAATAAATCAATCTTTTCGAACAGTTCCTTATACTCCTTATACTTTTCATCGGAGCTTGTTCCTCTTCCCTGCAAAGTAAAATAGTAATTTGGAAATTCGCTTGGGTCTTTGTAGCAAGAGTCTAAAGGGTCAATGTAAAATGAGCCAAAACCTTTTGACTGCCTTGTGCCAAAGTTAGTT
>CAYYKP010000060.1:4937-6778 GCA_964468055.1 uncultured Caldisericales bacterium
ATTCTTTTCTTTTAAAAACTTGTCCAGTTTTGGTTTTAGTTCCGTAGCTCTTAAAGTTGCTCCCGTTTGATCCCACTGAAAATGGATTATGGGAGTATGCTGTTTAATCTTAACAATTAGTTCCACTTCTTATCGCCTCCTTTTCAAACCAATTTCATAAAGAAACCAAAGTATTATTAAAATTAGTACTGTTAAAATAATGAATAACCAGCCATTCTGGATGTTGTAACCAAAAATAGGTACCTTAATGTTCGCAGAAAAAACACCCGTATTAATCAGAGTTGCAGCAAGTACCGGACCAATAAAGAGAAACGAAATTATCCGTATGATTCGGAGACCTTTACTTATAGATTTTTCATGTAACACGTCAACGAATTCATACAATCTTTCTATCTCATATCTCAGTTCATTTAGCTGTTCTCTCAACCCCATATTTTTAACCGCCATGTTATACATCTCTATTCCCTGCTCCTGCGGAGAAATCTCTGTAAACGAGAGCCTGCTTGTAAAACGGATGAATGAAGAATAAAGCTTCTCGACTTGCTCTACAATGTCTTCTGAAACTTTTGCCCCGCTTGAGATTTTCGAGATATCATTTGAAAATCTAAGAATAGAGGCTCTTTGAGCAAGTAGAATAATAGCCATCTGATAATACAAACTTTCCATGTGTATTCTAATAACACCATATCCAAAATCTTTTCCTTCCGTTATACTAACTAAACTATATCGAGATATACCGAATAAGGCTCTATAATCAGCCCATCTACTGTAAGTGGCACTCCTTATTAAATCCCTTTTCATTTTTTCGTTTGCCACTCCGATGTTTTTTCCGTCAACATAGATAAACTTATACCACTCGTCAGATGATTCAAATACATATTCATCTTGTTTCTTTGAGCTAAGGTCTTTGCTAATCTTATTATTTCCATACCAGCACACGGTAAACATTCTATCATCAATGACAGGAATAACTTCATCTTTAAGTTCGTTACCAAGCAAATAGTTGATATACGATGCAAGTCTCAATTCTTTCCTGAGATAGTCTTCGGTCTTAAAGTCATCTCGAATTGATTTTTCGCCTAGATTAAACTCTATCTTATCCGGAAGAAAAGCGTCCTTTGTCTCTCCAGTTCCTTCTTTTTCGCCAATGAATTGCGGGTATATTCTCCTCCCAAAATCATTAATGATAAGGACATCTTCAAAAGAGGGATAGTCGTAATTTAAAAGTTCGATAGTTAAGATACCAACGTCCGTATCAAAAAGTCTTAAGGAAATGTGGCTTATTGGAAGAGTATAAGTTTTTCCTTTTTTAATATATAAATTAAAAGTAGCATTATTAGGAATTGCTCTCTCAAGGTATAGTGAAATATAATCATCATTACTGTCACCTTTATTGAATATTGCTTGCCTTGCATACTCGTGGAAATATGCATATTCGTTGTATTTTGCTGCTGCATCTGCATCGCCAAATTTAAAATCAAAAGGTTTATATTCCCATCCATCTTTACTTACTTTTCTTTTCAGTTTCTCTAATGTGTATTGATTTTTTAATCTGAATGGGAACATAAATATATGCTGTGAGATGATTTTATTGTTCAAATTAGTTTCAGTCATTTATGCCTCCTACGATATTTCATATTTTTTCAAACCAAAGGAAGTTTCTTTGCCAATATAGATGTAACTTCCAAGAAAAATCAGTGGCAAAAACTCTTCAATTAGTTTCATAAATTCTGCCATATTTACCATCATTTCTTTTTCCACTGTTCTACCCCTGTGTTTTATTTTAGAACAAAAATTTTTTAATACAAATTCATTTCAATCCCTTATAGGTTAGCTACAAA
>CAYYKP010000061.1:0-6680 GCA_964468055.1 uncultured Caldisericales bacterium
GAGTTATCGGTACAGCCGTTGTTGCGGGTATAATGATTTCTATGCTTTCACATTAGAAAATATTATACGATTTAATTGAGGTAGAGGTGCTCTATTATAATAGAGCACCTTATTTATTTAACTATTGCTACTTTTAAAAGGTCCGTGCTTCCAATTATTCCTGTGTGCGAACCTGCTGTTATAATTACCGTATCACCCTTTTTTACCAAATTCATTTGCCTGGCAAGAGATGTACCCTTCTGTATTATCTCATCAACTGTTTTGAATGCTTTAATTCTAACGGGAATAGTTCCCCATTTTAATGTAAGAAATTTATAAGTGTCTTCTTTTGGTGTCATTGCCAGAATATGTACAAACGGACGGTATTTTGATACGAGAAGTGCCGTTCTTCCGGACTCAGTTGCTGTAATTATAAGTTTTGCATTTACGGTTTCGGCAATATGATTTGCTGATAAAGCAATTGCATCTGATATATTATTTTCTACAGGTTCATCTAATCTTTTTAAATATCTTTTAAAAATAGGACTTTTCTCTGTGCTTTGTATAATTTTTCTCATCACTCTAACGCTTTCTATCGGGAATTTTCCAACCGCGGTTTCATTTGAAAGCATCACTGCATCTGTTCCGTCAAATATTGCGTTTGAAACATCTGTTACCTCGGCTCTCGTAGGAGTCGGATTTTCTACCATTGAATTTAACATTTGTGTTGCTGTTATTACGGGCTTCCCTTTCTGGTTGCAGGCGGATATAATTTTCTTCTGTATTACAGGTACCTCTTCTACCGGCATCTCTACACCAAGGTCTCCACGTGCAACCATTACTCCGTCTGATGCATCTACAATTTTTTTAAGGTTTTCCACAGCTTCCCATTTTTCTATTTTAGATATAATTGGTATTATTCTTCCGTACTTTTTCATGAGTTCCCGCAGTTCTATTACGTCACCCGGTGTTTTTACGAAAGATAGTGCAACCATATCCGCGCCATTATCCAGCCCGAATTTCAGGTCTTTTTTGTCTTTTTCAGTAATTGCAGGTACAGAAAGTCTTGTTTGAGGAAAATTTACCCCCTTGTGGTCACTTATCTCTCCGCCCTCGATAACTGTTGTATAGATATTTTCTTTATCTATTTTTGTTACTTTAATCTCAATCAGTCCATCATTAATATAAATAACTTCTCCCACTGATACATCCTTAATGACATCTGGATATGTAAGTGAAGATATGTGTTTGTCTCCACTGATGTTCTTTGTTGTTAGAATGAATTGGTCTCCGTTTTTTAATGTTTCTTTTCCATTTTTAAAGGTGCCGAGGCGTATTTTTGGGCCCTGTAAATCCTGAAGTATTGCAACAGGGAAATTAATTTCTTTAGAAATTTCCTTTATTATTTTAATGGTTTGCACATGTTCCTTTTCGGTGCCATGAGAAAAATTTATTCTAAATATGTCTACTCCGGTCTTTGCAAGTTTTTTAATGTTTTCTTTTTTGCTAGTTGCCGGGCCAAGTGTTGCAACAACTTTTGTTTTACATTCAGTTAGTCTTTTTTGAATCATATATCTCCTTTAATTTTTTTATTAATGCAATTTCTTCCTGTGAAGAATTTTTAGGTACGTCTATTTGAATTATTACGACAAGGTCCCCTCTTCTCCTGTTTCCTACTTCTCTAGCTCCTCGCCCGGATATATGGAATTCTGTGCCGTTTTGTGTTGCTAACGGAATGCGTAACCTCTCAAATCCGCCCTCTATTAAGGGTATCCGCAATGTCGTGCCAAGGACTGCTTCGGGAAAGTTGATGTGTGCTGTATAATACAATTTATTACCTGATCTTTTAAATAGAGAGTTTGCTTGAACAACTATTTTTAAATACAAATCTCCGCTGGGGCCCTTATGTAGTCCTGCGTTCCCCTGTCCGCGTACTCTTACACGCATTCCTGTATCTACTCCGGCAGGAATTTTGACTTCTATTGTCTTTCTCTTGTTAACAACTCCGCTGCCGTTACAAGTATGACACTTCTCTTTTGGGATTTTACCGCTTCCGTGGCATGTGGGGCAGGTTGTTTGTACAATAAACTCTCCGAATATAGATCGTTGTACTCTTCTCACTACTCCGCTTCCGTGGCATGTGGGGCAGGTTATATATCCTGCACCGGGTTCTACTCCGCTTCCGTGGCATGTGGGGCAGGCCTCTTTACGTGTGATTGTTATTTCTTTTTTAGTTCCTAATACTGCTTCCGCCAGAGTAAGTATTATAGGGTACTCAATGTCTTCTCCCCTTACAGGAGCATCGGGATTGGCCTCTTTCTGTCGAGTATTTCTTCTATTTGTTGCTGATCTGAAACCACCAAACCCAAAGTTTCTAAGCAAATCCTCTATATCGAAGGAATCTCCTGCTCCGCCGCCGCCAAATCCGAAATCCCTGAAGTCAAATCCGCCTCCGCCCGGTTGAGCTCCTGTACTTCCAAACCTGTCGTATTGAGCTCTTTTCTCAGGGTTACTTAGCACTTCATATGCTTCATTAATCTCTGCCATATGTTTTGCCGCATCAGGATTATTTTTATGAAGATCCGGGTGGTATTTCATTACCAGTTCCCTATATTTCTTTTTTATTTCATCAGGAGAGGCGCCCCGAGGGACGCCTAATGTCTCGTAGTAATCTTTTGCCATAGCCTACTGTTTTGTTTTTCCTTCGCCCTCTACAGTAGGGCCTTCTTTTCCCCCATTATCATTGCCATTTTTATTATTTCCTTCTCCGGTAGGAGGTGTTTGAGATGTACTTTCGCTTGCTTTATACATCTCCGTACTTATTTTTTCCATAATCTCGTTAACTTTGTCCATGTTTGTTTTAATATTTTCTATATTACTATCTTTCATAGCCTTCTCAAGTTCATTTAATCCCTCTTCCAGAGATTTTTTATCTTCGTCTTTTATTTTTTTATCGTAATCCTTCAAGAATTTGCGTCCGCTGTAAATTAGAGTATCCGCCTTATTTTTTGTTTCAATTTCTCCGGCGCGCTTTTTATCTTCATCTGCAAATTTCTCTGCTTCTTTTTTCATTTTATCTATTTCTTCTTTGGATAGTTTGCTTGTATTAGATACTGTAATATGCTGTTCTTTTCCGGTAGCCTTATCTTTTGCGGTTACATGGAGAATTCCGTTTTCGTCTACTGCATATGTTACTTCGATTTGTGGTACTCCGCGTGGTGCAGGTGGAATACCGTCTAATGTGAATCTTCCCAATGATAGATTATCCTTTGCAAGTTTTCTTTCCCCCTGAACAACATGTATCTCTACTTGAGTTTGATTATTGGCCGCAGTAGTAAATACCTGTGTTTTTGTAGTAGGGATCGGGCTATTTCTTTCAATCATTGGTGTAAAAATACCGCCTAAAGTTTCAATGCCTAAAGAAAGAGGTGCTACATCCACCAATACTACGTTTTTTACATTTCCCTCAATTATACCTGCTTGTATAGCTGCGCCTAGTGCAACACATTCCATCGGATCTACTCCCCTTTCCGGATCTTTCCCAATGTAATTTGCAACAAACTTTTGTACAATTGGCATACGGGTAGGTCCGCCCACTAGAATAACTTTATCAATGTTCTGAGGTGTAAGTCCTATATCACTAATTGCTTTTTCCATTGGGCTGCCACATTTCTTTACTATTGGTTCAACTAGGGACTCAAGTTTTGCGCGGGTTATATTCATAACAAGATGTTTTGGTCCGTTAGCATCTGCAGTAACAAAAGGTAAATTAATTTGTGTTTCAAGAACAGATGAAAGCTCGATTTTTGCTTTCTCAGCAGCTTCTCTAATTCGCTGTATTGCCATTTTATCCTGTGAAAGATCAATTCCATTTTCCCGTTTAAATTCGGATACTATATAATCAACAACTGCCTGATCCATATCTCTTCCACCAAGGTGTGTGTCTCCTGCAGTGGATTTTACCTGAAATACGCCGCCTCCAAAATCCATAATTGTTGTATCTAACGTTCCACCACCAAAGTCAAATACAAGAATCTTAAGTTCTTTGTCGGACCTATTTATGCCGTACGCGAATGCTGCCGCAGTAGGTTCATTAACAAGTCTTACGACTTCCAGCCCTGCTATTTCTCCTGCATTTTTTGTTGCCTGTCTTTGGTCATCGTTAAAGTAAGCAGGTACTGTAATAACTGCTTTTTCTACTTTTTCACCGAGAAACGCTTCTGAGTCTTTTTTAATTTTTTTTAAGATGAATGCGGATATTTGTTCTGGTGTATACTCTTTATCATTCACCTTTATTTTTTGTTTTGTTCCCATTAAACGTTTTACACCCGAAACCGTTCCCTCGGGATTAATTGCTGCTTGTCTTCTTGCAGGTTCACCTACAAGAATTTGCCCGTCTTTAGTAAATGCAACCACCGATGGAACTGTTTTTCCAGAGGCAGTTGGTCCTTCTGCTGCCGGTACAATTGTTGGTTTACCGCCGATCATGGCTGCTGCTGCCGAATTACTTGTACCAAGGTCAATACCAATTACTTTACTCATTATTCATCGCCTCCTTGCATGAATTTTTCTCCTCCCCGGGAAAAACTGATACTGCAACTACTGCTGTTCTAAGCATTTCATTCCCGAGGTAGTAGCCTTTTCTTAAAATTTTTAAAATAGTATTTGGTTTTTCTTTATTTGTTTTAATAATTTCTCCTATTTCACATAGTGACGGATCAAATTGTTTACCTTCAAGTTTTATTTCTGTAACTTCTTGTTGTTTCAGAAAGCTATTTATCTGGTTATGGATTAATTTAACACCGTCCTTTGTACTGGAAGATTCTTCTTTGTCCATTGCAGAAAGTGCACGTTCAAAGTTGTCAAATATTTCTAAAAATTCTTTTAGAAGTTTCTTCTTTTCCTGCACTACTTTCTGTTCCGCTTGTTTCTCAATTGTTTTTTGTTCTTTCCTAAACACCTCTTTTAATTTAATAATTTCAATTTTCAAATCCTCAATTTCACTTTCTTTTCTTTCTATAATTTCATTTTTTTCTTTTAAAGCTTTTATTAGCTCATTCAATTTATCTTGTTTCTGCTCTATTTCTTTTCTATTTTTTTTGCCCATCGTTACCTCCGTTAGCACTCTCACTTTACGACTGCTAACAATTTATCAAAATTTTCATTTTAGTCAATAGATTTTGCGTAGTTTATGTATGCTATAAAGTAAATTTTTAATTGGATGCATATAAATATAGCGTATTGTTGCTGATTTCTGAATACATTTTAAAGATTGAAAGTATAATTTTTTTTAAAATACGTTTTGTTATTTTTAAATTAAGTGTAAAATTTATTTGTGAGGAGGTTGAACTATGAGAATACGAGAGGCTACTGTTGCCGGAGCATTTTATCCGGAGGATAGAGGTGAGTTAAAATTAAAGGTCAGGGAATTTCTTGACAAGGCAAGGCTATATAAACTACGTGAAATCAAGGCAATTGTCTCCCCGCATGCAGGATACATTTATTCAGGTCCTGTTGCCGCATACAGTTATAAACAACTCTATAATTTGGACCCAGATAAAAAATGGAAAGTATTTATAGTAGGTCCCTCTCATTATTCATATTTCAGTGGTGCCTCGGTTGGCTTGTTTGATGTTTACAGAACGCCACTGGGCCCTGTAAATGTATCATCCATTGCGAAAGCGCTGCTCAATGAAGAGGGTTTTCATTTTGTTCTGGATGCACATATGGAAGAACACTGTATTGAGGTGCAACTTCCTTTTTTACAGTATGTTTTGCCGAGATTTGAGATAATACCTATAATTACTTCGGAAATCTCTTATAAATATTTAGCGGATGTTTTAAATCGTTATTTTACTGAAAACTCTATTTTGATAGTGAGTACGGATCTCAGTCATTACTATCCTTATGAAATTGCTAATAAAATAGATAACCACTGCAATGATGCTGTCAAAAATTTAGATATTGTAGGGTTGGATAAATGTGAGGCGTGCGGCAAAACAGGACTTGCTGCATCAATCTACCTTGCAAGGAAAAATAGATGGAAAAGCAAGATTCTGTTTCATGCAACGAGCGGGGATATGACGGGCCCCAAAACCCAAGTTGTCGGATATGGAGCCTATACATTTTACAAAGAGGAGGGCTAAAATGAATAAGATACAGAAAAGAATTTTACTTAATATGGCACGCTTATCCATAGAAACGTACCTCACGGAAAGGCAACGACCTATTATCAAAGAAGAGGATTACCCGGATTCAGCCCTATGGAAAGACGGAGGAGCGTTTGTTACTCTTACTTTGAATAATAAGCTAAGGGGATGTATAGGTACCATAGTTTCAGTGAGACCTTTAATTTTGGATGTTTCGGAGAATGCGATTAATGCTGCATTTAACGATCCCAGATTCTATCCGCTAACTGATATGGAGCTTCCTCTGACAAACATTGAAGTTTCGGTTCTTACTGTACCGCAGGTTTTACTGTTCAGTGATCCGAAGGATTTGTTCGCAAAAATTAGAGTGGGTATTGATGGTGTAATCATAAGAAACGGACCGTTCCAGTCAACTTTTCTTCCTCAAGTGTGGAAAGAATTGCCTGATAAACAATCGTTCTTTGCTCATTTATGCATGAAGGCCGGTATGAATGAGGATTGCCTTACAGAACCCGAGGTTAAAATATATACGTATCAGGTAGAAGCCTTTTC
>CAYYKP010000062.1:0-6615 GCA_964468055.1 uncultured Caldisericales bacterium
GTACAACCGGAGCAACTCTTACCGCTATTGTTATGTCATACGAGCTTACTCGTTCCTATTCGGTAATTTTGCCCTTAATGTTGGGTACGGTAACAAGTAGCTTTATAGTAAACTTTCTATATCAACGCACCATGTATACCGAACCACTAATAAGGCGTGGCATAATGTTTCACGGAAGAAGAGAGTTAGATTTATTCAGTATGATAACGGTGAAAGAGGCAATGATAAGCAACCCAGGATTTGTGTACGAAAATGACACTATTAAAAGGAGCAGGGAGGTGGCACTCAAATATAAAATTGCTAAAGTCCCTGTGCTAACAACAGATTTTAAGCCCGTGGGAATTTTACGCTGCGTGGATATTCCGGGTGTGGGTAATAATGAAAAGGTAAAAGATTATATGCTAAAAATGAATATTTCAGTTAAAGAGAACCAAACCTTGGTAGATGCTTTTAGAAAAATGAAAAATGAAAATGCAGATGTCGTGATCGTTGTTAATAATGATGGAAAGCTCATGGGAGTGCTTCCTGCAGGAGCCTTACGAAACACATATCTTGAAAGGAGAAAAGGATTATTATAAAAATATTGGCGGTTTCGGATATACACTATCCGAATAGAAGAACAGACATTCCGGATTTAAAAGAATATGCAAAAGATGCAAGCTTAATCTTCGGATTGGGCGATTTTATAACAGAAGAAGTTATACAATATCTTAGAAGCTTCGGTAAACCTTTTGTCGGAGTTTATGGAAACAAAGACAATGATAATATCAAAGAAACGCTTCCTAAAACAACTACACTTAAAATAGACGGGATAAGAGTTGGCTTATATCATGGAAACGGAGGGCCACAAGGAATAGAAAATCGCGTTAAAAAAGCATTCGGGAAGAAGCGCCTGGACGCATACATATTTGGTCATTCTCACATAGCAGTAAACAGACACATAAACAATGCCTTTTATTTTAATCCGGGCACACTTTCCGGAATGAGGCAAACCATTGGGTTTATATATATAGATTTCAAAAATGTTTGGGGAGAAATAAAAAAATATGAGAAAATTGTTTGATTTTTTTTAGTTAAGTGTTAGAATAAAAATATAAAAATATTAAAGGAGGCAAGAGTATGATTCCAGGAAAACCAGCACAGATTTTAGAGGTATTAAGGACGATAAAACAGGATGATCCTGACATTGAAGCACTTGCAGTGGTAAGTCTTGACGGACTTCCAATTTCGAGTTTACTTCCGGATGGAGCAGAAGAAGATAGAATTGCCGCACTTTCGGCAACAATTCTCTCCCTTGGAGAACGTGCATCGGAAGAGCTCAAAAAAGGCAAGCTTGAACAAGCTTACGTAAAAGGCGAAGATGGGTATGCATTAGTTACAGGCATCAAAGATCTTGCAGCATTGCTTGTAGTTACAAACAAGAGTGCAAAACTCGGTCTTATAATGCTAAGCATTAGAAAAGGCATTTCAGAAATAGAAAAAGTTCTGTAAGTTAACGTTTAAAATCGTGCGGGTACAGGAAATCTATTCCTATGGTCCGTGCGGAGAATTTAGCAACCGGAGGGGAAGTCCTCTTGAATTGGGTTACATAGACTCTGTGGAATATGTTTTTCACGAGCTCTTTTTTATAGCCCAGTTGTAGGATTTCCTCTTTTGTTTTTCTCTGATCGACATATAGAGAAAGGACAGAGTCCAATTCCTTGTATGTTGCACCAAGCTCTTCTTCGTCTGTTTGCCCCGGCCATAAATCTGCGGTAGGCTTTTTGTTTATTATCTTTTCCGGAACTCCGATAAATTTGGAAAGGTTGAAAATCTGTGTTTTATATAAATCTCCAATGGGATAAAGACTTGCAGCCATATCGCCATACCATGTGCTATATCCGAGCATAAGCTCACTCTTATTGCTTGTACCCATTACTAACGCTTTAGATTCTTTTGCCTTATCAAACAGGGCACACATTCTTAACCTCGCAAGAAAATTCCCCTTACGTAATTTATCAATTTTTTTATTCAATGCAAAATAGGGTTCCGCCAAGGGTGTAATATCTATAATCTCGTAAGGAATATCTAATTTGTTAATTATAAGTTTTGCGTCTTCTAAAGAGTTTGGAGAACTACTTTTATAGGGCATAATAATTGCTTTTGTATTTTCTTTCCCTAAAGCTTTCGCCGTAAGATAGACAACAAGAGCTGAATCAATTCCGCCTGATAACCCAATCACGCCTTTTTGAAATCCATTGCTGTAAGTTTCTTCCTTTATAAATCGTGTAATAAAATTTTCTACAAGTTTATAGTTCAGTTTTAAATTAACCATTTTGCACCTTCACAATTCTATCCAGATTATTTTTGATTATATTTAAATCTTCTTCTCTAAGCAGCGGAAAAGATTGTCGTCTTCTGTAAATATCGTTCGTATCAACCGTTCCGGTAGTAAAGTTTTCGTCAAGTATCCCCGCAAAAGCTTCTTTCTTTCCTGAAGGGCTGCTTATCAGTGATCCGCCGTAGAATCCTAATCCGTCTTCAAAACCTACTCTATTTACAAATACAATAAATTCTGCAAAGAAATTTGAATAAGAGTAAAGTGCATTTTCAACCATTGTTTGGATGGCAGGCTCTTCTCCTGAAAGCCCCCTTAATGGCATATTGCTCATACCAAGAACAAAATCAGCGTGTTGGGCATAGGCAAGAAAAAGTAGCGACGGATGAAAAATATCTCTGCATATAAGCATTGCTATACGGCCTATTTTGGTGTCAAACACCTCTACTTTATTTCCTCTTCCCATAAATCTTAGTTCCTGAAACATTCCATGAGTAGGCAAATAGATTTTTCGGTATACATTTTTTATTTCCCCGTTTTCTATGAACATTGCCGAATTATAAATATTTTTGTCTTCCCCCTTCTCTACAAAGCCGAAAGCAATATCTATTTGCTTCCCGAGCGATAGAAACGGTGTAAAAAATGTGTCATTTGGCTTTAATGCAACTTCCATGGAGAGGTCGTTCAACTTATATCCGGTTAAACTTAATTCTGGGAAAACAACAAGATCTGCTTTTTCTTCTATTGCTTTTTCTATAAATTTAATATGTTTTTTCCTATTTTTTTCTAAGTCCCCTAATAAAGGGTTAATCTGTGCCAATGATATTTTAATTTCCATTTTCTTTTCTTCTCCTCAGTAAAAAATATAGGACGGGCAAGCCAAGAGCTATTGTTGCAATTGCCTCTCCTACCCCAATCCAGAGCGCCCCAATGATATATGGTTTTAAAGCGAAATGAGTAAATACGTATGAAAACGTTTCTCCTTTAGGTATGGTAAGTTGCCCGCTCTTGTTTAATACTCCGAGAAGAGCAATAACGTAGAATGAAACTCCAAAAGCATTAATCAAGATCGGGGGGATTGGCGCAAGAAAAGCAGGTTTTTTAGTCTTTCCAAGCCAATAAGTAACCAGGGCTGCAATGAGCGTAAAAGTAGTGCCGAATACCATATCTATTGGACCGAATGGAGAGCCAATGTTTGCTATAAAGCAGCCAATTGTTACTCCCCATACTGCTTCCGGAAAAACGTACGGCAATACCGTAAGTGCCTCAGAAACTCTTACTTGAATTTCACCGTAAGCAAACGAATATGTAAGATATGTGAGTGCTACATATAGAGCTGCAATTGCCCCCACTCTCGCTATAAATTTTAAACTCTTCTTTTCCACTCTTTATTTAGGCCTTCTACCAAATAGTCCCCTCTTTTTTGCTTTTTCTTCTATAGGTACATTTTTTTCCGTGTCCTTTGGCTTTTCAATTTCCGTATCGTCTTCTTTAGGTGTGGTTTCAGTGGAACTATTGTTGTCTATAGGTTCCTTTTTGAGTTCCTCAAGCGCCTTTTTTGCTTTATTCAGGTCATTTTCAAGTATAGCTTTCTCTTCGTTGTGGGTTTTTTGCAACTCTTCAGTTTCTTTTTTCAGTGAATCTTTTTCTTCCTCAAGTTGTTTTATCAACTTATCTTTGCTTTTAATTTCCTTTTTGTATTTACCCACAGAGCCTGCATAGAGGATAAGGGAAATGAGCCACATAGAGATGAAACCTGCAAAGAATGCGATTATCGAGAATAATCCGGCCGACACATTGGGGAATGACCATCCTAGAAATTTAAGTGCTATAATTGTACCATTATTTTGTAATACAAAAACCAAGCTCACAATTAAAATTACTAAAAGTACGGTCAAAAAAATACTAAATTTTTTCATAATAATTAACCTCCTTATTTCTTTTTGTTTCATTATAATATAATTCATGTTGTTTGCAATAAAAAATAGTTTTGTATAATAAAAGCGGCTGATAATAACATGAGGAGGTAAAATGGAAAAAACAAATAATAAATTCAGTATGATTACATACTC
Source organism: uncultured Caldisericales bacterium (assembly GCA_964468055.1). Lineage (GTDB taxonomy): Bacteria > Caldisericota > Caldisericia > Caldisericales > Caldisericaceae > S016-85. Next base: position 4,390 of record CAYYKP010000062.1, read on the forward strand.
GGGTTTTGCATTTATTACTGCGTTGATTGGTTTTAACTGGTTTATGTGGGGACCATTGCTCAGCTCGGTTATAGGACCACGTTACAAAGTTTCAGGCTTTCTTCTTGCGCTATTTATCTCTTCAGTTCCTATAATGCTTGTGTTCCTATCTTATTTTGTAGGAAGTATGGCAGACATAAACCCCAAAAAAACCACAACAATTGCAGCATACATACTGCTAATTGCTGTTCTTTTAAGGCCTTTTACTTTATTTAACTTTTATGCCTTACTTTTAGACCAAATTATTCTTTCTGTCAGTGCTGCATTCTGTTTCCCTTCCTGGGCACCACTCACATACAGATTATTTAACAAAGAAAAAGCCGCTTCTCTTATAGCAGGATTCACAGCTGCACTCACAGTAGGGCAGATTATTGCATTCCTTATCACTTATCCATTAGTAAAACACATCGGTATAAATAATGTAATGTGGCTATATGGAATAACCACCGCCTTCGCCGCAGCATTATATATCATTACAATAAGAAACGGAAAGTTTCCATATAAACGGAAATCTTCTGTAAGACCATCGCTCATTGAAGGTGCTAAGATTGTTCTTTCGGAAAAATCAATGATACCTTTAATGGTAATATCATTTTTGGATATAGGAGTGTTTGCCTGGCTCGCGGGGTGGTATCCACATATTCTTATTAAATACAAGGGAATTACACCTACGCAGGCGGGAGTAGTAAACAGCGTCATTTTGATTGGTTGTTTGATAGGTGCTGAAACAATCCCAAATATCTCACACCATATTAAGAAAGTAAAAATTTTCTTGCTTATACTTCCCGTAGTTTGCGTTATAATGCTTGCCCTTGTGCCTGTGATTTCTGGATTTTGGCTCTTTCTTGCAGATGGCCTGATTCTTGGCTTTGCTCTTTTTCCAATGTATCCGCTCGGTGTTCATTTACCAAGCGCTTATTCTAAAATTGGGGTGGCATTCGCAGGAGTTGGTAGTGGTATAATGCTTATCGCAGGAAATCTGGGTGGTTTTATACTGCCGGAACTTGGAGCTACTGTTTCTCAAATATCCGGAGCAATTATTCTGTTTGGTATACTTCCGATGACCCTTATGTTTATATCTGCTTTATTTTTTAAAGACCCTGATACATATGCGGCTAAAGAATAGCATTGTATTTTTAGTTATCGCTTTTATTCTTTTCTCGATAATTCCATCCCATACTGTAAATGCTTTTAATTTTGATAAAAATTTTCTAATCAGCGATTCGGATTTTACGGAGTTTAATTCTATGAGTTTGTCGGATATAAAAACTTTTTTGAAATCTAACGGTAGCTTCCTTAGCGATTATAGTGAGAATGGTGAGAGTGCTGCCAAAATAATTTTTGAGGCCGCACAAAAATATAAAATCAGCCCGAAAGTGTTGTTCGTTACGATGCAAAAAGAAGAAGGATTAATCACAATGGGAAGCTATAGTGAATATGCCGTAAAATTTGCTATGGGATATCATTCTCCATCTTCTTTTTCCGAACAGGTGAACGGCGGTACAAAGCTTCTCAGGGACGGGTTTGATTTTCTTGCTAAAAAATATGGCTGGGAGGTAGGAAAGCTGCATAAAAGCGAAGATAATCCTAAATATGTCGATAATACTGTTGTTCCGGAAAATAGAGCAACTGCCGCACTTTATCTATACACTCCTTATATCGGTGGATATTATACTGATTCCGGAGGATACATAGGTGGAAATTATATCTTTGTAAAGATTTACAGTCGCTGGTTCGGAGAAAGTAAAAATTTTACTGTTGACTTTGTTCCGTCTGCTGCAACATACTATATACCTGAAGGAAATCCTTCTTCAATTATTTTGAGTATTAAAAACACCGGAACCAAAACTATTAAAAAAGGAGCAATCCTTACTGCTTTAACCGTGACTCCTTTGATAGATATTGAGTCTGTTGAAATAGAAAACGACTTGCCTCCGGGAGATACTGTATCTTTGAGTGCAAGGATTCCGCCGATTGGTGAGGTAGAAACTATTAATTTTGGTGTTATAGATGAAAATGGAAACATTTTGTCTAAACCCTGTAGCATAAAAATCTTGCCCGTAAAGTTAAAAACGGATATTGAAATAGTGAACAATAATTTAAATATTTCAGTTCAAAATTCTTCCCTTAATGTTCCTTTTGCTTATCTTATCGCTCGTCTAAATTTTCCAAATGGTTCAACAAAAG
>CAYYKP010000063.1:0-6607 GCA_964468055.1 uncultured Caldisericales bacterium
ATTTAAATAAAAAAGGAGATAAATATGGAAAACAATTTGAATCTTAAAAAGTATGGGATTACAAATACAAGAAATGTTTATCACAATTTAACAAGACCTGAACTTGTTAAATTTGTTATTCAAAACAAAGAAGGTGTTCTTACTACCTTCGGGGCAATAAATGTGCTAACAGGCAAAAATACCGGACGCTCTCCGAAGGACCGTTTTATAGTAGATCAAACATCAATACACAACAAAATCGATTGGGGAAAAATAAATATTCCGATTTCCGAAGATGCTTTCGACAAACTATTTATCAGGGCAACTGCCTATTTACAGGAAAAAAATATTTTTGTATACGATGGATTTGTAGGGCACGATCCGAGATATGCGCTTTCACTTAGAGTTATAACAAACCTTGCGAGCACTGCTATACTTTCGGAAAATATGTTTGTTTCAGGAAACGGCAAGGATAGTAAAATTTGGGATGACCCTAATTTTACATTGATTGCTGTTCCATGGTGTAAAGCAGTTCCTGAGATAGACGGAGTAAGAAGTGATGTTGCTATAATTTTTAACTTTGACAAACGCATAGCACTTGTTGTTGGAAGTTGGTATGGGGGCGAAGTAAAAAAAGTTATGTTTTCTATTATGAATTTTCTCTTACCGGAAAAAAATGTTTTCCCTATGCATTGCTCTGCAAATCTTGGAAATGATGGAAAATCAGCTCTTTATTTTGGATTATCCGGTACAGGGAAAACAACATTATCAACCGATCCGGAAAGAACTTTGATAGGAGATGATGAGCATGGCTGGACAAATAAGGGCATTTTTAACATAGAAGGCGGATGTTACGCAAAAGTTATTGGAATAACGCCGGAGAAAGATCCTGAAATTTACCAAGGCATTAAGTTTGGTACTTTGCTTGAAAATGTTGCAATCCGCGATGATCATTCTCCCGATTTTGCAAGTAAAAAATATACTGAAAATACACGTGCCGCGATACCCTTAGAATTTGTACCTGGTGCAAAGCGCGATGCAACAGGACCTATACCGTCAACCATATTTTTCTTATCTGCCGATGCATTTGGTGTACTTCCTCCAATTTCAAAACTTACAAAAGAGCAAGCAATGTATTATTTCATTAGTGGCTATACTGCAAAAGTTGCAGGAACCGAAACGGGTGTCGTAGAACCTCTCCCGACTTTCTCAGCTTGTTTCGGTGCTCCATTTATGATGAGACATCCTGCAGAGTATGCAAAAATGCTCGGAGAAAGAATTGAAAAACACAATGTAAACGTTTTTCTTATTAATACAGGCTGGACCGGTGGATCATATGGGACGGGAACGCGTATAAAACTACACTACACAAGAGCGATGATTTCAGCAGCTCTTTGCGGAAAATTAGATAATGTAAATTTTATTAAAGAACCTTACTTTGGACTTTTAATTCCAGAGGCAATACCTCAGAGCGATGTACCTAAAAAGATTTTATTTCCAAAAGATACCTGGACTTACAAAAATGAATATGATAAGTTGGTAAAAAAACTTGCAGAAGGCTTTCATGATAATTTCGTACAATTTAGAAATAGGGTTCCCGAAGAAGTAGCAAACGCAGGGCCAGTATAAAATAAAAGTTTATTTATTGAATTTGTTCAAATTGCTGCCATCTCTTTGCAGGGTGGCAGAATAATTATAGAATTCGATTACAAACTTCGGGGATTGCAACATCTTCGTTACTATTCTTCGTATGCCGGCTTTAAAGAATTGAACATCCCGGTTGCAACAATTTCAATTAGATAATATGGGGATTTATATAAAATACGTTAGACAAGAAAAACCACCATAGAAATTATTATCAAGAAAGGCGGTGTGTTTTTAATGGTAAGATATAGTGAAAGAAGTGCTTTCTATTTCCTTCTATGCAGAATATTTACGCAAAAATTTTGACTTTTAACCTCCATATAAAATCATAAGAAACAAGTAAAATAAATATTGTTTCAGTAAAAAATCAAAATTTCAATCGGACTATGGATTATAAACTATTGTTATCTCTCTATTTTTACCATCCCATGCAACTTCGCTTCCAAGTGTTTCGGCAACGAAACGCAGGGGAACCATTGTCCTGCCCGGCGGTATTATAAGAGGGGCAATGTCTGATATCTGTTTTTTAAGATTTACGTACACTATTTTCTTTCTGATCCACAGTTCAATTAAGAGTGGTGGATGATTTTCGGTAGGATTCATTTTTATGGTGACCTTTCTCTCTGTCCCATCCCATCCAACTTTTGCCCCAAATGCCTCAGAAATAAAACGTACAGGTACAAGCGTCCTCCCGACATTTTTAACAATAAAAGGAGAGGCATCCAAATGAATTTTCTTTCCGTTAATAGAAGCAGTATGTGAATCTATTACTAATTTTATCACTGTAGCCGAAGGCTTCTCCACAGTAAAACTAATGTAAACTTTTACATCCCCTCCATTCGAATCTACACTAACAACTTCAGTATAATTCCCTTCTGACAGTGTAGAGGTATCCACCTTGAAGTTAAGAATATTATTATTTACAAATTCACTTCTATCAAAAACAATAAAGTATGGCGATTCTACTTTTCCGTTCAGCTCTCCTCCTCCAATATTATCAACTTCGAAATTTCCTTTATAGGTGCTACCTTTTACTATGCTGCCAATTGAAAGTTTTTTGAGAGATATAATGTAAGGTACCGAGAGATTTAACTTATAAATATTTCCATCTTTTGTTCCTATAAAAAGAAATTTGTCAGAAGAATAAAACATAGTATTTACATTTGAAAATTTGCCGGTTTCAATGCCATAAAAATTATTTCCATCTGTGGAAGCAAAAAGTCCAAAACCCTGCACTGCAGTGATAATACTATTTTGGGTATGTATGAGGGATAATATATAAGGAGAGCCCCCTATAAAAGTGATCTTTTTGAAATTAGCATTTTTCATATCTCCCATAAAGATACCTGCATTTGTTCCTACAATTAACTTGGATCTCACATAAGAGATAGAGGTTATAGTATAGGGAGAGAAAAATTTATTCCATGTGCAAGTTTTCCCCAATGTATCAGAATAAAACAAACCGAATTCTTCTGTTCCCAGGAAGCAACGTCCTGTAGGTATTTCTATAAAGGTTGTAGTTTTTAGGGTAGGAAGTCCATTGTTTCTATCAATCCATATTTTTCCAAAATCTTTTGAGAAGTGAAATCCGGTGCATAAAGAAGTTACATAAATAGTATTACTCATTATAGAAATAGAGGAAATAGTAGGACAGTTTAATTTGCTTAACTGGGATACCCATGTTTTACCCAAATCGTTGGATATATATAGCCCCGCCTGACCTGTTCCAAGGAATGTTTTGCCGCTAGTATATGCAATTCCCGTGATATGCAAGTCTCCCAATGATTCATCCCTTTCAACAAAATGTTTTCCGTCATCAGTAGATACAAAAAAACCGTTTTCAGTTCCTATTAGCAATAAATGTTCAGAAGAGTAAACAGCTGTAATTGCATATGGGAGATTATTTATTAGGTCTATTGGATTATCCGCTTTCAATTTCTTCTCGGGTAATGCTGTAAAAAGTAAAGTAGCAATTATTATAACGAATAAAAGTTTTTTCATGTGTACCTCCATAAAAGTATTTGTGAAAAGTATACCAAAAAATTAACAATTTTACAATAAAAAAAGGAGTCCTGCGGGACTCCTTTTTAAAACGATGATTTAAAGATTATTACCTTTGCTGATTAACCGCTTGCGCTTTTATCCCTCTTTCTATATCAGTACCGGGAATAATGTTATCAAGTATTGCAGCTGAAAGTCCGCCGACTGCCATACCTGTTCCGAAAATTCCATTGCAAATATCGGCAAGCCATTCAGCATGAGCGATTACAATGGGATGTGCCTGAATCCATCCTGGCAGTCCAAGGCCCATGAGAAAGGCAAATGCAATAATCATAATGTTTCTCATGGAGGATAGGTCTATATGGGAAAGTATTTGAATTCCTAAACCACCTATAATGCCAAATAGGGCAATATAGGCACCTCCGATAACTGGAGTAGGAATCGTCGCGATGAGTGTTCCGAATTTCCAGATAAAGCCGATAATTATAAGAATCACAGCTCCTGTTCTGATAACTCTGTTAGAAGCAATTCCGGTAAGTGCAATAACTCCGATATTTTCGGTGTAACTTGTACTTCCTACACCGCCCATCATACCTGAGATAATACAACCCAAGCCTTCGGAACCAATTCCCCAGTTGATTACGTGTTCTGATGGTTCAGGTGCACCCGATGCATATGTTACACTATAATAATCGCCTACAGATTCAATCATAGAAGCAGTATATGCTGCAAGAATTCCCGTAAATGCAAGAACGTTAAACCTCATTGTTGCCTTAAATCCATACCTATATAGTGTTGGCCATACAACCCAGGGTGCCTTTGCCACTGCTGCAAGATTTACGTGAGCTGCATTACCTACAGGGAACCAACCTACAAGTGTTCCAAATAGAGCAACCAGATAGACAATAACAACAGAGCTAAGTACAGAGAAAGCATTCAACCGTTTGTTCTTTACGATAAGGGAGAATGTAAAAATTAATGCTACAACAAGAAGGGAAAGCCACCAGTTCGTTCCGGCATTACCAACTGCAACGCCTGCAAGGCCGAAACCGATAAGCATAATGGTTGGACCAATTGCAACCGGCGTAAGTACTCTTTTCAAGAGACCGATAAGCCCTGAATAACCAACGACAAGTTCTACGATACCACCATAGAACAATGCACCTCCCATTGCCTGCATCATTTGTGGTACACCGCCGCCCTGTTTTTTAATACTGGCAAAAACTGCCATAAGTGGCGGAATAAAAGAGAATGACGACCCCTGAACAATAGGAAGGCCACTACCTATTCTTTTATCAACATGAAGAAGTGTCGCAATGCCCATTACCATATATACCGTTGCGATAAATAAACCTTTCTGCTCGTCTGTCATTCCCATGGCATTTCCAAAGAGAATCGGGACAAGTGTTGTTGCACCAAATAACGTAAAAATATGTTGTGCTCCCGCAAGAATTGAGAATCCCCATGGCGGTGAACTATCAATTGGCCATGGCACTACTTTTTGCTTAAATGTACTGTATTCTTCGTCTGCCATAATTCTAAAACCTCCTTTTGAATTTTTTATTTTTTAAAACACTTTTCGAATCATCTTTTTACCGCTATCGCCCCCTTTTCGCTGGTGGGGCAGAGCTACGATTTATCTCTGCCCCATTTAAATTATTCAGAAATTACTGATTTGTTTTCTCCTTCAATGCATTAATAATTTTTTCAGGAGTAATAGGAACTTCTTTTATTCTTACGCCAAGTGCATTTTCTACAGCATTCGCAACTGCCGGCATAACAGGAATCATTGTATGTTCTGCTATACCTCGTGCACCAAACGGACCGTCAGGTTGTGCCACTTCCACGATAATTGGATTCATGTCACGCGGAACATCAAGTGCAGTTGGTATTTTATAATCAGTAAAATTGGGATTTAAAATTTTTCCGTCTTTATTAAATTTTACTTCTTCCCATAAAGCTGTACCAAGTCCTTGCACAAAACCTCCTATAATTTGTCCTTCAACTAAATCAGGATTAATTGCCTTCCCTGCATCAAATGCTTCGGCCATTTTAATTACACGTATTTTCCCTGTTTCTTTATCAACTTCAATTTCAACTGCACCTGCACCGGTAGTATAGTGAACATTCGGGTGTCCGCCAAGACCTGTTTCTGGATTTACTTTTGCTGATGTAAATTCAGGCATGAACATTCCATGTCCCATAATCGGGCCGCCCCTAAATGTACCGTCAGCCATTTCAATACCGCTTATAACAAACTTTTCATAAGGAAGCTCAAATTCAGGATCTGTATAGCATTTCACCTTTTCATCCTCTAAATATAAATTTGATTTATCTATGTGATATGCACGGGAAACAGTATTTATAATTTCATTACGTGCATTAATTGCAGCACGCCTTACTGCATTTCCACAACTCCAGGTAACATGGCTTGCAACAGTTTGCCATTCGTAGGGACTCTTATCCGTATCAGGAAGCTCCACGCGTATTTTTTCCAGTGGAAGTGAAAGTTCTTCTGCAGCAATTTTTGCCATAGCAGTCATAAATCCTTGCCCTAATTCCATCCCTGAAACAACAATATTTATACTTCCGTCTTCACTAAATTTAATAAATGCTGCAGACGATTCGTTTGCAGGCATAGCCGGGGCTTTCCATGCGGCAGCAAAACCCTTAGCTCTTATTTTTGTCGGGTCTGGAGATTTGTCTTCCTTGCCCCACCCAATTTTTTCAGCAACTTTATCAATGCATTCCTGAATACCTGTAGGACCCATTTCTACACCATATGCTACAGCTTGGCCGCGTTTTATTGCATTTATTTTTCTGAATTCTACAGGGTCTATTCCAAGATGCTTAGCAACCCTATCCATATGGCTTTCTATACCAAAGTGAAACTCAGAATATCCGAAACCACGGTAGGCCCCACAAGGTGGCCTATTCGTATAAATTGCGAATGAATCAATGTAAACATTAGGCACGTAATAAG
>CAYYKP010000064.1:0-6459 GCA_964468055.1 uncultured Caldisericales bacterium
ACCATTGTCCCGGGCACTTCCATCCAACCGTTTCCATCTTGAGAAATTTTTGCCTTGTCGCCTACAATGTATATTTCAAATGTCTTTTTGTTGTTCTTTTCATATACGATGACAGGATCGGACAATCGGAATCTTATATTACAAAATGTGTTTTGATGTTTTCGTTTAAGTATTAAAATACATTTAACTGAAATTAAAGGATAAGGAGTTGATATGGCAGATATTTTTAAGAAATTCAGAGGAACGAAGAATAAACTTGTTGATGAAGCAAGGGAGGCAATTAAAAAAGGATACTATCCGTTTTTTTTGCCGCTTGAGAAAACAGAAGGCACTGAGGTTGAGATATACGGGCGCAAACTTATAATGCTTGGCTCAAACAATTACCTGGGGCTTTCTACTCATCCGAAGGTAAAGGCAGCTGCAATAAAAGCAGTGGAAAAATATGGAACAAGCACCACGGGTTCCCGCTTCATGAATGGTACTCTTACAATTCATAGAGAACTTGAAGATAATCTTGCCGAATTCCTGCATAGGGATGCAGCGATAGTATTTCCTACGGGATACCAGGCGAATGTAGGAACAATTTCTTCTATTATTGGTAGAGGAGATATTGCGATTACGGATAAAGAAGACCATGCATCTATTATAGACGGCGTGAGTATGTCGTACGGAAGTATGCTGCGTTTTAAGCATAACGATATTGATGATCTTGAACGCGTTTTAAAATCCGCTGCGGAAGATGCCGGCAAACTTATCATTATTGACGGTATTTATTCTATGGCAGGAGATATTGCGCCGCTCCCGGATATTGTTAGAGTTGCGCGCAAGTACGGTGTACGTGTAATGGTGGACGACGCTCATTCTATCGGAGTTCTCGGTAAAAACGGACGCGGCACTGCAAATTATTTCGGAATGGATAAAGATGTGGATATTATAATGGGTACGTTCAGTAAATCTTTCGGAAGTCTCGGGGGATTCATAGCAGGAGATGAGGATACCATCTTTTACGTAAAGCATACTGCCCGTTCCTTTATATTCAGTGCGAGTATGTCACCTGCAAACACAGGAGCGGTACTTGCCTCATTGGAAATTATGAAAAGCGAACCGGAAAGAATTGAGCACCTCTGGAAAATTGCGGATAGAATGAGAAGGGGTTTAAAATCTTTAGGTTTTGATATTGGTTCAAGCACTACACCGGTAATTCCGGTTTACATCAGAGACAGAATAAAAACCATATTTATGTGGAAAGCCTTATTTGATATGGGAGTGTATTGCAATCCGGTACTTCCTCCGGCGGTTCCTCCTACGGAATCTTTACTCCGCACTAGTTACATTGCAACGCATACCGAAGAACAAATCGACCGTGCTCTTGAAATATTTGAAAAAGCGGGCAAGAAGCTTGGGGTTATATAATTAAAAGCCCCCGTACTTTGGGGGCAGTGTGTATTTCATAGATTTTTTGAGATAAAAATTTATTATTTAGATTCTGTGTTTGCAATTTTCCTTAGCAGTGAACGAAATTTTTTGTAGGAATCTACGTCAAAGTGTGCTTTTGATATACCTCTGCGTACTTTTATGGAATATGATTCTTTGGGAAGTATGCCGAACATATCCTCATCTGTTATATCGTCTCCTCCCGCAAGAATAAATTCCCATTTCTGCATATTTATCCAGTGCAGTACTGCACGTCCTTTATTTATCCCTATATTTTTGAATTCTATTACTTTATTCCCGTCTAAAATTTCGATACCCAGATTTAGTGCAGCATTCGAGAGTACATTTTTTAGCTCACCTACACGTGTTATTGCAAGCTCCTTCTGTACGTTCCTGTAATGCCATACGAGAGAATATTCCTTCTCCTCTATAAATGAACCGGGTGTTCTGTCAGTGTAGAATTCGAGAATCGGCCTGATTTCGTCCTTCCAGTTATTTTCAAGTGGCGCAATTTGCTTCCAGTTCTCTCCGATATTTTTTATCCATACGCCATGTTCTGCGACAAGGCCTATATGCAAGCTGCCAAACCAATCACTCAGGGTGGCCTTATCTCTTCCGCTTGCAATAATCACCGTGCTTTTCTCGGCGAGTTTTTTTATAAGGCTAATTAGCTCTTTATCCGGTTTTGCATATCCTGGTTTGGATGCAAATGGTATCAGAGTCCCGTCGTAATCCAATAACAGCAGCCTTTTTTTGCTTTCCGAGAAATTCAACAGAATTTCATTTTCCACTTCTTTGGTTACTTGTTTTGAAAGATAATTTTTTTGCATTTCTTTTACTTCACCTAATACTTTTATAAAATCTTCCGCCCATCGCACAACAGTATAACGTTTTAACCTGCGCTGCATTGTCCTGTTCCTTTCTATTTGTTCCTTTTCCGGCATCTCAAGTGCGGTTTTTATTGCTTTTGCAATTTCGTCTTTGTTGTTTGGGTTTATGATTAATGCTCCGTCAAGTTCTTTCGCTGCGCCCGCCATTTCGCTGAGAATCAGCACACCTTTTCCATCTGCTTTTGTTGCAATGTATTCTTTTGCAATAAGATTCATCCCGTCTCTCAGAGGAGTAATCGGTGCCACATCAGATGCTGCGTAAAGTGCCGCAAGCCTGCCAAAAGGTAATGCTCTATACATATACCACACTGGCATCCAGTTAATTGTACCGTATTTTCCGTTTATATTACCGACTGCTTCGTCTACTTCATGTTTTAATGTTGCGTAATGCTCCACATGTATGCGGGAGGGTACTGCGACCAGAATCATAACAACTTTTCCTTTGTACTGCGGGTATTTATCAAGGAACGTATCAAATGATTTTAATCTTTGTAAAATGCCTTTTGTATAGTCAAGCCTATCGGCTGACAGAATTACTTTTCGCTCTCCGGTAACTTTTTTAATGCTTTTAACGCTTCTTTGTACCAAAGGATCTTTCGTCGCATTCGCGAATTTTTCATAATCGATTCCCATAGGGAATGTATCCACTTTTACAATTCTATCCTTTATGTTTATTCTTCCGAGTGTATTTTCAAATCCGAGCAGTCTGCGTACACTGTCCAGAAAATATGTAGCGTAATCGTATGTGTGAAATCCGATAAGGTCTGCACCGAGTAATCCTTTTAATATTTCCTCCCTGTATGGAAGCGTGCGGAATACTTCAAATGAAGGAAAGGGTATGTGCAGAAAGAATCCTATTGAAACATTCGGCATTTTTTCCCGTATAAGTGAAGGTAGCAGCATCAACTGATAATCGTGTATCCATATCGTGTCACTACTATCTGCTATACTCAATATTTTTCTTGCGAATTCTTTGTTTACATATTCGTAATAATCCCAGAACGATTTATCGTATACTACATACTGCAGAAAATAGTGAAACAGAGGCCAGAGCGTTTTGTTGGAAAAACCGTAATAATAACGTTCTATATCTTTTTGCGAAAGAAATACCGGGATACAATTTTCTCTTGCAAGTTCCGTTTGTACTTCTTTCTTGCGGTTTCTTAAGCGTTCGGATGCAATACCGGGCCAGCCTACCCATGTACTCTCAAAATCTTTATAGAAAGAACCAAGGCCTGTTGCAAGTCCCCCGACACTTCTTTTAAATTTTATCGTATCCCCTATTTTTGAAGCGCTCAAGGGCAATCTGTTTGAAACTATAATAAGTTTTTTCATTTTTATCGCCTCTTTAAATAAGTATACATTATTTAAGAAGTTTTGACAAACTCGTTATACTTCTTTCTATACCCCTTTTAAGGCTTTCGTTTGTTTCTTCGTAAAAATTTTCAGGTACATTTTTTATAAATACGGGGTAGGTTAATTTATAAATATCAAATTTGAATATGTATTTTATAATCGGGTATACAGTACGTTTTACTAGAAACGGGTCATATGTAAGAGCAAGAAAGCGGATAAATTTTCCATATGTATCGTTAAAATGCAGGTTGCTTAAATTATATACGCTTTCAGCGCTTTCTTTTAAGAGTGCATCAATATCCTCGGGCAGATTTTTACCTACATCTATTTTTGATACGATGTTTATTTTTTCAATTGAAACTTTATAAATTTTTTTGGCAAGCATTGCATCAAACAAAAGAGAAAGACGCATATATTCTTCGAAATTTCCTCTCGCAAATTTCATTATTACCGGATACATTTCCCTATCTGCGTAGATATGAGATGCATATCCCAGTGCGTAATCCAATGTTTTTTTGTTTGAATGTGTCAGCAGATATTTCACAAAATCTTCTGCATGATCGTCGTGGAATTGTTTCTCTGTTTCCACACTTTCCGCATATAGAAAATCCGGCCCCATTGTTCCGAAGTTAAATACCCTTCTTGAACGGGTTGTATAGTCTACTTGTTTTAAAATCTCCTCACCTATATACAGGTGTGCAAAAATATATCCCATATTACCATCCCCTTAGAGCAAGCGTTATTCCTAAATTTCCCACATTATTCAGAATAGTAGTTTTAAGGTGCTCTTTTGCTTTTTCTTTTCTATATCTTACCGTATTTCTTGTAATTTTCAATTCTTTTGCCGTAGCATATATCGTTTTGTTCTCAAAATAGAGTTTTATCAGTACGTCGCATTCTTTTGTGGAAAGTTGTTTCATGCTTTGCCTTATAATTTTTTCTGCTTCCCCGTCTTTTTTCACTGATATAAACTCCTCCTCTTTATCTCACTGTTTATGTAACGATACATATACCTGTTTGCAATCTTTCTGCCAATTTTCTTGAGTTCATCCGTTTTTTTTGTGTTGCCGTAGCTATTAAAGGTAATGAGTATTCCCAGTGCTCCTTCCTGAAATAAGTCATCGTACTCTACAAAAAAGCGCCTTGAATAGTGCAGTGCAACCATTCTTAAATAGTTTTCGTTTGTTTTATAAAATTTTTCTTTATCCATTGACACCTCCATATTTTTAACTATAGCATTTTTTTATAAATATGCAAACATTTGTTCGGTTATATGATATACGGATAAAAGTGCTTGATTAAATTGACTTCAATGCTAAAATTGCCAATAGGAGGCAGATAAAATGAAAAAATTTATTGATGAAAATAAAGACGATTTAATTGAAATTGTGCAGGAAATTCTAAGAATAAAGAGTGTGGAAGAACCTCCTGCCGAAGATGCACCATTCGGTTTAGGTGTGAAGCTTGCGCTTGAATACGCGCTTACCGTTGGTGAGGAGATGGGATTTAAAGTAAAAAATTTTAATAACTTTGCCGGATATGTGGAATACGGCGATGGAAAGGAGCTAATTAGTGTACTTGGCCATCTTGATGTTGTGCCCGAAGGCAAGGGCTGGCAGCATCCCCCCTATGGCGCTGTAATCAAAGACGGCAAAATTTTTGGTCGTGGTTCAACTGATGATAAAGGTCCTATGATGGCTGCTTTGTTTGGTTTGTATGCACTGAAAGAATCGCATCTACCTATTAAAAAACGTGTACGTATTGTTTTCGGTACAAATGAGGAAACGGGATGGAAGGGTATTACATATTACAGACAGAAAGAAAAAGAACCTTTGATTGGTTTTACGCCGGATGGAAATTTCCCGGTCATTAACAGGGAAAAAGGTATTTTAAACGTAACTGTCGGCAGAAATTTCAGCACTGCAAATGATGAGCTCCTGTTAAGCGGCGGTGAAAGGCCCAATATGGTACCCGATTATGCGGAGGCAGAGTTTGTAAAAAGTGTGAATCTTGAAGCTTTTGACGGAATAGAAGTAAACGGTAATAAAGTTACTGCGAAGGGTGTTTCAGCACATGGTGCACATCCATGGGAAGGTAAAAATGCGGTTACCGTACTTTGTGGTGCTTTAAAAAAAATAGGTATACGCGAAGATGTAAAATCGGTGGTAGATTTTGTAAATGAAAAAGTGAATAGTGATGTTTTCGGAGAGAAGCTCGGCATTGCAAATGAAGATAAACCATCGGGCAAACTTACCTGCAACCTTGGGATAATGCATATTGATAAAAATTCTGCGGAAGTTACGTTCAATATACGCTATCCTATCACCGATAAAGCGGAGCGTATAATCAGTGTAATAAAAGAAGCAGCGGAAAAATACGGATTACTAATAAAAAATACACATAATCAAGATCCGCTCTTTGTAGATGAGAAGGAAGATATTGTACGGAAGCTCCTGAAGGTGTATGAAGAAGAAACAGGAGAAAAGGGGTATACGCTTGCAATTGGCGGAGGTACATATGCCCGTGCAATGGAGCAAGGTGTTGCTTTTGGCCCTGTTTTTCCTAATATGGTAGCAGTGGAACATCAACCTAACGAGTTTATCGGAGTAAACCATTTAATTAGGCTTGCAAAGATTTACGGGAAAGCAATTTACGCGCTTGCAAAAGATTAATTCTCCGCATGATTTTTCGCTTGAACGCACGCTGAAATGCGGACAGACATTCAGAGTATTTGAAAAAAAAGGTGCATTTATCTATATGTATGGGAGTTCTGTTCTTG
>CAYYKP010000065.1:0-6314 GCA_964468055.1 uncultured Caldisericales bacterium
AGAGCGGCTTTGCAATAGGAAAACTTATTTAAAGATAAGAAATAATATTTGATAAAAGCCCGTGCTTCTGTGCGGGCTTTTTTGATTCATCAGTTTTACTGAAAAGTTGACTTTTATTCAACATCTGTTAGAATTTTATCAAGATTACAGGAGGTATTGATGAAAGCAAAATTAGATTGTATTCCTTGTATGTTTAACCAATCATTTCGTGCCGCAAGAAATGCCACGAAAGATGAAGTTCTTATAAGAAAAGTGTTGGATGCAGCAGGAGAAAAAATACGGGATATAGATTTGAATTTAACTCCGCCTGAGGCGGCAGTGCCCATATATAACATTGTGGAAAAGATAACGGGAAACGCTAATCCTTATAAAAAAATTAAAAAAGAACATATAAACAAAGCATTGTCTCTATATCCTAAAATGAAAAAAGCCGTGAATTTTAGTTCTCAACCTTTGATGCAAGCTGTAAAGATTGCAATTGCAGGCAATGCGATAGATCTCGGAAGCACTCTTGAGAAAATTAATATTGAAACAGAGTTTAATAGAATAGAAGACGATAGTTTTGTATTGAAAGATTTTGCAATTTTTGAGAAGAGAATTGCTGAAACAGATGAAATTCTTTATCTTGCCGATAATGCGGGGGAAACTGTTTTTGACAGACCTCTTGTTGAAATTTTGCTTGAAATGGGCAAAAGTGTTCTTTATGCAGTAAAAGAAAAACCTATTATAAATGATGCAACACGTGCGGATGCTGTCCTTTCCGGTATAAAAACAAATATTATTTCTACCGGTTCTGAAATCGCGGGCACGGTAATAAAAAATTGTTCGGAAAAGTTTCTGGAAGTTTTTCATAATGCAAAGCTTATTATTGCAAAGGGTCAGGGAAATTATGAAACACTTTCACAAGTAAATGCTCCTATCTTTTTTCTGTTTAAGGTTAAGTGCAATCCTATAGCTAAAGATACTGGCTTTCCGCAGGGTTCTATGCTTCTCCTTCAATCACGAAAACATAAGGAAATATGACACTTTTATTTTCTCTTTAATGTTGATAATACGGATGCCTATTGACATTTAATATTTTTAGTATATTATTTCTCTATGGGAGAAGGTAGATACAATTTTAAAGAAAATGGGTTTACTATATTCATTTGTAATCTATTCGTACATAAAAATACGGAGGGGGTGGTTGTAGGAACTCAACTCGTTAGAAAAGTATCTTATATTTCCATAAAAATTTTGTAAAGGAGGATGTACACTATGAAAAAGCTTTTAGTTTTACTGCTTGTTGCGGCGTTTGTTGCTGTAACTTTTGCAGGATGCGCACCTAAAGCAAAGACTCCGGTTACATTAGTTTTTGCTAAATCCGGTGACGCTGTTGAACTTGACCCTGCTGATGTTACCGATGGTGAATCTATTACGGTAATGGATAACATCTTCGAGGGACTTGTAAAATACAAAGCAGGATCTACTGATATTGAACCTTGCCTTGCAACAAGTTGGGATACTTCACCGGACGGTCTTGAGTGGACATTTCATCTAAGGAAAGGTGTTAAATTCCAGGATGGAACGCCATTTAATGCAGACGCAGTTGTTTTCTCTTATGAAAGACAGAGAGACAAGAATAATCCGTTCCATAAATATGGTAAATGGGAATACTGGGGATGGTGCTTTAACGAAATAAAGAAAACGGAAAAGGTTGATGATTCTACCGTTAAAATAATATTGAACAAGCCTTTTGCTCCGTTTATCAGTACAATGGCAATGTTTACAATGTTTGTTGTAAGCCCGACTTCTGCAAATAAATGGAAAGACCAGTGGTTCACGCATCCCGTGGGCACAGGGCAATTCAAATTTGTCGAATGGGTAAAAGGTGATCATATTACTCTGGAAAAATGGGATGGATATTGGGGAGAAAAACCAAAGATTGACAGACTTATCTTTAAGGTAATTCCCGATGCTTCAGCAAGACTTCTTGCGCTTAAAAAAGGCGAAGTTCAAGGCATGGAATTCCCGAACCCTGATGACCTTAAAACAATTTCATCCGATCCTAACCTTTCCATATTAAGCAAACCCGGACTGAATGTAGGCTATCTTGCAATGAATATGGGCGAAGATACTCCCGGATTTCAAAAACAATTTGCTGATGTTAGGGTAAGGCAGGCAGTTAACTATGCAATCAACAAAAAAGATATTGTTGATAACCTTTACAAAGGTACTGCAGTTGTAGCAAAGAATCCTATTCCTCCGACGCTATGGGGATATAATGATTCGGTTCAGGATTATAGCTATGATCCTGCAAAGGCTAAAGAACTTTTGAAGGAAGCGGGTTATCCCAATGGATTTAAAACAAATCTTTGGGCAATGCCTGTTTCACGTCCGTATATGTTTGACCCGAAGAGGATTGCAACTGCAATTCAGGCAGATCTTAAAAAAGTAGGAATTGATGCTCAGATTGTAAGTTATGATTGGGGCACGTACCTGCAGAAAACCGAAAACGGCGAGCATGCTATGTGTTTGCTTGGATGGACTGCAGACTATGCGGATCCGGATGACTTCCTGTATGTATTGCTTGACCCCGATGCAGCAACAGTAGGCTCTGCGGGAAACGTAGCATTTTATCGTAATCCTAAAATCCACGAGTTAAATATGGAAGCGCAAAGCACAACCGATCATGCAAAAAGAACTGATCTTTACAAACAAGAACAGGTAATTATTCATAACGATGCACCATGGGTGCCAATAGCAAATGCAAAACAAACTCTTGTTTTCAGAAATAACATCAAAGGATTTGTCCTTTATCCTACAGGTGATTATCATTTCAATACAACTTACATAGAAAGCGGAAGTAAATAGAAGTTAGCTGAACCTTAGCCGGGGGGTATCCCCCCCGGCTTTCATTGGGAGGTACTATGAGAAATTATATTTTGCGAAGAATATTGAATGTTCTTCTTGTTTTGTTTATTGTTTCTATTTTAATTTTTTTATTGATACGTCTTGCACCCGGTGATCCTGCACGTGTTATGGCTGGAGAACATGCCTCTCCTCAAGCGCTTGCTGCAATGCGTAAGGAATGGGGCCTTGATAAACCGATTGTAGAGCAATATATTATATGGCTGTCTCATGCATTAAGAGGGGACTTTGGCCGTTCAATTCAGTCTCATGAATCTGTGTTAACAGAACTTTTATTAAGATTCCCCAATACCTTTGAGCTCTCTTTATTTGCGATGATTTTTGCCGCGCTCATTGGTTTGCCTGCCGGCATACTTTCTGCCGTGCGGCGTTACTCGATTTTTGATTACGGAAGTATGGTGCTTGCACTTTTTGGTGTATCCATGCCTGTATTTTGGCTTGGAATTATGCTTCTTATGATTTTTGGTGTAGCACTAGACTGGCTGCCTATAGGCGGACGCCTTAGTGTATATACAAGCCTTAAACCTATTACGCATTTTTATCTTATAGATAGCCTCATAGAATTAAACTTTCCCGCTTTTTGGGATACGATAAAGCATCTTATTTTGCCGTCTATTGCACTTGGTACGATACCAATGGCGTTTATTGCAAGAATTACCCGCTCCAGTATGTTGGATGTGCTGCATCAAGACTACATACGAACTGCACGCTCCAAAGGACTTACCGAGAGCAAGGTTATAAGAAAACATGCTCTGCGAAATGCTTTAATTCCGATACTAACTGCAGCCGGAACAGAATTCGCCCTGCTTATGGGAGGAGCGATTCTTACGGAAACTGTTTTCTCATGGCCTGGAATTGGCACATATATTATTCAATCGGTGAACGCAAGGGATTATCCTGCAGTTCAAGGTTCTGTCATATTCGTGGCATTTCTTATTGCAATAGTTAATCTGACTGTAGATCTTACTTATGCTTACATTGATCCGCGGATTCATTACAAATAGGGGGATGGCACATGAAAGAACATTCTGAGTTTTATGATACAATACGGTTTTTAAAAAAGAATAAGGCAGCGATGATAGGTCTTCTTATCATTATCCTTTTTGTTCTCATGGCAATTTTTGCAAAACAACTTGCACCTTCGGATCCCCTTTCACAAAGTCTTAAAGATAATTTGCAGCCGGGTTTCTGGGCAGGTAGTCATTCTCATCTTTTGGGTACGGATGAATTCGGAAGAGATTTGCTTAGCAGAATTATATATGGTGCCCGTATATCCTTAACGGTAGGGTTTATAGCGGTTCTTATCGGTGTTTTACTTGGTGCGACTGCTGGCATTTTTGCCGGTTTTTTCGGTGGATGGGTTGACGAAGTTATCATGAGGACAGTTGACGTTATGTTCTCTTTGCCGTCAATTCTACTTGCGATAGTTATTGTTGCAATATTAGGCAGAGGGCTTGATAAAGCGATGATTGCAATCGGCATTACGTATGCCCCTCAAATTGCACGAATAGTGCGCTCGGAAACTCTTAAAGTTTCTAATACCGAATACATAGAGGCAGCAAAAGCAATTGGTACCCCGAGCTTGCGCACAATGTGGGTGCATGTGTTGCCAAATGTAATGTCTCCGATTATTGTATATGGTACGTTGAGTATAGGTAGCGCTATTCTTGATGCAGCGGCACTTGGCTTTTTAGGACTTGGTGCACAGCCACCTACTCCCGAATGGGGTGCAATGCTTGCGGATAGTTTTCACTCAATTACCGGAGGGTATTGGTGGGTAGAAACTTTTCCAGGAATTGCAATTGCATTTACTGTTTTAGGATTTAACCTGCTTGGTGATGGCTTGAGGGATGCAATTGACCCTAAACTGAGGAACGGCAGATAATTTAAAAATATTTCGTAACTTATAGGTGCTTCTTCATTGAGGCGCCTTTTTTATTTTTTTGTTGTAATTCTACCTTATGTTTAAAGAGGCTATATTTTTACACGATTGCACAGCAACCGGCCTAATTGAGCTGCAATTAAAAGAATTTATAAGCGATTCAACCATTTCAGCATACCTGCTGATTTTATTAAATTTTAGGAAAACTTTAAAGCGTATATAAAGTATGTCTATGTTTGTAATTCTTTGTTTTATGCTATCATTATTCATAATGGTTGCTTTGTAGCTAACAAGATTTTTGTTATGAATTGAAGTAGTATTTTTGAATGAAGCTAATTTTTGAATTAAATAAATCGGGAATATTATGTGTTAGGTTGTTATTCGAAATTTGCCGGGAGATGATTTATGATAGAGAAATACAGTAGCCTTGTAGTATTATGGACAAGTGGGGATAGGGAAGTCGCACTAAAAATAGTTTTTATGTATACTTTAAATTCGAAATTGCAAAATTGGTGGAAGGATGTTTGCTTTATTATTTGGGGGCCTTCGGCAAAACTATTAAGTGAAGATGCGGAACTTCAGGGTTATGTAAAGAAAATGAAAGAAATCGGAATAGTTTTAGAAGCATGTAAAGCTTGTGCAGACGAGTATGGAGTATCGAAAAACCTTAAAAAACTTGGCGTTAATGTAAAATATATGGGAAAGCCACTTACGAAGTATATAAAAGAAGGGAGAAAGGTGATTACTTTCTAATTGTATGAGAAAAATCAAAAATATACCGAAATCTGATAGGCCCAGGGAGAAGCTGCAGAAGAAAGGGGTTAAAGCTCTTTCAAATGATGAGCTACTTGCTGCTATGCTTGGGAAAGGTGTAAAAGGCAGGGATGTATTTCATATAGCAAAAGACATACTAAAATTAGCTAAGGATGACTTTAACAATTTAACATTTGAAAAGTTAGAAAAAATAGAAGGCGTAGGTTTGGCTAAAGCCTGTCAAATATTGTCTGCTATTGAGTTCTCGAAAAGATTTTTAGTAAAGGATGGTATAAAAATTAAAAGTGCCAAAGATATCACGAATTTGACAAAAGAATTGAAGAACAAAAAACAGGAGTATTTTCTTACTTTTACGTTGGATGGTGCTAATAATTTAATCCGGAAAAGGGTAGTATTTATAGGAACATTAAACCGAAGCCTTGTTCACCCCAGGGAAGTTTTTGCAGATGCTATAACGGATAGGGCTGCAAGCATTATTTTTGTGCACAACCATCCATCGGGCAATCTTACTCCAAGCAGAGAAGATAAATTGATAACGGAAAGATTGATAAAAACTGGCGATACTGTTGGTATTAAAGTACTTGACCACATTATTGTAAGTAAAAATGGTTATTTTAGCTTTCAGGCGGAGGGAATTCTTGGAGGAGAAAATAATACCAAATAATATCCTACCAATATAATAATAATCTCAATTGGACTTTATAGGAAATAAAATTTTATTCAAGAGCTCTGAAAAGCGGTGAAATAA
>CAYYKP010000066.1:0-6291 GCA_964468055.1 uncultured Caldisericales bacterium
CTTTCGCTATCTTTAACTGTTCCGGTAATTGTTACGGAATCTTTGTTTGTAGTTGTATTATCCAGCGGATAATTTACATTTATTTCAGGCGGTGTATTATCATAATAGATGTTAAGCATTTGCTTTTCTTCGTTTCCTGCAGTATCTTTAGATACTACAGGAATTTCGTTTACTCCAGGTTTTAATACGGTATCGATTGAAAAAGTACTATCGTCATTTGCTTCCACCGTTTTTCCATTAACAGTTATGGTTGAATGGGGTTCTGTTTTTCCGCTAAGTGTAACATTTCCGTTGTTTGTAAACAGGCCGCTTTTCTGGTTTAGCAATAGATACGGCGGGAATTTGTCGCCCTGTGTTTGCTGAATCTTAGAAATCGCAGTTTCTACCCTATTTTTGTTTACAGGGAAACCCATATAGGTAAATAATTCTGATAAATTTTCTCCGCTAAGCAAAGAATAAACTGTCACAATTTGTTCCATATCTGTTAAATGAGCATTTTCAAAGTAGCCCTTGTCAATGTGCATTGGTGAATCTTCCTTTGACCATGCTGCTATAAACTTCTTGTGAATGTCATCTCCGAACCTGAGCTCTAAAAATCTCATAATAAACCTCATGTTTAAATATGCAGTAACGGATGTCGTTGCGTCAGGGGTATTCGGGTCCGGCATGGTTACTTCGTATGCTGATGGATCTTCTACGTAATCAAAAACCTTATTATAATCCTTAAAGGCGGATAACTTGTACATTCTTGCAGGATAACCCCAGATTGCTTCATAAGCATGGGCTGCCATAGTATCAACAATTGACTCACCGAATGCGGTCGTTATAAAATAGTTTTCCGGTTCTTCAAATTGGAATGAGTGCGAGTGTTCGTGCAGTGCGATGAGCGTTTCACCGCCTGCAATTGTATGCGGATAATAAATCACTTCAGCTGCACCTGCGTCAAACCGCCCATGTCTTGCAACTCCGGTAAGATTGCCGAAATAGTAGAAAACTTCAGTTTTTTCTTTCAAAGTTATGCCAGTTGCTTTTGTAAGTGCTGAGTGTGCTTTTTCCAGTAGATCTGCTGCTTGTGCAAATTCTTTATCGTATCCTTCAGGGTAGTGCAAAACAAAGTTATCAGTTGTTAGTGTTTTGTAATTTATCTTAGTGTCATCTGAGAATAATTTTCCCTTAAGGTTGAAATTGCCGAACGGGCCTAAATTGAGATTTAAGTTATACTCAGGGGAATCATTTAAGTCGAATGTGTTATCGAGAATAGGGCCGTGCAAACCAATGTTATTGGGATCATCTACATTGCCAAGGTCTTTCTGATACACAATTGTACCATTCTTTAAAATTTTAATAGGTATTGAAGTTCCCTTGTTGTCATAATTCACTCTTTCAAGCAGATTGCCAAAATAGTCCTTTGTTTCAATCCATATTTGCGGTTTGTTTTTTAATCTCGGGCATAATGGATGGGAAGATTGTATCACTTTAAACTTTGGAGTAAACTCTTTACCGAAAGAAAGGTTAACATTGTCGCCTTTTTTCAAATTCAGGTCCACAGGTGCAAAATAATATGTCCATTTAGCATCTTTTATAGATATGTTTGAAATAATCCATTTACCAGGCGAAACATAAACATCTGCTTTTTTGTTTGCTGAAAGTCCGGCAGCCCCGCAGTATACATGAATATTTGGTGCCAGAAGGAAAAGATGGATTGGCAAAGGTTCGTCATCCGGGCTGGCAGCATCAAATTTAATATGCGCTAAATCACTGTCATTAATTTTAACATCTAATGCTGTGTTAGCACTGATGTTTCTCTTTATATAAACGTATCTGTGTAGTTCTTCACTACCTGACTTGTACAAACTGCTTAAATCGAGGCCATACTCCAAATTTTTATTAGTATGGACTGTAATACTCCCGGAATCTTTATAAATTACCCCTGCACTTTCGAATGTCCCAATAGGGACAATATCTTCTGCAAACATATCTGCCATAAATCCTATAGGTACTGTTGCGTTATTTTTATTAAAGTACACGTTTATTTTTATTTCCGCATCAGGCCTTAGCACAACTGTTTGAGAGTCTGTGATTTCCTCATGTTTTTCAAGAAAATACCCCATATTTTCTCCCGAAAATGATGCAATAAATACCCAATTACTCCCTGTAGGCAGATCAATTGTAATAGGGTTTCCCATAGAAGAAGGCCCTATTTTACTATGAGCTAGCCCCAAATCCAGAGAAAAAGCACTGATGTGAGTAAATTTTGACGGGAGCAAATTGCCATTCTCATCCCTTGCCTCAATCGTGACACTAACTTTTTTTGGTAGTTCTGATAAAAGATTTTCAGATTGCGTAGCAGCATACGACGAAGTTGAGATAACACTAAATGGAATAAGGAGTAAGCTTAGTAAAACGATAAGGCAAACTACTTTTTTTTTCATTTCCCCCTCCTTAATTTAAAATTTTACAGTACTTAACGCAGCTTAAAAGTTACTGCAATTGCTAATGTTAAAAGCTTATACCAAGTAAGAATGTTAAGATTTTGCTACCCCCATTTCATACATTTCGCCTCCTTAATTTAGATAAGCATTCAACCTCCCATATCGCCGAATATATCCAATAGAAAAATAAAACCCAACTTTATTTACAATCCGTTAAGACAACATAATATTTCTACATTTTTGTTATAGCATTATTAAAAAATAATGCAAGTCGGAAGCTTTATGTATAATAAAAATGTTAACTTAGCAGCAATATCTGCAGCCAAAAAGTTTAAATAGTAACGCTGATAAGTAAGTATGCTTAAGGCTATGTTTCTTTTTATTGGCATTCTCTGCTTCTTCAACTAATTTTCCTTCGTTTTCAAACAGGTAGGCAAGCTTAAATGTAGTAACAACGATGAAAGAAAATACAAGGACATATAATATAAGCGGATTATGATAGCCACCGCAGAAAAGATACGTGGATTTATACTATTAATAGGCCTTGGAGCGAAGATTTGGAATCCATGAAACACTAAATGAAATTGCATCAACAAAAGCATAAATAAGGAGATAGGCCCGAACTATGTTTCCTCTCCTGTGCAAAAGATACAGTCCTCTTTTTACTCTGTCTTTGGAGTTGTTCCATATCACAATCTCAGCAGCAATATTTTCCCCAACCGTATTTCAAGCTTTTTTTAATTTAATACATATCTACCTCTAACTTTTAATTATAACTTTTCTTTCAAAATATCAAGTAAAGACCAAAAGAAAAATCTTTAAGAAGTTTAAAATATTCTTTTTTATCACCTCTCAAATTTTCTATTTCTCCCTTTTTGCTTCCCCTTGCTTAGTTTGTATCAAATATACATATTCTAGTGTCTGTAATTTCAGCAATTTTATTATTCTTTTGCTTTCCCAAAAATTATTATAAACTTTACCACAAATCAGCAAGTAATTCTTATATATGCTTGTATTTAACATATATTATATTGAACTTCAAATGCACATAATCTACTCAATGAGTTGACTAAAATTAAAACCAATATATACTTTAGCTATTTAAAATAAAATTGAGGAGAGCAACAAAATGTATAAGAAGGTAAAAAATGTTTAACACAGGGAACACAGGATTTATGCTTGTTGCTACAAGTCTCGTTATGTTGATGACACCAGGGCTTGCATTTTTTTATGGTGGGCTTGTAAGCAGAAAAAATGTATTATCAATAATGATGCAGAGTTTCGTCTCTATGGGTTGGACCACAATCATTTGGGTCACGGTAGGTTTCACAATGTGTTTCGGAAAGGATGTAGGCGGCATAATTGGAAACGGACAGTATCTTTTCTTGCACGGTATTACCCTTCAAACAGCATTTGGTTCAAATACTGGCATTCCCATGTTAGTATTTGTAGCATATCAAATGATGTTTGCAATTATTACGCCTGCGTTAATTACAGGCGCTTTCGCTGACAGAGTAAGGTTTAAGTCCTATATGATATTCCTCACAGTCTGGTTACTTTTTGTATATTTTCCTCTCGTACATATGGTGTGGGGCGGTGGACTATTCCAACAATGGGGAGTACTTGATTTTGCAGGTGGTATAGTTGTTCACGCAAGTGCAGGATTTGCAGCATTGGCTGCTGTATTCTTTGTAGGGAAAAGAAAAGTTAAAAATGCAAAACCTCACAGCATTCCCTTGGTAGCTCTTGGAACAGCACTTCTCTGGTTTGGTTGGTACGGTTTTAATGCAGGAAGTGAGCTAAGAGTGGATGCAGTTACAGCTAATGCCTTTCTAAATACTGATGTTGCAGCATCATTTGCAGCAATTACCTGGCTCATCTTAGCAGTTATTTTTGAAAAGAAACCAAAAATTCTGGGTATGCTTACTGGCGCAGTTGCAGGACTCGCCACAATTACTCCTGCAGCAGGATATGTTAACATACGTGCTGCAATGCTCATAGGGGTAGTAGCATCTATTATCGGATACATTGCCATTACATACAAAAACAGAAAAGGCTGGGACGATGCTTTAGATGTATGGGGAGTTCACGGAATGGGCGGATATACTGGGATACTACTTTTAGGATTATTGGCAAGTAAAACTATAAATCCTAAGGGTGCGAATGGCCTACTTGCTGGAAACGGAGCATTCTTCGCAAAGGAATTTACAGCAGTTACCATAACAGCAATTTATGCTTTTATATTCACATATATAGCACTATGGATTATTAATAAAATTACACTTGTAAGAGTTTCAGAAAAAACAGAAGAGGACGGTTTGGATGAAGCCGAGCTTGGGGAAAACGCCTACGTTCAATAGTTCGCATTAAATTCAACATCTTCATTTACAATAAGGGTATGTCCTAAGAAAAGAGGGACATACCCTTATTGTAATGTTTTGCGCTTTCTTATCAAAGTTTTTACCTTATATATTAGATGCAAAATACACAAAAAGTTCAATAAGTTTTAAGAGAACGCTTCAAGATTCAGGGACTCACAAAAATAATCTTTTTTTTATTCATATCTAACCCCGTAAATTATTTTAACCTCTTTTTAATGCTCTGTAAACACACTTTATTAATTCATTAATTGTCTTATAATTAAATCATGGAAAATATCTGTTTGATCCTCGGCGTATTTATAGTTGTAGGCTACTTTGCAGGGCTTTTAGCAGAAAAAACGGGTTACCAAAAATCACTGGCTATATCTTATTAGGAGTAATATTTAGTCCTTCTCTTTTTGGTCTAACCGTTCCAGAAAAGATTGAGGGAATGGGAATAATCACAGAAATTTCACTTTCCGTTATTGCTTTTATTATTGCAGGAGGTGGTCTAAGTATAAAAACTATCAAGAAATTAGGAATGCCCGTTATTTAGATAACACTTATCCAGGGATTAGGAGCCTGGTTTTTGTCAGTCTCCTGGTTTATCTCGTCTATCCCTTAATTTCAGCAGTTGGTAAAAACGAATTATTTATTATGGCTCTTACGTTAGATACTGTTGCACTCCCCACTGCTCCTGCCACAATAATTGTAATCATACATGAATATAAAGCAAAAGGGGCTCTTACTTCTACTCTTCTTGCGGTAGTGTTACCGGACAACGCTCTTGCAATTATTGCAACCTCAATTTCAATAGGTATAGCAAAAAGCATTGTTGGCTCAGGATCAATGTCGATATTGAGAGAGTTAAAAAGGTAGCCTCGAAATCCTTATAGCAATATTGATAGGTATACTTGTTGGCTTCTTAAGCGAAAGGATAATGCGCTATTTTAAATCCCCGTCTTCTCTTCTTTTGCTTGTTACTGGTTCAATATCTTTTGTACAGGATTATCAAATATTTTCGGGGTTTCATATCTTCTTTCGAACATGTTTTTTGGATTCTTTACACAAATACATTCTCATTCTCAGACGAATATTTTACATCAATCAAAGAAGTAGAAGAGCTTATCTTTGTTTTATTTTTTACCCTTGCAGGCACTCACTTTGAGACAGTGGTGTTAAAAACTGCAGGCCTTCTCCCCCTAATTATCGTTATGGGGCGGCTCTCTGGAAAGTTTATCGGCTCGTACATTGGAGGGGTGGTATCAAGGGCTTCGGAAAATGTAAGAAAGTATTTAGGTTTTGCACTTCTTCCAAAAGCAGGAGTAGCCCTTGCCTCAATCGTGACACTAACTTTTTTTGGTAGTCCAGTCAAAACGCCCTTTATTTGTGCTTTACTGTTCGGAGCAAACACCAGCACAATCATGCTAATTAAAATCACAAAACAAACTTTCTTTTCATTCTTATCATCTCCCTCTTTAATATTCTGGAATATTAAA
>CAYYKP010000067.1:0-6210 GCA_964468055.1 uncultured Caldisericales bacterium
ACAACACACCACAATGCGCAAGGCTTATTTCGCCTGGTTTAGGAATATTGCCTCTGTCGTATTCCAAAATATTTGAGACTCGCATAAAAAACTTTCTAAGCAATTCCATAACCTTAATATAAGACTTTTCTTCATTTTTCCAAACGACCAATAAAGTTACTATTATGCCCAAAGTTATTGAGACTAATTCCATAAAATATGAGACTACATTGCTATATTCCATAAAATTTAAGACTATATTACATTATCAAATCTATTGTTTGCTATAAAATTTTTTTAGTGTTATAATTGCTTTATGTATGGCTTAATTAAATTAAAAAATAAAAAGGAGGAACAAATGCTACTACAAAATCGCTTCTCGACTGGCTATTTCTATAGCACAAAGAATAAAAGGTTGATAGAGATTATGTCAAGACTTGAAGGAGATTATTTCCTTACGTTAGAATTCAATGAGGATGTTCTAGAATATAAGGAGCGTCCCTTCAAAATTTCTGCAAAGATCCAAAACAAGAAAGTTTCGTACACACCAAGTTGTTTAGTTTTGTTCAAAAACCCTCCTTATAAAAAATTGCTAGTAGAAATTAAATACAGAAAAGAGATATTCGGAGAAAAAAGAGAAAAACTAATCAATAAGATAAGAACATGCACATTCTATTCTATAAAAAACGATATGCACTTTAGGATCGTCACTGAAAAGAATATAGACAGAACATATCTCAATAACTTAAAATTCCTCTATAGATTTACTACTGAACCCAGCATCAATGGAGAATTCGACAAATACAAAGATCAAATACTATCCACAGTCAAAGAAAAAAAGCAGGTCTCTATAAACGCAATACTCAAAAAACTTGGACATTCTAATCATGAAAAGGGGTTTCTACTACCAGTTATATGGTTCCTCGTATCATCAAGAATTTTAAAAACGGATCTAAACATCCCTCTTACAAATAATTCAACATTGGAGCTGAATAATGATAAAAATTAAAAAGGGCCAAACAATCATTTATAAAAATAGCCCTTGGCGTATTCGAAAAGTAATAAACATAAATACAGTATTAGCAAAATCCGAAGAAGGAGAAACCCTAAAAATCCCCATTTCCGAGATCCAAGAGCCAGGGGCAAACAATAATTCTTCTACGTACTTCGATAATTTATCAGAAAACGAATGGGAAGAAGCAAAAAGAAGGTTTGAAATTATAAAACCACTACTCTCACCGGACAGGACAAGAAAGGATGTTGAAAAAAGATCAAAGGAAGTCTCGGTGTCTAGTGCAACACTTTACCGATGGATCCAAATATATGAATCCATCGGCAGGCTAAGTTCTCTCGCACCCAAAAAGGCAAGATCGGGAGGCAAAGGGAAACACAGGATAAATATAATAACAGATGAAATAATCAAAGAAGTGATAGAAACATATTATTTAACGCCACAAAAGCACTCTCTTAAAAGAGTGTATTACGAAATTGTAAGCATCTGCAGAGACAAGGGATTTCCAAAACCCGGGATAAACACCGTAAGAAGACGGATTAAGGAGATCTCAGACAAAGCAATTGTAAGAACAAGAGAGGGAAGAAGCAAAGCACTCAACATCTATGGCCCCTCAAAATCTTCTTTTGAACCGAAACACCCCTTAAGTGTTATACAAATTGACCATACCCCATTAGACATCATCGTGGTAGACCAAATTTATAGAAAACCCATAGGAAGGCCTTACATTACAGTAGCACTAGACGTATATAGCAGAATGGTATATGGGATATATATTTCTTTGGAAGCACCAAGTTTCTTCTCGGTTGGCCAAGCCCTATATTTAGGTGCAATAACAAAAGATGCATACCTGGAGAGACTTGGAATTAAAGGAAAGTGGAACATATGGGGTCTACCCAAATCTCTCATTATACACATGGATAATGCTGCGGAATTCAGGGGCAACGACCTAAAAAGGTTCTGTGAAGAATACAACATCAATGCAGAGTTTAGGCCAAGAGGCGCACCGTACTACGGCGGACACATAGAAAGGTTCATTGGTACTTTAAACAAAGAGATACACAGCCTGCCAGGTACGACATTTTCGAATATAAAGGAGCGTGGAGAATACAATTCAGACAAAAAGGCAAGCCTCACGCTGGGGGAACTAGAAAAGTGGATTGTAGAATTTATTGTTAATGTCTATCATAAGCGTATCCATTCAGAGCTCGGCATGTCCCCAGAGGAAAAGTATATAAAAGGCATAATGGGAAGCAGTGAATCCCCAGGTTGTGGACTGCCAGATATAATTAACGGTGGAGAATCAAGAAGACTTAGAATTGCATTTTTGCCTTCCTTCGAAAGAACCATACAGAAAGACGGCGTAAGAATAGACGGCATAAAGTACTACAGCGAAACCCTAAGAAGATTCATCAAATTAGAAGAAACAGGAAATAAAAAGAGAAGAAAATTCATTTTTAAGAGGGACCCAAGGAACATATCTGCAGTATATTTCTTTGATCCCACAGTAAAAGATTACTTCGAAATTCCTTACAGAAACGTAGGAAACCCACAAATCTCGATATGGGAACTAAACAAAGCCAAGAAGTCCCTTATAGAGCGCAAAATTAAAGACTACGATGAAACTGCACTGTTTGAGACAGTGGAAAGGCTAAAAAAGATCGAGAAGGAAGCGGCTAAAAAGACAAAAATGGCTAGGAGAAAACAGTCCTCCAAATATTATCATCAGAACAACTTAAATGCACAGAGAAAGAGAGAAAAGGGGAAGGCAAAGAGTGTAGAAAATCCTAACATAAAAAACACTCTGTTTAAGGAAATATTAAACAGCGATGACGAAGAAGAATTCGAGGTCCACATAGACGATCCAGAGAATGCCGAAAATGAGTAGTACGAAGGATAGCTATAAAAAATTTTTACTCCCCCAAACTTTAAAGTACCTCAACAGAAGCAATGAGGAAAGGATAAAATTTATAAAGGCAAGGAAGTTTGTTGTATACCCAAGGGCTAAAAAAATCTTAGAGCAATTTGAAGAGCTTTTAAAAGAACCAAGGGGCACAAGGATGCCTTCGTTTTTGCTTGTCGGAGATAGCAACAACGGCAAGACAAGCCTTATAAAAGAATTTGCAAGAAGACATCCACCGGAAGATCTTGTCGAAGAGGTATATATGCCAATTGTTGCAATCGAGTGTCCACCAAGGGCGACAGTAAACATACTATATAATCACATACTAACCGCTATATTGATACCGTATAATTCAAGTGATGGAATTACAAAAAAAATTGCAGAGATCAATTACTTCTTCAGTAAAGTTCACCTGAAAATACTTATAATAGACGAAATACATAACATACTGAGCAGTTCCGTATCAAAGCAAAAGGAATTTATGAACGCCCTAAAGGGCCTGAGTAATACCCTCGAAATCTCAATCATACTGGTTGGAACGAAGGATGCCTTGAACGCAACAGCAACTGACCTCCAAATAAGCAGTAGATTCAGACCATTAGCGCTACCCAGGTGGAAATCAAACAAAGATTACTACCTGTTTTTAAAAAGTATTATGAAAACGTTGCCTCTCCGCCGACCTTCAACAATACTTGAAGACGTAAATGTTGCTGAAAAAGTATTAGAGCTGTCCGAGGGCCTAATAGGAGAAATCATCAAAATAATAAACGACAGTGCAATATATGCGATAAAAAGCGGGAGTGAGCACATTACAAAGAAAGAAATAGAAGCAATCAACTACGTAAAACCCTCACAGGCAAGAAACGTTTTTGGCCTAGACGCTTAATGATAAACTTTGCTTATAAATTACACTCTCTAGATAAAAAGGCCATCTCTAAAGCAAGATTCAACATAAGGGTAAAAGTACTGGAAGACGAGCTTCTTTCCTCCTGGCTTACACGCACTGCCATTAAAAACCTCTCTGATCCTATAACATTTGCGAATATCCATTTTCCTAACTACAAAAACACTTTATACAGCAGGGACATAGATGTCTTTGCAAATGAAGATCTCATTAAAATCATTGCAGAAAAGAGCAACAAAAGCCCAGAAAAAATTAAATCACTCACTCTGCAGAATTACGAATCTCACTTGTCAGAACACATATACAGGAACACGAGAAATGTACTTATACAGCCACTTGTAAACAGAGGAAGGCAACATAGAAAAGGAGGGCAGCGGTTTTGCCCGCTCTGCCTAAAAGAGGACAATATGCCGTATATGAGAAAGAAATGGCGGCTTTCCTTCTCCACTGCATGCACAAAACACAAGATATTTCTTGTAGAGAGGTGCCCTTGGTGCAACACTCCAGTCACTCAGTATAAGAGAAAAGGCAAGAATATATTCCCCATATGCTACAGGTGCGGACATGATTTAAGAAATATACCAGTAGAGCATATAAACCCACACTCCTATGGCCTAAAAGCAATAGATACGTACTATAAGATACTGGACAGCGGAAAGTTCACATATACCTACGGAGAAATGCAAAGCACTGAATTCTTTGCGATTGTAAAACAGCTCATAAAAATCATCTACTTTTGGAAATACAACGAGGGTGTATTTGAGCACGAAGTCATGGCAAAAAGGATTGCACTCTACAAAGATAAACCCAAACTTCACCTAACGGAGAGAATTCCGATAAAAGACCAGTATCTCGTTTTCTCTGCAATAATGAAAATCATGGAAGATTTTCCAGAAAGCTTTATCCATTTTGTAAGAAAAAACGAGTTGGGCAAGACAGCACTTACAAAAGATTTCAAAAACATGCCCTCATTTTACTATGAATTGGTAATGAAGCTTATTAGTACAACTTAAAAAAATTGTGCTAAACATCTACATGACTTGCAGCAGTGTCCTATTTATCATTAGTACTTACAATCTACCCTTGCAGCGAAATTATAATTTGCTATCCTGATTCAGGAACTTTCTTTAAACTTTAACTTGTCTATTTACCAGTCCGGACCGTTTTCATAAATAGGGAATATTTAGCGAAAGATTTTCTCCTCTCAGAAGTTTTTTCAGGGCAAGCCAAATCGAAAGAGAGAATTATTCATATGCACTGCTCAATGGTACCTATGAATTCTGTGCATTCTATTTGTGTGTCCCCAACCCTAACTTTTATTAGTTAAACATAAGAATCATTTTGCTATCCAAATAGCACATATAAAGCAATTATTCTCACTTATTTTACACTCCAGGCCATTTATAGTTCAGTCTCTCGTTATCGTCGTTTTATATTACAAACAACTGGATGAAGTCTCCCTATCTCCCTCTCATTCAGGGCTAAATCTCATACTATTTCAATTATATTTGTATTCCCTTTTTAGCTAAAAACCTACTGATATCATTAACTATATATACGATTTTTACAAAATAGTTTTACTAACCGTTAAATCAAATACTCCGTTTGAATATCTATCAAAAATAATTATAATAGATTATGGGAATAGATTTTGAGTTTTTGGATTGGGTAAGAAAAACTATAAAAGAACATCCTCCAATTCGTAGAGAGGAGAAGATATCATACGAAGATTTTGTGAAAATTACAAAATACCCTCTTGCATTCATAAAAATTCTTATAGAACCAATGGAGGAACACAAGAATCCTCCTCCAAAATTTATAATAGAAATTAAATGTACATCATGTGGAAAAATCTTTACAGGACGCATTTCAAAAGCTAAACTTCTACACCTTTTGAACAATACATACAGAAAAAAACATCCAGACGAGTTCTTATGCCCAGAATGTCGCAAACATCATGACCAACTCAAAACACAGGAAAAAAACGAAAAGATAGAATCATATAAAAGATGGATGGTACAAGAAAATCAAAGAACCGAGCTTTTTATAGAAAAATACTTAAACCCAAACAGTTCATCAGACATATGGACAGACGTTAGTGATAGATATGAGTTCATCACTTGGAAAATACAAGGAACTGATGAAAATGAAGTTGCGTTATATATACAAAGAATGCCTTATAAGGATTTTCTTAAGACACCGTACTGGAAAGCAATAAGAGAAAAGAAACTAAGGGACGCGGGCTTCAAGTGCCAGCTCTGTGGAAGATCTGGAGTGTCGTTGAAAGTGCATCATAATACTTATAAAAACCATGGGTACGAACATAGATTTAACGTCATGGAGGAAGACCTTATAGTTCTATGTGATGAATGTCACAAAAAGATACATGGATAACCGCTACAAGCACTCACT
>CAYYKP010000068.1:0-6180 GCA_964468055.1 uncultured Caldisericales bacterium
CCTCCGATCTCATGGTCCCAAACCATGCGCGTTACCAAACTACGCCACACCCCGCACAAGCACATTTTATAGAGAAATGCTAAAAAATCAAGTGTTTTAAGAAAGAATTTTTAAATATTCAGCTTACTTACCTCGTTTACTTTGATCTTTAAGAAAACTTTAGCTTTTGAAAGAAATTCATCTTTATCTCCAGTAGTAAGAAAAAGCCTACTTGGTTTATCTGAAGTACACAGAAAATCATTTTTATTAAGAAATATTTTAAGATTACCAATCAACCCATCCGACGGATCTACCACAATAACATTTTTTCCGACTACTCTACACACCACCTTATATAAAAACGGAAAATGCGTGCATCCGAGAACAAGTGTATCTATATCCTGATGTAAGATGCCGGAGAGTTTCTTCTCAGCAAGGGAAAAAGCAGATTCATCATCAAGATTTCCATCTTCCACAAGATTTACAAGTTCCTGAGAGCCTATTTCGAAAACATGAGCTCTTTTATCTAATTTTCTAATTTCCCTCCTGTAGGCATGTGTGCTTGCTGTGAGAGGAGTAGAAATAACGCCTATTCGCATATTTCTTGTTGTTTTCAATGCAAGGGCTGCTCCGGCCTGCACCATTCCAAACACCGGAATACCTTCAGCGATTTCACGAAGAACAGGCAAGGATATAGATGAAACCGTATTACAGGCAACAATTATTGCTTTTACATTCTTACGAATAAGATGCTCCACAATCCTAATGGAAAATTGTTTAATCTGCTGCTCTGTTTTCGTGCCGTAAGGAAAATTTTTTGAATCCGCAATATAAATTATATTTTCCCCGGGGAAAGTCTTTAGTAAAGTATTTACTACGGCAAGCCCACCTACACCGGAATCAAAAATGCCGATAAAAGAATTTTTATCCGCCATTTGTAAGATATTTTACAATGCCATTTCTCAATGCTTTTGCTACCTTATCTAAAAAGTTTTGCTGTTTACATAATGATTCCTCATAAGGATTGGACACAAAAACAACTTCTGCTAAAATTGCAGGCATTGTTGTTACATTTCTACATACGTAAAGATAATCACGTTTTACGCCTCTATCGGTAGTACCAAGTTCAGTAACGAGAGAGTGTTGAATTGAATTGGCAAACTTTAACGAATCGCTGTGCCAGTAATAAGTTTCCGTACCGTGAGCCTCATGACTTACGGATGCATTCAAGTGAATAGACATAAATAGGTCTCCTCCGGAATTATTAGCAATTGCACAACGCTGCGCAAGTGTAGGATTATTAGGATTATCTAACGTTTCATGCGTAAGAATCACTTTTGCGCCATCCGCCTCAAGAAGAGTTCTCAGTTTTTTTGCAATTTCCAAAACTACCGCACCTTCTTTGACTCCTGTTGGTCCTGTAGCACCCGTATCAAGATATGGGCCTGAGTAACTGCCGTGGCCGGGGTCTATTACAATGATTCTACCCGATAAAACACCTTTTTGAGTTACAGTCTTTCCAATAGTAACACTTCTACCGGACACAAGAATTTGCCCATTAGTAGCCTGTACTTTAATCTCCGGAGGAGTATCATCATCTCTTAACGTACAATCAACTTTATTTTTAAACTTACCTGAATCTGCAAAAAATACATAAAGGGATCCTTCCTTTTTAATTTTAGGAGGTAACGAAAATACAAATTTTTCTCCTTGTTTATCTTTGGTAAATAACTCCAAAACAGGATCAATATATATAACTTTACCCGTGTCAACAACGGAAACATTAAAATCGGACATCAAAGCACTCAATGAAATATATAAAATACTGTTCTTTTTAATAGTATCTTTTTGAGATACTACAATGTTCTTGTCTAGTAGGGTAACCAAAATTTTCCCATCACTTTCCACACTTTTTGCATTAAAGCAGTCAAGGATACTCTTAAGTTCTATGTATTCTGTATTGTTAACATTCGCAATAGGCGCATATATTTCGGAATCAGAGAGTTCCACACGTTTCTCTCCCTCCTTAGGAAGTTCTAACTTTAAAACGAATGTTCCATTTTCAAAACTCGCTTTGAAGGGAACACGATTGGTAAGATCAACAATCACCTCCGAGGAAAGTTCTTTTTGACTGTAACGCACTCTAACAATAGGGATTACGTTTATAGAAAGGGCATCACTCTCTTTCGCTAGAATTGTATTTTGGAACTGCAAATCTAACCTTATGGGGTTTTCAAGTATTGAAATACCGGGTTTTACAAGATCCTTTCCGTATACAAGTACATCAATACCAGTAGAGGAAATTCTCCAGGTAATATTGTTTATGGTTCCCTTCTTCGTTGTTTTTAAATTTATGAAGTCGGAACGTATCCAACCGGAGTTTTCCACACCAATCTCATACCAAGTTTCATCTTTATCATTTCTTGCAACACCGGTAACAATGCACTGGGTGTTTTTTGGTAAAACTTTTTCAATACCATAATTTGTAGAAGGACCATTGCGCAGATTTACGTAATCTGTTATAGTTCCTTTTTCACCCATCGAAGATAAATCCAATTGTGGCAGTTTATTTACAGCAAATAAGGGAGAATAGCACCAGCCGGCAATACCCTTATAATGTACTTCTAACCAAATTTCTTTACTATCATTGTGTGCAATTCCTATAACGGGCACAGTGTCACCTTTTGAAATTAGGCCTGTTTTACTGTAATCAAGAGAAGGACCTTTTCTAATATTTATATAATAATTAGCTTTTGCAACGGAATTAATATTTTCAACGGCATCTCCGTTATTATCCGTACTTTTTACCTCAACTTTTTTTACATACCAGCCGGCAATATAAAAATATTTTCCATTTTGATTATATCTATACCAATCCTGGCCATCCGAACGGGATATTATACGCGTTATATGTACTTTGTCCCCCGCACTTAAAACATCCTCGACGAAGAATGAAGTACCAGGCCCTATACGCGCATTCAAGACATTCGCCGTAATCTCAGCAGTGAAGTCAACACTTTGTCCACTTATGGATACACCTAAATCATTCGTAAGCCATGATGCAAGGTAAACCACTCTATTCTTGTTAAAATCATACACCTTAAACCATAAATCATTGCTGCTACTATATTTTTTAGAAAGTAATTCCAAAACCGTACCTCTGGAAACCTGGTATTGTATTTTATATGAAAGTCCCGGTCCGTTCCTTACATTAACAACCGCACCTGTTACAGAAATTAACGGAAATCCCTCTGCAGCTCTTACAGGCACAGCAGTAAATATAATTAATGTAACAATTAATACGGATAAAATTCTTTTCATCTTAATCTCCTTACTTTATTCATTTCTTGCTTTAATCTCTTCTCTTCTATTTTGTGTTTATTGCCGAAGAGGTTCCTTGCACGAACAAGTGCTATAGTAAGTTTTATTCTATTATTGGAAGTATGTACGTCTACCGGCAAAATTGTTAAGCCTTTCTCTTTTGCACGAGTGCTCCACCGTAAAATTTCATACTTATGCAAAAGCAATTTTCTTTTTCTTCGCTCACCTTTTCCGCTATGCATTGAAGAATTGGCAGCAATAAACATATTGTATATAAAAAACTCGCGATTCTTTTCTTTTATATAAGTACCATTAAGATTTACCTTACCTTCACGCATAGACT
This sequence comes from uncultured Caldisericales bacterium, assembly GCA_964468055.1. Lineage (GTDB taxonomy): Bacteria > Caldisericota > Caldisericia > Caldisericales > Caldisericaceae > S016-85. The sequence continues at coordinate 3,644 of CAYYKP010000068.1, forward strand.
TTGCCTCATATCCTTCAAGCTGTATACCCGCTTCAACAGTATCAATAATTTCAAAATTTCTTAAAACACGCTTATTTTGTGTAATTATCCTTTCTTCGTCCATTTTTCCCTTGCCATATTTAAAACCTCCCTAAGATCTTTAGGAAGAGCCGAATAAACATTAACCCTTTTGTTTATTATAGGATGATTAAAAGAAATTTCATAGGCATGTAGAAATTGCCTGTTCAATGGTATTTCCTTTAATCTTCCTCCGTAAAGACGGTCACCTACAACCGGATATCCCAAATATGAAAAATGTACTCTTATTTGATGCGTTCTTCCTGTTTCAAGCTTCACCGCGACAAGAGAAAAAGGACCAATCTCTTCGATTACTCTAAAATGTGTAACAGCTCTTTTGCCGAAAGGTGCAACGCACATTTTAGCTTCACCAATCTTCCTGCTGAGGGGTAAATCTATTTTCCCACTAAGATGTTTAAATTTTCCTTTGACTAATGCAATGTAGCGTCTGTCAACACTGTGTATCTTAAACATTTTCGAGAGTTTCAAATGTGCTTCATCATTTTTAGCAACTATTAAGAGTCCCGATGTATCTTTGTCGAGCCTGTGCACAATCCCCGGCCTTATTACCCCACCTATCCCTGAAAGATCTTTTACATGGAATAATAGCCTGTTAACCAAAGTATTTTTATTTTTACTTCCTACGGGGTGAACCATAATCCCCGCCTCTTTATCTACAACAAGTAAATACTCGTCTTCATACAATATTTTCAGCGGTTTATTTTCTTTTGTCAGGTTTAGCCCTACCGGCTCTTTTTCTTCAACTTGGATTAAATCTCCCTCTTTCAATTTAAAAGACGGTTTTATCCTTTTGTTATTCACAGTAATACTACCATCCTTAATTAGTTTCTGAATATGGGTACGTGTAAGGCTATGCATTTTTCCCGAAAGAAAAGCATCTATCCTTTCATGGCTATCAGACTTTAACGTTTTTTTCATAGAAAATAAAATAAATAATTATAATAAATAGGCCTATATCGACTGCAGAGTCCGCAACGTTAAATACAGGAAAAAAACGAAAATCTATAAAATCCGTTACAAAACCCAAAAATAGCCTATCTATAAGGTTTCCTATAATACCTCCAAGCAATAAGCTACTTCCAATTAGTAATAAATTACTTGAAGTAATAGCTTTCATATTTAAAAACATTAAAACGGCTATGGCAAGACCTACAACAATAAACACCCATCGTCCGCCCTGCATAATACCAAATGCAGCACCCCTGTTCTTTACATAGGTAAAGTAAACTACATTTCCAATCGCCTTAACACTCTTGCCTTCTATCAATTTATGCCGAACAATATATTTTGAATATTGGTCAAATAAAACTATAAGGGAAGAAATTAAGCTGAAAACAAATGTTCTATTCATTATTTTTTCTCCACTTCGTAAAATTTGGTATTTTAATTATCATAATTATAATTGTATCGAAGTTGGCTTAAAAATCAAGCAAAAATTAACAATTAATCCATTGAATATAATTAAGTTGAAGGGCCACTTTTTCAAGCGGCCCTCTACTCTATGATTTGCTGTATTCTGCTTTTTTACCTTTCTTAACAAAATGACAAGCTACGTAATGGCCGTCACCTACATCAATAAGAGGCGGTTTTTTCTCTGCACAAATCGGCTTTGCATACATACAACGAGTACGGAAAGGACATCCTGACGGAGGATTAATGGGAGAAGGAATATCACCTTGAAGGATAATCCTTTCTTTCTTTACCTCAGGGTCAGGAATTGGAATTGCAGATAGCAACGCCTGAGTATACGGGTGTAACGGAGTGTCAAATAATTCCTGCGTATCCGCAACCTCCATAAGGTGACCTAAATACATAACACCGATTCTATCAGACACATGCCTTACAACTGCAAGATTGTGTGCAATAAATAAATATGTAAGAGCAAGTTTTTTCTGCAGGTCAAGAAGCAGGTTTAGCACCTGTGCTTGAATAGAAGCATCCAGAGCAGATACCGGCTCGTCCGCCACAATAAACTTCGGGTTCAGGACCACTGCTCTTGCAATACCAATTCTTTGCCTTTGTCCTCCGGAAAATTCATGCGGATACCGATGCAAATACTCGGACCTCAAACCTACAAATTTCATGATTTCAACAACTCTATCCTCCTGCTCTTTTTTGTTTCCTATTTTATGAACAACCAACGGCTCACGTATAATTTCTCCAACTGGAAGCCTCGGATTTAAAGAACCATACGGATCCTGAAAAATAATCTGCATATCTCTTCTTAATGGACGCATTTCGGAAACACTGTACTTAGAAATATCTTTACCCTCAAACTTAATCTGTCCCGCTGTAGGCTCATGAAGTTTTAAAATTGTTTTACCGGTAGTTGTTTTTCCACTTCCGCTTTCTCCGACAAGTGAAAACGTTTCACCTTCATATATACGGAAGGAAACACCGTCCACAGCTTTTACCCACGCAATCGGCCTGCTAAAAACACCGCCTACTACAGGAAAATA
>CAYYKP010000069.1:0-6133 GCA_964468055.1 uncultured Caldisericales bacterium
AAGTGCAATTATATTTTATCCTGATAAATATTTTAGGTGCATCGAGCAAATGTTTATAAAAGTTTTAAATATAGAAGAATTGCCGTCTAACAAAATTTATGTTAATATAAATATAGTAAGAAATACAGAATCCCAGGGGGGTTACCACCGTAGCCATAAAAGATTCGTACGGCAAGGAATGCCACATAGGAGTAATTTCACCCTAAGATAGGGAAATAACTTTCACAACACCAATACAGATAAAAGGCAAGTATCACGTTGAACTTTTAGGAATAGACAGGAACGGATTTATAATCTCCAAAACTATTTCGCTTTTACTTGGCAAAAAACAGTGAAATCTGTTATTATATAATATGAGAATAAGGGTAAATTTTGAAAGACCGAAAGAAGTTTGTTATATAGGGCATATAGACCTTACTCGTGCTATAACAAGGGGATTAAGGCGAAGCAGCCTCCCTTTAAAATTTACGGAAGGATTTAATCAGAGAGTAAAAGTTGAAATGGGCTTTCCTTTAAGCGTTGGCATTATAGGGGAAGACGAATATTTTGATTTTTATCTTGATAAAAACCTACCGGAGAATATAATTTTAGTTGCTTTGTCAAAAGCATTTGATAAAATTTTAAATATCAGGAGGATAAAAGTAATTCCTGAGTCCGCCCCAGCTATTACATCCCTTGGGGCAATTCTAACACACTTCGCGTACGGAAAACTTTTATCGAACAGCTCCGAAAAAGATATTGAAAAAGTACTATCCGGCATTTTGAACAGAAGAGAAATTGTAATAACAAGAAAAAAGGGCAGAAACACTAAGAGTAAAGATATTCGACCTTTTTTGAAGGATATTAAACTATTGAACATTAATCCTGACAACGAGACAATTTTTCTTTTATCTGTTTACTTTACAAACAAAGGTAGCGCGAAGATAGACGAGTTAACGGGACTTATTTTAAAAGAAGGAATAGATATAAAATTTTTGTATACGGTAAGAAAGAAAACGATGGTAATACATAATGGAAAGATTGTTTCCCCTATGGATTTTTAATTACGCATGGGATACGAATAGAAAATATAACACAAAGCCATATTTAAACTTATCCGTCCTATGAAAATATTTGCACAACAAGATGAATGGTTGAAATTTATAAATAAAATGCTAAAATATAATTGAACCCTGCGGAGTGCGTGTAAACTTAGCGGATTTGAGCCAACACATAATATGAGGGAATTTTGCATAAATTCCCACTTGTCTTAAGGACTCCATAATCTGCTAAGTCACGGCTCCTGTGGGGCAACTTGCGGAGGTGAAAATGACAGCTCTTACGATTGCTTTGTGGGTAATTGCATTTGAAGTAGCAATAGCAGTTATTGTACTCATGCTTGCTTTTTTTAAATTTAGTAAGCACACGAGTGATACACTTGAGGAAACTCAGAATTTGGTGAAATCTTTAGAAAAGCGCATAGATACCGTAGGCATAGAGTTAGAAAGTACTGTTAAAAATACCGATGAAGCAACCGTACATCTAAAAAAAACTTTCCATAATACCGAAAAGGCAACATCATTTATAAATGCAGCATTACCTATAGCTTCTTTGATTCTGTTATTTCGAGGAATAACCATTCCGATTTCAGGCATCAACGTAAATACTAAAAAAGAAAAACAAAATTCAATTATTTCGACTATAATGAATGCAGGTAAATGGCTTGTTGTACTACAGCAAGGATTTTCTTTTTATAAAAAATATATAGGTAGAGGAGGTAAAAGCAATGGAAGAAAATAAAACAAGTGCTTTTTTAAGCGGATTTTTATGGGGCGCTCTTACAGGGTTTGTACTTGGAGTTTTATATGCCCCACGTTCAGGAGTTGAAACAAGAGAGATGCTTAAGGAAAAGTCCAAGGAGCTCGGCGTAATAACAAAAGATAAAGTAGAAGATTTTAAATCACGCGGAAGAGACATCCTTACAGGAAAAGGAATTGAAATCCAGGAAGAAGCAGACGAAGGATAGTTGAAATTTTTTAACATTTCTGTATAATATATTTGCTGATTGGGAAGTCGTCTAATGGTAGGACAGGGGACTCTGGATCCTCTAATGATGGTTCGAATCCATCCTTCCCAGCCAGGTGGCGTAGTAGAACAGTGGTTAGTTCAGGGGGCTCTCAATCCCCAGACCAGGGTTCAATTCCCTGCTACGCTACCATAAATAAGGAGGATACATAGGTGAAAATTGGTATAAGCGGATTGCCGTCTTCAGGCAAAACATCTCTATTTAAAGCTCTTGTAGGGAGTAACGTGCAAGTTTCGTTCGATAAACCTAATATTGGCAGTGTAAAAATTCCCGACAAGGAATTACATGAATTATCCGAAACTTTTAATCCCAAAAAAACAACGCAGGCAGAGATTACATTTGTAGATATCCCCGGGATTCCCGTTGGCCCGGAAAACAAAAAACGAAGAAACGAAATTTTTAGCGCAATAAGAAAATCAGATGCTTTAGTGGAAGTAATAAACGCATTCTCCGAAAGCAACAGCATAGAAGGTTCAATAAGTAGTTTTGATGCGGATCTTTTAATTATGGATCTTGATGTTGTGGAAAAGAGACTTGAACGCTTAAAAAAAGAGAAAAAAGATTTAAAAAAAGAACGTGAGTTAGCTATATTAAACAGATGTAAAGAAACGCTTGAGCAAGAGAAACCTCTTTCTGATATAAAATTTAGTAAGGAAGATTTAAGCACAATCCGGTCTTTTGAATTTTTCACACTGAAACCGATACTTTATGTAATAAATATATCGGACTCCGGGATTGACGAAATCAATAACATCAAAAATAAGATAAAAAATATAGTTCCAAAATCATCGGATGTAATAGTTGTCCCCATAGAATTGGAACTTGAACTTTCCGAACTTTCAACGGAGGAAAAAGCAGAATTTCTTTCTTCATACGGCCTATCCGGACCGATGCTCCCGGCATTTATAGATGCATCATATCTTCTTCTTGGTTACGAAACTTTCTACACGGTTGGCAAAGATGAAGTAAAGTCATGGACTATAACAAAAGGGCTAAACGCCCGCAAAGCCGCTGGCAAAATTCACAGCGATATTGAAAGAGGGTTTATTGCCGCCGAAGTAATTTCGTTTGCGGATTTTAAAAATATCGGTTTTTCGTTTAAAGATGCAAAGACAAAAGGTGTGCTTAGAATAGAGGGAGAAAACTACATCGTTAAGAACAAAGATATTATACAATTCAGGTTCAACGTATAAAGCATGGATATTTTTCATATACTACTAATATTAGCTATTGTTGCACTTTTTATCACTATCCTATTTCTTATAAAATATATACGGGAATTAAAACGTAAAAATTTTGTTATTGATGCGGTGCATCTGGTTTCTCAGAAACTTCCTCAGATGGGACATAGGATAGATTTTATAAAGTATATTTGCGAAATAGTCAAAAACATTACAAAAGCAGACGAATTTGTATACTTTAGATATGAAGAAAAAAGTAATACGCTAATACCAATATATGCAGAGAGCCCTTATAAAAAACAGATTTTGGCAACTTCATTGAAATTAGGGGAGGGCCTTACTGGTCGTGTAGCAGAAACAAGAAAAGCAGATATACTAAATAATGCTAACAAATCTAAACTTTCCAAACACGTTCCTGATACACCTGAGGAAAACAGCTCGATACTTGCAGTACCTATGATATTTAACGATGTGTTGCTCGGGGCAATATTACAGGTAAAACTCGGAATTGGAAAGTTCAGAAAAGAAGATTTAGAGCTTTCGGAGATTTTTGTCAATATTGTCTCAGGGTTTTTCTTCACCAAAAATCTCACTTATGAGATGCGTGAAGGTGTTGTTCAACTAATCATCTCTCTTGTCAAAAACGTCGAGTATAAGGATCCGTACACTGCCGGACACTCCATACGTGTAGGGCATTTTGCAGAGATCATCGCACTAAGTATGAAATTAAATGAAAAAGAGGTACTTACCGCAAAGATAGGGGGTTTTCTGCATGATATCGGAAAAATTGCAATTGAAGATAAAATCCTAAAAGAAAAGTTTTTACTCAATGAAAACGATTGGAAAAAAATCAGAGAGCACCCAAAAGTAGGAGCAGAGATTGTTGGTAAATTCAAGTTTTTGACAGATGTAGTTCCTTGTATTTTATATCACCACAAGCATTACGATGGCAGCGGATACCCAAATGACATCAAAGTAAAAGAAAAGGAAATTCCATTATGTGGGCGCATAGTCGCCGTTGCAGACGCACTTGATGCAATGACTACAAACAGACCAGGCTATTCCGCACATTCTCTGGGGTGGGCAATCATGGAGCTACGTGCAAACAAAGGAACTCAATTTGACCCGGATGTTGTGGAAACCGTAATAACAAATAGCGATAAAATATCACAATTTGTCCGAAAAGAATTTGATGTGGAAGACGAGAAGAACTATGCGGAAATTGCGAAAATTCTTTAAGCAACATTTCCTGGGTTTATTTATTATCTCCGTAACTTCTATTCTTGAGAGCGCATACCTATATAATGATTACACAATCCACGGAAATTGGTTATTTCAAAGACAGTTAAACAAAATAGCCACTTTTCAGTATGCAACAGAAATTGTTATGTTTGTATTCGTTATAATAGGCGGATTCCTTTCGGATAGAGACAGAAAGAAAAGAATTGAAAAGATGAAAATTCTTAAAGAAATACATTTTTTAGACGAGATAGGTACAAAAATAATGAGTGAGCCCTCCTTCGATAAGAAAATAGATATAGCCGTATCTTTTGCGAATAAGCACGCTAAGATATCCAAAAGCGCTTTACTCCTTCGCAACGGTAATAAATTTAATTTTTATCATAATTACGGATTTAGCGAAGAGGATAAAAGATTCATTGAAAAAGAAATTCTCAGTAGCAACCATAAAAAAGAAACTGCAAATAACAACGGATTTTTGTTCGACACCATGGATATGTATGATTTAACCGGATATGTCATCATGAAACCAACTGAAGAAATTACAAAAGACAATATTGAAACTCTAAAACGATACAAAAGAATTCTTCTTCCCTTTTTTAAAAATGCACGCCTCGTTATAGCTTTGGGAAACAACAAAAAAACCGTCGAACGCTTGCTAGGAAGATATAAATTATTGCACTACCTCACGATATACTTACAAAAGTCAAGTACAATAGAAGAAGAATATTGGAAATTGGTAAACATTGCAAGTATGTTCTTTGAAGCGGACTCCGCGACTGTAATAGACGTATCGAAATTACAAAAGGACTGGCATTTTGTTGCAATAAAAAATACTCCCAATAATATCCTAAAAGCAGTTGAAGAGCAGATTAAACATTCCGATTATTCCGGGACCATAACGGAAATAAAAAATACTAAAAAAATATTATATATTCCGGACACAAAAAAATATTCCCAGTGGATTCCTGCAAAAAACTCCTCCTTATCCTGGATGGGTATTCCCATAATGGCAGACGATGTCGTTGTCGGCATTCTCAGCGTGGATGGTAACAAAGTCAACAAGTTTATAAAGGAAAATATCGTATTTGCACAAGCACTTTCAGATGTCTTAAATAGCATAACGGGAAGAATTATGTACATGGAAAAACTAAATTCCTATTCAGTCACAGACTCTTTAACAGGCCTATACAACAAACGGGAACTCATAGGTAGAATAAAAGAAGAAATTAACAGGGCCATTAGATACGATAGAAAACTTTCCATAGCAATCTTTGACCTTGATAAATTTAAAGAATGGAATGACACCTACGGACATCTGGAAGGAGATCGTTTGCTTGCGGAAATAGGAAAAATTATTAAATTATCCGTCAGAAGTTCTGATATCCCTTTTCGTTTTGGCGGAGACGAATTTATCGTTATATTTCCGGAAACAATTGCCAATGAAGCATTTAATATAACAAAAACTTTTTCCGAACGCTTATCTCAAATAGAGTTACAAAAGAACATAAAGGTTACTTTTTCCGCGGGAGTTGCCGAGTATAAAATAGGAGAAAGCGCCGAAGAATTCATTGACAGAGCCGACAAAGCTCTCTACAAATCTAAAAAAGACAGCAAAGAAAAAATAAAAATCGCCTGAATTATACTC
>CAYYKP010000070.1:0-5960 GCA_964468055.1 uncultured Caldisericales bacterium
AGCATCGGTCTCCAAAACCGAGGGTTGGGGGTTCAAGTCCCTCCGGACCTGCCACAAATTATGAGTAAAAAAACAAACGAGAAGAGAAGAATCAAAAAAGCAACTACGGTAAGCAGAAGTAATCAAACTCAAGTTGCAAAGGCGAAAAAAGAAAGTTTTAAAAATTTTCTTAGCGGAGTATGGATTGAGCTTACAAAAAAGGTAATTTGGCCTACAGCTAAACAGTTATGGAGTTATACGGCTATTGTTCTTACTTTTGTTATTTTCTGGGCTACCTATATTGGATTATGGGATATGCTTTTTGCTAAAGGATTAGAGGCACTTGCAAAATAAATGATAAAAGAAAGCAAAAATGCCCAATGGTTTTTAGTAAATACATATTCGGGTTCCGAAAAAAAAGCTAAGCTTAATTTAGAAGAACGCATCAAGGGATATGGTCTTGAGGACAGAATTCTCAAGGTTATTTTGCCGGTAGACTATTATAGTGTTGTAGAGCGTGGGAAAAGGAAAATTAAAACTCAGCGCGTTTTTCCGGGATATATTGTTGTGAATATGATCCTTGACGATCAGACATGGTTTGTTGTACGTAACACGCCTGGTGTTTTAGGATTTGTTGGTAGTGGTGGAAAACCCACTCCTTTAACAGAGGAAGAGGTTCAAAAGCTTTTTGATAGAATAGGTGAAGATGAAGCACGTGAAAAAATGAACTTTGAAGTGGGTAATAGGGTTAAAATTCTTGCAGGTCCGTTTAAGGACATGGAAGGGACAGTGCAAGAAATAGATGTAGAGAAAGGCAAATCAAAAATACTGCTTGAAATGTTTGGCAGAGAAATGCCCGTAGAAATAAAAAGCGAATTTATACAGAAGATTTAAGAGGTGCATTATGGCAAAGAAAAGGAAAAAGGTAGTTATTGGAATTGTAAAACTACAACTTCAAGCAGGTAAAGCAACACCTGCACCACCAGTCGGTCCTGCGCTCGGGCAAAAAGGAGTCAATATTATGGACTTCTGTAAGAGATTTAATGCAAAAACTGCTAAGCAGGCAGGACTTATTATTCCCGTAGTAATCAAAGTTTACAAGGACAGGAGTTTTGACTTTATTACAAAAACTCCGCCTGCATCTTCTTTAATTAAAAGAACGCTTAAAATTGATTCCGGTTCACCGGAGCCAAATAAGAAGAAAGTTGGTACGATAAAGCGTTCTCAGATTAAGGAAATTGCAAAAATGAAGTTAAAAGATCTCAATACTGAAGATCTTGATGCGGCGTCAAGAATCATTGAAGGTACCGCCCGCAATATGGGTGTAAACGTAATTGAAGGATAATTATTTTGTGGGAGACGACAAGTCTGTGACCACAAGGAGGTAACAGTGAAAAGAGGAAAGAAATACACGGAATTATTTAAAAAGATTGACCATGAGAAGCAGTATACGTTGGACGAAGCCCTTGAACTTCTTCCTCAAATTAAAGGTGCAAAGTTTGATGAATCCGTTGAAGCAACGTATGTCCTTAATGTAAACCCGAAATTTGCAGACCAGAACATAAGAGGCGTTATCAGTTTGCCTAATGGTACTGGTAAAAGTGTAAAAGTACTTGTTTTCGCAAATGGAGAAAAAGCTCAGGAAGCAAAAGATGCCGGTGCCGACTATGTCGGCGGCGAAGAGCTTATTGAAAAAATTGCAAAAGAAGGATTTCTTGATTTTGATGTTGCAATTGCTGCTCCGGATATGATGAGATATGTTGGTAAAGTTGCGCGTATTCTCGGTCCGAGAAAACTTATGCCTAATCCAAAAGCAGGGACAGTAACAACAAATGTGGGAAAAACCGTAAAGGATTTTAAAGCAGGTAAAATTGAATACAGAGTTGATAAAACCGGCGTAATCCACACGATAGTCGGAAAGATTTCTTTTAAAATTGAAGATTTAAAGGAAAACATTATTGCACTAAACGAAACAATTATAAAGGCGAGACCGGCCTCAGTTAAAGGGCAATATATGAAGAAAGCGTATCTTTCTTTAACAATGTCGCCATCAGTGCGTTTGAATGTGCAGAGTTTGTTAAAAAAATAAATTTGAAAATTAAACCTGAGACAGTTGGCGGGTGAAAACCCTTAAAGTATTGTGCCAGCCGAGGTTATTTGGAATATATAAGATGAACTATATTCTAACCCCGGCTTTGCAGTACACCGGGGTTATTTAGTTTTAAGGAGGATTAGCGTATGAGAAAAGAGAAGAAAAAAGAAGTAATAGAGGAAATGACCGCAAAGCTTAAAGGTCAAAAGAATCTTATTATTGTTGACTTCTCTGGGATTAAGGCAAACGACATGGCTAGCTTTAGAAAAGGGCTTAAAAATGAAAACATTTTTTATAGGGTAGTTAAAGGAAACCTTTTAAAGCTTGCTTTTAAAAATGCTGGTTTTACACTGGACGACTCTATTTTTGAAGGTCCTGTCGGTGTTGCGATCCATGAGAATGAACCCGTAGTGCTTTCGAAGAAATTCGTGGATTTTAAAGACGAAGATGATAAACTCTTGTTTAAAGTAAAAACTGGGCTTATTGACGGAGAATGGGTTTCAAAAGAAGATATTGAGAGAATTGCGGAGCTTCCTTCCAAGGATGAGCTTTACAGTAAGCTTGTGTATCTGCTTGAATCACCTATTCAGAGACTTGTTACCGTGCTTCAGAAGCCCACAAGAGATTTTGTTGTTGTATTAGATCAAGTTAAGAATAAAAAAGAGGAAGCCGGAAAGGCTGCCTAAAAATAAAATGCAAGGAGGATTTTAAGATGACTAAAGAAGAATTAATTGAAGCAATTGAAAAAATGACAGTACTTGAACTTGCTGACCTGGTGAAGGCACTTGAGGACAAATTTGGTGTAACGGCAGCAGTGCCAGTTGCAGCAGCAGGTGCAGCAGCACCGGTAGAAGAGAAAACGGAATTTGATGTAGTTCTTACGGGTTTTGATGCAAAGAAAAAGATTAGCGTAATTAAAGTAGTTAGAGAAGTACTTCAGCTTGGACTTAAAGAATCCAAAGAATTCGTTGAAGCATCTGAAAAAGAACCACAGCCAGTCAAAGAGAGCCTTCCTAAGAAAGATGCCGAAGAGCTTAAAAAGAAGATTGAAGAAGCTGGCGGAAAAGCCGAACTTAAATAGATTATTGAAAAAAGTATCACCAGTAAGCCGGGAGCGATCCCGGCTTTTTTATTTTTTGTATAATGCTAAAATATATTTATGGAAGAAATTAAACTGGAACAAATTATACGGCAGAGGAGAAAAACGATTTCTCTTGAAGTTACACCACATGCAACACTTGTTGTGAAAGTGCCTTACTATTTAACTGACAACGATGTTAGAGCAGCAGTAAAAAGGCACATGCTCTGGATTGAAAGACGGCTTAAAAATATTGAAGCTGCTCCGAGTTTTAAAGAGAAGAAATTTGTTTCCGGAGAAAGCTTTCTTTATCTTGGAAGAAGTTACAGGCTTCTTATTGTAAAAGAGCAAAAAGAAGCATTGAAATTTGACAATAATTTTTATCTTGTAGAAGGTAAAAGGCAGAAAGCAAAAGAAATCTTTGTTAATTGGTATAAGAGGGCTGCTAAGGATTTTGTTTTAAAAAGAGTTAATATGTATACTAATAAAATAGGTGTGGAGTATGAATCGGTGAAAATTAACTCTGCAAAGAAACGATGGGGTTCTTGCTCTCATAGTGGAAATCTCAATTTTTCTTATAGATTAATCATGGCACCTGTTTCTGTGGTTGACTACGTAGTTGTACATGAGCTTTGCCACATTCTGGAACATAATCATTCAAAAAGGTTCTGGAGAAATGTAAAAGTAGTTTTACCTCACTATGAAAAAAATAAACTCTGGCTGAAAGAGAACAGCTATTTATTGAACATTTAGAGGAAAAATAATACAAAATTTTCTAAAAAATAGAGAATCACTTTTTGAATTTCTTGCCGAGAAGCGCATATATCCCTATATGAGCAATAAAGGGAATTTGTTTTTGCGGTATAGCAAAAATATTTTTCTTACTGATTTGCAAGAGAAAAAGATATTAAAATTACTTGATATAAAAAACGCAGAGAAATGTAAAGAAATACGTACAACTTTAAAAGAGCAATCAGGAAATACAAATTCTTATGCACCTATAAAGAAATGGATTAAGAGTGAGCGTCCAAGGGAAATGCTTTTGAAAGAAGGAAGTGATAAACTATCGCTTTCAAAGCTTTTTGCAATTATTCTAAGTACGGGCAGTATCGGAGAAAGTGCGGAAGATCTTGCAAGAAAATTACTCAATAAGTTTAAAACTTTGAGGAATCTTAATGCAGCAAGCATAAAAAAATTTGCGAGATAGAAGGTATAGACCTTGCAAAAGCTGCACAGATAAAGGCAGCACTGGAAATTGGCAACCGTTTTATGCGCGAGAATGCAATATTTACTAAGAAAATAAAAACTCCACGCGAAGCCGCACGGTACGTTTATGAATATTTTGGTCCTTATCTAAGGGATGCAAAGAAATAATTTTTTGTTATCGTGTTGCTTGATATAAAAAATAAGCCGATAAAGCAAGTTGAAATAAACAAAGGGACCATTAATTCAAGTGTAGTAGATCCGAAAGATATTGTAAAAGAAGCGATGCTCAGCTCAGCTTCGGCTGTTATCCTTGCGCATAATCATCCGTCAGGTGATACGGAACCGTCAGAGGAAGATATTGCAATAACCAAACATATAAAAGATGCCTGCGAACTTGTAAACGTGAAAGTAATAGATCACATAATATTAGGCAGAAATTTTGAGGATTATTTTAGCTTTTCCAGTGCAAAACTTATTTGAAATCAATTGTTGTTTAAGTTATATTTTGTTGATATAATTATTTATTATTTTATATTTAAATGAATGTCAAGACTGAAAATTGGTAGATTTACGGTGCGTGTTTCCATTATTTGGAGGCGTTACAGGTATTGATATTTTCTTTTCAAACTATTTGCATCTTGAAAGTAGCAGGTGAATTTAGAAGGGATATTGTTTTATGATTATTCCTACCTTATGAAAGTTGCGATAAAAAATTACACAAATTTTGTTTTTGCAGGCAAGAGTAATATGATAAAAGAAATTGATAAATACTGTTATTATACAATACAATGATACTTCAAATGGTAGAAACTTGTGCCTTGTAAGGGCACAAAGGAAGGAGGTTTGTAATGGCATGGATTAGTGTAATAGAAGAGGGGGAAGCAAAAGGGAAACTAAAAGATCTTTATAAAAGAATTGCGGGAGAACGCGGAAAAGTTGCCAATGTACTGAAGGTACACAGCCTGAACCTGCAATCTTTGGAAGATCATTTAAACTTTTACGAAAATCTTGTTTATGGTGATATTGCTCTTTCAAGAGAAGAGCGCGAAATGATTGCAGTTGCCGTATCAGTGACAAATAAATGTCCTTACTGTACAAATCATCATGCAGAAGCTTTGAATGCCTATTGGAATGATATGGAAAAGCTCCAAAAATTTATGAAGGATTTTTATTCTACAGGTATCTCCGATAAGGACAAAATAATGATTCAATATGTGGTAAAACTTACAAAATCACCCGTAGAAGTTAGTAAAAATGATATACAAAGACTGCGAAAAGCGAAATTTTCAGATGCGGATATCTTAAACATAAATCTTATAACTGCTTATTTTAACTTTGTAAATAGGATTACTCTTGGCCTTGGAGTAGAGTTTAACGAAGAGGAAATGAAGGGATATAATTATTAGCAGATAAATCTTTATGTTTTCTCTTTACTTGCTTTTATGATTACAATACAATTTTATATGTATTTACAAATCACCGGAAAGAAATTCAATATTTTGTACATTGTAATTATAGGGATGAGCGCGATGTCGTTTGTTATTGGCATTGCTATACCTCGATTGAAGAGAAATTGGTTTTTGCCGGCATTAGAACGTCGTGGAC
>CAYYKP010000071.1:0-5729 GCA_964468055.1 uncultured Caldisericales bacterium
CAAATAAATTTCCCGCATTAAAAGTAGAGGGAGATTTGAACAGAAAAGGTGTTGGGATGTACGATATGATGAATGGAATTGGTGCACACGAAGTAATTATAGAATCTCCGAACCATTCCGATTTAATAGAAACAATGCCTTTAAAGCATGTGGAAGATATTTTGTGGGCATTTAGAGATAGGTGCCTTGATTTAAGAAAAGATACTCGGTTCAAGTATATTATTATTTTTAAAAATAAAGGAAAGAAAGCCGGTGCATCACTTTCGCATCCGCATTCACAACTTATTGCAACGCCAATCATCCCGAAACTTATAAAGGAAGAGATAGCAGGTGCACAAAGATATTACGACTACAAGGAAAGATGTGTTTACTGCGATATGATAGCACAAGAGATAGGGGACAAAAAACGACTTGTGTGGGAGAACGGCGATTTTGTCGTTTTTGTACCCTTTGCGGCTATTGTACCGTTTGAAATGTGGATTTTACCAAAGCAGCACGGTTCAGACTACGCAGATATAAAAAGAGGACAGATCCCGCACCTTGCCGATGCACTTCAACACGCCCTGAAAATGCTCGGAAAGGCGGTACCAAATGTGCCATATAATTTTTATTTTCACTCGGCACCCTTAAACAACTTGCATATCCCGCATTATCACTGGCACATAGAGATTGTTCCGCGCCTTACACACCTGGCAGGATTTGAGTGGGGCACAGGGTTATATATAAATCCGATGCCACCGGAGCGCGCAGCTGAATTCTTAAGAAATGCCGGAAAGGAGATGGAAAAATGAAGATAGGAATTGTAGCAAGTGAAGCGGTACCATTTGCCAAAACGGGAGGGCTGGCGGATGTTGCGGGTACGTTGTTCAACGTTTTCAGAAAAATGGGAAATGAGGTTTATCTGTTCCTTCCTCTATACAAAACCGCAAAAAATGTAGAAGGCCTTCATTCTCACGGTAAAATCAGCGTAAAAATTGGGTCTCAAGAAATGGAAGGGGAAGTTTTTACCCGGGACGTAGAAAACGGAGCAGTCATCCTTATAGACCAGAATTATTATTTCGGAAGGGATAGCCTTTACGGCACAAAAGAAGGAGATTACCCTGATAATGCAGAGAGATTTGCCTTCTTTGACGCTGCAGTATTAGAATCAATTAGTCTTTTGAATCTCAAATTGGATGTTTTACATTTAAACGATTGGCAGAGCGGGCTTGTGCCCTTATTCATAAAAGATCGGGGCCTAAAAATAGGAACACTTTTTACAATTCATAATCTTGGATATCAGGGAAATTTTGAACAGGGCATTTTAGATTTACTTCATATGGACAGAAAATATTTTACATCGGAAGGGCTTGAATTTTACGGAAACGTAAGCTATTTGAAATCAGGAATTGTATATTCGGATTACATCGGCACAGTAAGCCCATCATATGCAAAAGAAATACAAACATCCGAATACGGTGTGGGGATGGACGGAATACTGAGGAAGAGAAAAAATAGGCTCACGGGTATTCTGAATGGCATTGATTACACTGCATGGAATCCGGAAACGGATAAAATGATTTATACAAATTATTCGGCATCGGATATATCAGGTAAAAAATCGAATAAGGCAAAACTTGCCGAAGAACTCGGGTTTGAATTAGAAAACAAACCTCTGTTCGGAATGGTAAGCAGGTTGGCCAGTCAGAAAGGCGTAGATATTCTCGTAGAAGCACTAAGTGACTTTTTAAAAGAAGATGTAAAAGTTGTTATACTGGGCACTGGAGAAAAATCCCTGGAAGATGCACTTACAGGGCTTCAAAACAGCTATCCCGATAAACTGAAAGCATTGATAAAGTTTGATAACACAATTGCACACAAAATATATGCGGCAAGCGATTTCTTTATGATGCCTTCTCTGTATGAACCATGCGGGCTGGGACAGCTCATTGCATTAAAATACGGCACCGTACCAATAGTGCGCGAAACGGGCGGATTAAAAGATACAATTGACAATTACAATGAATACACACATTGCGGAAACGGTTTCTCATTCGAAGAATATTCGAAGGAAGCCCTTCTCAATGCGTTAAACCGTTCAAAAGACGCATACAATGACGGAAAAACATACAAATCCGTGCGCGAAACGGGAATGCTATGTGATTTTTCCTGGAACAGGTCAGCAAAAACATACATCAAACTGTTCAAAAATATAATAAAAGAGAATTGAGGAAAGGAGAAAAAATATGAAAATCCGCTTTGGTACATCAGGCTGGAGAGGCATTATTGCAAAAGACTTTACATTCTATAATGTAAAAATTGCAAGTTTTGCAATTGCACAGCATTTGCTCAGCAAAAAAGGAAAAAGTGTAATTATCGGGTACGATACACGCTTCTTGTCTGACGAATTTGCAAGGACTGCAGCAGAAGTATTAGCGGGATATGGCATAAAAAGCTATTTCTCTATTACTGATATCCCAACGCCGGTTATTGCATACCTAACCGTAAAAAGAAAAACCGATGGCGCAATAAATATTACCGCATCCCACAACGATGCTTACTATAACGGAATAAAATTTTCAGCAAGCAGTGGCGGCCCCGCGCTTCCACAGCAAACAAAAGACATAGAAGAGAGAATCAATACATTTTTTAAAAACCCGGAAAAGATTAAAACGGTTCCGTTTGACGAGGCAATTCAGAAAAAACTTGTTATTCCGTTTAAGGAAAACGAATACCTCAAGGCAGTTAAAAAGCTTGTAGATATGGAGATTATAAAGAAAAAATATATGCGTGTAATATACGAGCCTTTCTTCGCAACAGGAAGGAATTATTTTCCGAAAGCAATCAGAGAGGCAACACACTGCACGATGATTCACGGAAAAAGAGACCCGTTGTTCGGCGGACTGCATCCGGAACCCACAGGTAAAAATCTTGAACCTTTGAAACATAGAGTAAAAATTTCAGGAGCAAGGATCGGGCTTGCCACCGACGGAGACGCAGACCGTTTCGGAGCAGTTGATTCCGACGGTACATTCATATCACCTGATATGATACTTTCGATAATTTATTATTATTTACTTACTGAAAGGAAAATTAAAGGAAATGTCGTGCGCACTGTTTCAACAACACATATGCTGGATAAGATAGCGAATGCTTTCGGATACAAGGCAATTGAAACTCCTGTCGGATTTAAATACATCGGTGACGCGGTTGTCAAAGGCAAAGCAATATTCGGCGGAGAAGAAAGCGGTGGAGCAACAATAAAAGGCTGGCTCGCAGATAAAGACGGAATATTCGTGGATTTAATGATACTTGAGATTATTTCAAAACGCAATAAAACTTTAAAGGCACTGTTCAAAGAACTTACGGATAAATTCGGAGAAATGTATTCCGAAAGGATGGATTTCGAATACAACGGGGAACGTGCTGAAAAAGAAAAAAAGCTAAAAACATTGGTGCATCAATTAGAAAAAGAAGATAACATAAAAAAAATAAATGAAATAGACGGTACAAAAATTATTTTCAAGGATAACAGCTGGATTTTATTCCGCTTCTCCGGCACAGAACCTAAAATACGAGTTTACTGCGAGGCAGACAATAAAACAAAACTCGACGCACTGCTTGCAAAAGGAAACAAAATAAGAATGGAGATAGCAAAAGAATGAGCCGTTACACAAAAACATATCTTGTGTATGCAATTATTACTACAATAATAATAATAATTTCCGCAGGATATTTTTTAAAACTTCACCCTTTAAGCTCTTCCCGGTATGCCAAGGCAACAGTACTTGATAAAAGTGATGTGGCGGTAGATATGACAAATGGCATGAAGTACAAAACAATAAAAGTACTTATAAAAAGTAGTCAGTATAAAGGGCAAACAATAAACATAAAAAATTATGAAAGTAAAAATCCATTCTGGAATATAGATCCGAATAAAGGTGACAATCTTATTCTCTACATTAACAAGGATAACAGCAGCGGAAGTAAATTTAACATCTTTACTTACGAAAGAGATACAACAATTTACGTACTGGTGATATTGTTCATTGGGCTTATTTTATTATTCGGGGGGTTAAAGGGTTTAAAATCACTTCTGAGCCTTATAATAACATTGATACTTATAATGACCGTACTGTTGCCCAGTGCAATGAAAGGAAAAAGTCCTGTAACTACGGCCATTATCATTGCCTTTGTAATCTCTTTGATTTCGTTTCTGCTCATTGCCGGATTCTCTAAAAAAAGCCTGTCAGCTATTACCGGTACATCAGTAGGGCTTATTACAGCAGGAATCATTATACATATTGCAGGGTTTAGCGCACACATCACAGGCTATGGCACAGAAGAAGCACTTATACTGCGTAATATGCTGCCAAAAGGAGCAAATCTTCAGGGAATTGTATTCGCAAGCTTTATTATAGGAGCAGTAGGCGCATTAATTGATACCACTATATCAATCCCTTCCGCCATTGAGGAAATAACAAATGCAAACCCTAATATTTCTGCCAAAACATTGATTCGTTCGGGGTTAAATGTAGGAAGAGACATAATGGGGGCAATGTCAAATGCATTGATACTTGCCTATGTAGGTAGCAGCATGATGCTCCTTATTCTATTTACCGCAGTAAACGCACCACTCATAAATATTTTAAATTCCGAAATCGTAGCAACGGAAATGATAAGAGTTTTTGCAGGAAGTATCGGGCTTATCGTATCTATTCCGGCGACTGCGATTATTGCAGGCTATATATACAAGCCAAAACCCATAGGAGGCAAAGATGAAATTTAATTATGCAAATGCATTAAAAGAAATAATTGGCGAAAAAGGTATTCCAGCTGATGAAATCAAAAATGCTTTGGAAATGCTTGAAAAAGTAAAAGAAAATATAAATGAGAAATTGAACTCGGATTACCTCGCATTGCAACTTCCTTACCTTATGTCCATGAAAGCAGCCGATATCGTGAAAACCGCAGAAAAAATCAAACAGAATTACGAAAACTTTGTAGTTGTAGGAATGGGAGGTTCATCTCTTGGAAATCAGTTTCTGCATTTTGCTTTTAACGGAATTTATTACAACGAAACGAATACACCTAGAATATATTTTCTGGATAATGTAGATCCGGAATCCACAAACTCACTTTTAAAACAACTGAATTTGAAAAAGACAATGTTTAATATCATCACAAAATCCGGCAGTACCGCAGAAACGATAAACAATTTTCTCATAATAACAGATGCCTTGAAAGCACTGAACCTTGATTTTAAAGAACATCTTATATTTACAACTGATCCTGAAAAAGGTTTAATCAGAGAACTTTCAAAAACCCTTGAAATAAAAACTTTTGACATCCCCGAAAACGTAGGAGGCAGGTATTCGGTTTTGAGCCCGGTAGGACTCCTTTCCGCAGCAGTTACAGGAATTGACGTTCCCGTTCTTCTCAGGGGTGCAGAGCTAATGCGTTTGAAAATTATAAACAGCGATGCAACAGACTGCAGCGCACTTATATTGCCATTCCTTCAATACAAAATGTTCAAAGAAAAAGGTATAAACATCAACGGAATGTTTACGTATTCTGACGGATTAAGCTATATCGGACAATGGTACAGGCAACTTCTTTCAGAGAGCATAGGTAAAAAATTCGACAGAGCAGGAAATGTTATAAATGCAGGAATTACGCCTCTTTCAGTACGGGGCACAAGCGACCAGCACTCCATACTGCAATTATTCCTGGAAGGGCCGTTTGATAAA
>CAYYKP010000072.1:0-5632 GCA_964468055.1 uncultured Caldisericales bacterium
AAGCGCCCTATAGCCCCTATAAATGCAGCAAAAATAATGCGCAATGCCCCTGCTTCCCTAATCGCAATTTCCATTGCAGCAGGGTTTGCAAGTGGCGCAGCTCCCCCAAACGGCACATCTTTATGAGAAACAAATCGTGAAACCACTTTAGCGAGGGCTGATGGGAAAATCGTGTCCACGGTTACGCTTCTATTTTCACACATCGCGGCAACGCAGGAAGAAACAGTAATGATATCTCCTTCTTTGCGTATACCCTTTGTATGTTCATCTGCAATTGTATACAGATTATCTCCCTCACGTATAAGAGAGGTTTTCACCGGAATTTTGTGGACATCCGGATATTTTACCTTTATCCTTTTCTCTCTATAAGGAAATTTTCCGTCAGGGAAATTCTTTTTTGCAAAATCATAAAGCTTTCTGTAGCCGGGATGCGTTTTTATTCCGAGTTTCAAAATTTCTTTTGCTTTTTCTTTATCCCCTAACTTTATCAATACGTCGGCAAACTTTTCAAAATCGGATGCATAGAAATCGGATGGCTCAATTTGAATGAAACGTTCATAATATTTCTTCGCATCCTCAAGGTTGTTACCCTCATACATCATTACGGAAAGCCGCTTCAAAAAATATCTGTAAGGAGACATTGTTGTTCTCACCGGCTTATTAAAGAAGGATAAGCCTTTCTCGTAAACTTTCTTAGCATTATCCATATCTTTCAAATCAAAATGGTACAAATCACCAAGCATCAGGTAAAGCCATAAATTATCAGGATTATTCCGGATTGCATCCTCAATGATGTTTATTGCTTTTTTCTCATTTCCTGTTTTTAAATACAAGTCCGAAAGAAGTTTGTGTGCCCCAATCCTTTCACTTTTATTTTTCCTAACGAAATCTTCAAGAATAGATATTGCTTCCCGTAATTTTCCCTCGTTCTTTAACTTCTTTGCCATATTAACTACATTCATAGTCCAATCTCCTTTGAAATAGATTTCATTGCGTATTTGTAAACTCCTTGAGAGAAAGCCCAAGCTCACTACAACTTGCAATCTGGTTTCTATTTACACTGCTTGCAAACCTCTTTTCTTTAAAACATTTTAGCACAGCAGCATCCCATTTCTCAGTATCCTCGTTGAAATATTTAGAAAGGACACATATAATTGCTTCTACTGCAAACATATGTTTTATTAAATTTTCTTCCTTTACGTTCTTTCTTAACATTGAAACAAGATTATCTCTTTCCATAGCAGCTCCTTTATCTCTTTTCAAATGTATTATATACTAAAGGTTATTTTAGAGCAAAGCAACCAACAAAAATTATTTTTAAGCATAGCAAGAAAATTTAGGAATAATCTTTTGCCAGACAATTTATCCCGTAAGAATCAGAAATAGTTAATAATATTATAGTATGGATTTTAACACTTAAAGTAAGTGTTAAACTTATATTGAACAACGTATAGATATTTATAATGCTGCAGATAACAGTATTTTACAAAATGTTTTTAAAAAAAGTACGATGTAGTATTGACAGCCGTTCAGTTATAAATATAATGGCTTGTAATAGGATAACGCCCTGGCTTCATCCTCAATAAAGGCCATTATGTCTTTTTCTCTTTCGGGGGAACTTAGACGAAGGGCGCGAGGAGAGGCTGGGGCAACTTAAAAAATGAGCATAGGGACAAATTTATTATTTTTTTTAAACAAATTTTTCAAAAAACCTATGCATCCGTTTAACTTAGAGGATGCAGGGATTAAAACATTTACAGAATGGGAGTTTGAGCAGTCTCGGAGAATCCCCTCATATTACCTTCCGGAATTTAACCTGTTAGAAGAAATCAAAGGAAAAACCGTACTTGATGTCGGTGCGGGAGGAGGAGGAAAAAGCATTTTTTACTCGTTGAACGGTGCAAAAAATGTCGTAGGCATAGATATAGAAAAGGGATTTATTGCCCAGGCAAAAGCATTTACCGATAAAAAAGGCGCAAAAAATATTAAATTCGCCGTACAAAACGCAGAAAATACGGATTTTCCCGAAAACTCATTCGATGTATGTATAATGAACGACGTCTTCGAACATCTTGCAAATCCGGAAAAAGTTTTAAAAGAAGTTTATAGAGTGCTCAGGAAAGGCGGAAAGATTTTTATAAATTCGCCGCCTTATTTTCATCCGTACGGAGCACACTTATCTGATTTGATAGGTATACCTTACGTGCATATACTTTTTCCCGAACCTGTTTTGATAAACGCTTATAAAAAATTGGCAAAAAATACAAAATCATACGGAAAAAGGGTAAACTTACGCTTTGGCACCGTAAACGGAGAAGAGCACATCACGTACATAAACCGAATGACCGTAAAGCGCTTTGAGCGTATTATGAAAAATGAAAATCAGTTCAGAACACAGCTCTACAAACTTACCCCGTTGAAAAATTCTTTGGGATTTATTTTAAAAACTCCCCTGCGTGAAATGTTTGTAAGAATGATTGTATACGTAGGGGAAAAATAGTTTAACGCTCTATAACAGGCTTTATGCTATCTACAAATTCGCGCACATCTTCTTCTTTTGTTGCAAATGAGGTCATCCAGCGCACAATTCCTCTCTCATGATTCACCACATAGAAAAACGACTTTTTCTGAATTTCCTCAATTTTATCTTTAGGTAAAGATACAAAAACCGCATTTGCCTGAACCGGATAAATAATTTTTACCCCTTTAATTGTGCTCGCCTCATGCGCAAGAACTTGCGCCATTCTATTCGCATTCCGTGCATTCCTGATATAAAGATCGTTTTCAAAATATGCAAGAAATTGAGCGGAAACGTAACGCATTTTCGAAATAAGCTGAGTACCCTGCTTTCTTATAAACTTAAAATGTTCGGAAAGCCCTTTTCGAAAGAATACAACTGCCTCCCCCATCATCATTCCGTTTTTTGTGCCACCGAATGAAAGTACATCAACACCTGCTTTCGAAGTAATATCGGATAAACTGCAATTAAGTGAAACTGCTGCATTTGCAATCCTTGCACCATCAACATGCAGCAGCATATCGTTCTCGTGTGCAAAATCAGCAAGTGCACTTATTTCCTTAGGAGTATAAACCGTGCCAAATTCAGTACTTTCCGTAATAGAAATAACTTTCGGTATAACCCGGTGCTCACCGTGCACACCGTTTAAAAACGGTATAACGCCATCCGAAGTAATTTTACCGTTTTTCGTGGGTATCGTAAGAATTTTATTTCCTGTAACTCTCTCAAGGGCGCCGCATTCATCCGTGTTAATATGTGCACTTTCGGCCGCGGCTATCGCATCAAACGGTTTTAAAACGGCAAACAGAGAAAGTACGTTTGCACCTGTTCCTGTTGCAACAAAAAATGACTCGGCTTTCTCACCGAGGATTTCTTTGAACCTCATTTCAGCTTTCTTAGTGTACGGATCATCACCATAAGCAATAAAATCACTATTATTGGCTTCTTCAATTGCACGGATTATTTCAAGACTCACTCCGCTGTTGTTGTCACTTGCAAAAGATATTTTCATAAAATCCTCCTTCATAATTTATTCATAAAAGAAGTATATCATTTTTAAAATATAAATAAAAAGTGTTGCTAAAATAAAAGAATTTGTTATAATATTTTGGATTAAATTTGTAAAGAAAGCGAAAGGAGTTGGATAAAATGGACGAAATTAGAGCTATAGAGCAGGAATATCTTAAAAAAGACGTTCCTGACTTTCATGTAGGTGATACTGTAAAAGTACATGTAAGAATTAAAGAAGGTGCAAAAGAAAGGATTCAGATGTTTGAAGGCACTGTTATTGCAAGAAAACATGGTGGAATTAACGAAACATTTACCGTAAGGAAAAATTCTTACGGAGTGGCTGTGGAAAGAATATTTCCAGTTAATTCACCTATGATTAAAAAGATTGAGATAAAAAGAAGAGGCGATGTAAGAAGGGCTAAACTGTATTATCTCAGAGACAGAATCGGAAAAGCACAAATCGTAAAGGAGAAGAAGGCCTCCAAGTAGTGAAGGAATTAAAAAGTTGGATTATAATTATCATTCTTGCATTTCTTACTGCATTTGTGATAAGAACTTATGTAGTTCAGCCATACAGAATCGAAATGACTTCAATGGTTGCGACTCTTCATCCGAATGACTTGGTTTTAGTAGATAAACTTTCGTATAAATTGCATCCTCCCAGAAGAGGAGATGTGGTGATTCTCATTCCTCCTACGGACAAAAGCAGCAAATACATAAAAAGGGTAGTAGGCCTTCCTGGCGAAACATTTTCCATACGGAATAATAAAGTTTATATAAACGGTAAACCGTTAAACGAACCTTATATTCACTCACCTATGGTGCAAGATTATCCTGAAACGGTAATCCCCGAAGGATATGTATTTGTGATGGGAGATAACAGAAGTGTAAGTTTGGATTCACGTTACTTTGGACCGGTATCGATAAAAAAGATCGTAGGAAAGGCTATGTGCGTATATTGGCCGTTTACCCATATGGAAGATCTTGATGCATACAGCGGAGAGAAACCGTAAAATTATTATAGGAATTGATGAAGCAGGCAGAGGTCCACTTGCAGGGCCTGTTGTTTCAGGCGCTGTAATAATAGAAGAACGGATTGACGGAGTGAAAGATTCAAAAAGCCTCTCAGGGAAAAAGCGAGAGGTTTTATTTGATATTATAAGAGACAGATGTGTTGCATTCGGAGTGGGCATTGCGTCCCCTACGGAAATCGACAGAATAAATATTTTGAATGCATCGCTCTTATCAATGAAAAGGGCCGTGAATTCCTTGATAATAAATATGAAAAATAAAGGAACGCATTTAAATAAGAATACAATGGTGCTTGTGGACGGAAACAGAGAAATAAAAAACTTTGACCTTCCACAAAAAACCATAGTAAAAGGGGACAGCAAAATTTATCAGATAAGCGCAGCATCTATTATAGCGAAAGTGGTAAGAGACAGAATGATGTGCACTTTTGCAAAACGCTATCCTGACTATAATTTTTGCCAGCATAAGGGATACCCTACAAAGGAGCATAAACTGTTAATTAAAGAACACGGGGCTTCGGAAATTCATAGAAAAAGTTTCAGAGGCGTAAGTGAACAGAATCTCCCTTGGTAAGGAAGGAGAAGAGATAGCAGCCAATTTTCTTAAGAAGAAAGGTATGAAAATTTTAGAACGTAATTTTCGTACACCTTACGGAGAGATTGACATAATCTCAAATAAAAATGGAAAATTGCATTTCGTAGAGGTAAAAACGCGCAGGAGTGTCAAATTCGGGAAACCGTTTGAAGCGGTAAATAGGACAAAAATCCGCCATATTACACACTCCGCAGAGTTTTACATGAATGGAAGGGAAACAGATTTTGAAATTGACGTAATTTCTGTTTTAATAGGGAAAGAAGGAGAAAAGAAGATTGAATATATTGAGAACATTTTTTAAATTGGCTGGGGCGGAAGGATTCGGACCTTCGGATGACGGATCCAAATTCCGTTGCCTTACCACTTGGCTACGCCCCAAGCACTATATTATTTTATACATAAAAGGAGAGATGTCAAGTGCCAAATGAAGTAAAAATTATTCCTCTTGGTGGAATAGGGGAAATAGGAAAAAATTCC
>CAYYKP010000073.1:0-5542 GCA_964468055.1 uncultured Caldisericales bacterium
CCCAGGTTTAAAAGTTGCCTGGAATTAAACATATCTTTCCAGTATTTGTACCCATGATTTTCGATTAGCCTCGGGTAAGTTTCGTCTCCTTTTGGTATACTCGTGTCTGGTATATATTTTCCAAGCCAATCCTTCTCTACCTCTTTAAACTCTTCTTCTGCTTTTTCAAACAATACCTCGTCCACTATATCCGATTGCTTGTAACCTTTTGCTCCGCAGTAAGGACAATAATACTCCACAGCATAGAGTTTTTCTTTTGGTTTTCCGCTTCTTTTAATTACTTCTGTTATCACATTTTTCTGCCCGCAGTCTGGATTGGTGCATATAAAATATTTCCCTTTAACATTACCGTCCTCAGAAGGGTTAAACACAGTTCCACATTTAGGGCATTTCACATTGGCATTTTTGTCTTTTACAGTAAAAATATATCCGCAGTTAGGGCAGATAACATTAAAACCATCGCCTTTTCTCTCTTTTGCGAGCATATACCCTTTAAAAAGCGGTACTGTTGTTCCGCAGGATTGGCACTTTAACTCCTTTATCCAGAAGTAGTACATCGAATCTGCAAAAATATTCTTATCCCTTGTAAAACCGGTAATCATTGGACTTTGCTGTCCTTTTTTGGGTTTCTCAGAAGACTTAAACGAATACTCATTATAAACATCCCTCGGGTCTTTTGCTTTGCGGAGTTTTTCTGCAACTTCCTCCAATACCTTTTCCGGAGTCGTATTGTTAATTTCCGCGTATTCTTCCAAACAATGAGGACATACGGTGCGATGATATTTTTTAATTTCTTCAGAGATGTTTTCTTCAAGCATATTAAACGCAGCTTCAAGTTTTTTAACATCAACTGGCTCAACGACATTTTTTACAAGAAACCAGGCAACGGGGTTTAAATCCTGTGCAACTACTCTGCACTTATTCTTCAATGCTTCTACAACAGTTGTTCCGCCTCCCATCATCGGGTCAAGAACAACCTTTCCTCCCAAATCTACATCCTTTAGATAAAGCTTCCAGGGATTTTCAATTTCTTCAGGCAGTATTTCCCTCCAAGCACGCTTCTGTTCATCATAGACTTTAGTATTTTCATCGGTAAGTGTATACAAGACAATCGTTCGAAAAATACTCCCAAGCCTCCGCGCCCACCATTTGTGTATATAAAGTACAGGCCGGTATTTTTCTTTTGCATTTGCTTCTCGCTGAGCTATGACGTTCAATTCTTCAATTGGAAAATCCTTTTCAATTGGTCTTTCTTTCATTTTATCTTCTTTCTATCACAAGAACTGGTGTAAGGCACTCCATAAGACTCAGGCCACCGTGAATATAAATACTGAATTTCCCTGGAACAGGCCACAAGTACCGAGATTTAGCCACATAATACCCATTAAAATCTTTAATGTATCCTCTTGAAACTAAACTATCGAGGTTCAAGTCGTCCATATTAACATACCTTTTACCTCCGAAGGCCTTTTGGCATTCTTTTTTTGCTTTATTATCCAGTGGAAAGTTCAGCCCGGATTCCGTCATTATATAACCGTGGTCAGAGGTAATTACGATAGTATCTGAATCAACTTTTGAAAGCAATGAAAGAACAATATTCCTTACCGTTTCATACATTTTAGCGAGGGATAAAATCTTTGTGTGCCCTACCTGTATTTTATCAAGAAGGATATCTGGAAAATAAGACCATACATAGTGCGTATCACTTGTAATCGAAGCAACATCGTTTTCATTCTTTATCCCCAAGAAATTCTTCTTATTATAGCCAATTTTTTCTCGGAAGTTTTCTGTATCGGAAGGAATTGACGAAAAATTAAATTCTTGTTTTACACTAAATCCTTTGCCTATTATTTCGTTAAAAAGAAGCGTACTTTCTCTTAGACTCATCCCGTCCATCACAATAATCTTTGCATTTGGATAAAGTTCAAAAACACTCTTTTTGTTAATACATACTTTTGCAAGTGTGTCGTAAAATTCGGGATAGGCGTTAATAAGAAGGTCTTCGAGGTTTTTAACCGATGTCTCTCCTTCGTAATAATATTTTTCTAAAGGATTATTTTTCGCACTATTTTCCCAAATGCGAATTGTTTCCTTACCCACAGCATCTATAGGGTCGGGCTCTTCAACGAGATTTTTTATAAAATCTGTTTTAAATTCCATCTTTCTCCCTCCATACATCAATTTCTCCTTCAATTTCAACATCTACACCATCTTCTGTAGGCAATTGCTTAATAAATTTCATACATTCGGACCTGCTCAATTTCCTATCAAATTTAATTGTCAATACTAATCTTTCTACTTCGTCCTTTTCCCTGGACCTACTTTCAAACTGGCTTAGAATATTTCGAGGAGAATTGCCGTTAATGTTTATTCTTACCCTTTCTTTTCTTTCTACGGTTGTAGGACCTCCCACCGGAGGGTTAGTAGACTGTTCAGTAGGGGGAGGAGGAGTTTCTGGCACATATTTAGGAAGTAAAACTACATAGTCTGGTTCAATAGTCCTTGGCGAATCATCTATATAAAAATGCGCTCTTTCTCCTTCAATGATTATTTTCTTGTCTCTATCTAAATTCCTTATAGTGGTATAGATTGCATTTTCGTCAGATATAAATGGATATTTTCTGTTTTGTTTGAAGTCGTTTAATAGTGTTTTTACTTTAACACCATCAGGTTTATCTTCTGTAGCTTTAACAATATATTCACCGTATACTCCTGTATCCTCTTCGACTTTTTCTTTGATTGCTTCAATTTCAGCTGTTGTGGGAATGAGTCTATAAGTTAACTCATCATTATGCTTTATCCATTTCACAATTAACCCATACGCTGAACGAATTTTTTCAGTAATTTCATCTACTTCATCATCAATAAGTTTCCTTAACTCAGTTTCATCCATTTTGTTATTCGTCTGTGCCTTGAGTTTTTCAGCAGCTACTACCCTCTTTGCTTTTTCAACAATATCGGGAGTAAATACGTCCCTATTTGGAAGTATTATGATGTAAGTATTTTGCCATTGCTTTCCTTTATAGAATCCATTTAACTTGCTCTTTAAATCACCATCTGATTGCCACTGATTTAAGGAAACAACGATTTTAGGTTTGGAATCATCGGGAATTACATCAATTCCTTCTATAAAAGATTTACCGCTAAAGACTTTTTGCTTAGTTATTTCTGCTATCTTTTTCTTAGCTTCTTCCTCATTAATTTTATTTTTTTCTCTTTCAAGCAAAGCCCAGATATTAATTTCTTTTTTAAATACATATATCCCCTTTGTTCTATATAGATAATGTAATCTCCCATAAAGCTGATTTTCCAAACTGCTCTTAATTTCATCTATCGTATGCCCGCGAGTTGGTTTAAATACAGAGAGTAAAATATCAGACAAATTAGCACCTTGAACCTTATCGTTTAAGCTGAAAATTAAGATACTTCTCAAAATTTCTTTTGCAAAGGGTACATTCTTGCTTCTCTCAAAGTCGTAGCTAAATCTATCTACAAGATGTAAATTTATACCCCTAAAATTATTTTCATCAACGTCGCCCAACAATAATAAGTCAGTTTTATCGTATAATTCTTTTATTAAGTCAGCTAAAATATTTAACATTCCCCTGATATCCTGCCTATCAGCTGCAGCTTCGAATATTTGAACGAGTGAATCAAAAAGGACGGGGTGGAAAGGGTAAATTTTCTTCATCCGCAGTTTGTATTGAGTTTTATCCTCTATATCAATAGGATATTCGTATTTCGAGATATAGCTATTAATTACGCTTTCTATCTTATTATCATCAAAACTTTCTGCGTTTTCAAATAGACGATGTAAAGTTACTTTTTCTCTATCTCCCATGGCACTTACATCAATTTGTACAGGCTTAGTTCTGTAGAGTATTTTTCTGAGCTCTTCTTTCTCTCCAAGAAAAGTAACAAAAACAAACAGTTTTCTTTTAGGGTCACTTGCTACCTCAAAGAGATGCTCAAGAAATGTTTCATTCTGTTCAATAATATGTTTTTCTTTTATGGGGTCAAAAGAGCCGTACCAGTTCTCTATTTCATCAATGAAAATTGCCACTGTATCATTGCCAATTACCTCCTCAATCTGGTCAACAGTAGGAAATCGTTTAATTTCCTTTAGTATGTCGCTTCTTCCTAACTGCTCAAATATTGGATTCCAGAGATGGTCAACATCATACTTTCTTGTAGAAATAATCACCGATCTCGATTTTTTGGGTACTTCCAAATTAATATCCCACTCTTTAGCCCATTTATTTGCAACCTTTGGTCTATTAAAAATATGATAAAGTGAAATAAGTGAATGGGACTTTCCGGAACCATATGGACCAATAAGTAAAAAGGCTCCCTGGTTGGATTTTTGTTCAATTTTCTCGCTTATTCGTTCAAGGATTCTTTTAATTGCGGCAGATGGATAAGTTATTTTAAGAAACTTTTCAGGATTAGTTTCAAGCCTATCTTCATTTGCATCAACCTTGTTAGTTTGAATTACTCCCTGAAATCTTCCCTGCAATACCTCATCACGCGGCTTCGCAATTTCTTTTATCTTGATCATTTCAAACCTCCTTGTAATAATAAAATATAAAAATAACTTCTCTTAAGTCATAAATGGTTTAAGAGTACTGTTAGTTTTATTATAAAAATCTGTTAGGGCTTTTTGCAAGTTGCGGGAAGGCATTAGGTTTTTAACCTCGGGCCAAAAAGCTTTATCTTTATCAAGCAGGACTTTATAATTCTTTTGAAATTCCGAAAAATCACTGGTTATATCTTTTTTGTCAGCAAGAATATCAGAATAGTCAGTAAAATAAGAGTCAACATCAACTGAAAGATTAAATAAAGCATGTAGCAATTGAGAGTAGCTTCTCATAAGTGTATTTTCTTTGTTTAAAAGGTCGATATATCCAGAAATTTGAGAGGTGTATGAAAGCATATACATATTTTTTATGTTATCAATCGTTTTGTCCCTATTGCTCACATCTTCACTTAGTTTGTCAAAGGATTCTTTCCATGTTAAATTGCTATCACTGCCGGACATGCTGATAAAATTACCGATTGCAATATTATCCTTTTTCTCGATATCACTAAGTTCTTTCTTTAATCGATTCAACTGTTCTGTCTTGATGCTTTCATTTTCTCTTGTTAGTTTGTCTTTTAAATCATCTATTTTATTATTAAATAAAAGCACTTTCTGGCTCTCTACGTTTTTAATAAGTTTGTTTCTGCTGTCAAATATCATGTTTGTTTCAGTAATAAAATCGTTGTAAGAAAGTTTTGAAGTCATAGAGCTTGCATTTGTTTCTCTATTCAAGAGTCCTGAATCTTTTGCAGATATATTTTTTGTGAAACTGTTAACTTTTTGAAGATTAATACCAACGAACATACCAAAGGCAATTATTACAACTGCAACAACGCCTAGAATCCAAAATGTCTTTTTCCTTCCTCTTTGATTCTTATTTTCTTGATTTTCAATTGCTTCATTCTCACTCTCCTGATTCTTGTTCACGCCAAGCCTCCTTTTTCTTTTTATTGTATCCTCTTA
>CAYYKP010000074.1:0-5536 GCA_964468055.1 uncultured Caldisericales bacterium
CTTAGCCATGTCACATTAAATATATAACCAAAAACCGGAAGGTTATACTAAAACATGGTAATTGAAAGAGATAGTCTTACTCTTTTGCCGCCTGAACAACTGGGATTTGTCAATAGCAGTCAACTGCTTTTGGATAGCATTCGGGAGTGCGTTGGAGATTATCGGTGGAGAAGGAAGGCCGTTCCAAAGACTTGACTGATTTCAAAGTTTCAAAAGTATTCTGTGAGTCCCTATAAGAAATAGCAGGTAGCCATCAGCTTAATGCAGGGCAACATCTCTTATTACCGAATATACAGTATGATGAATGTATTTTGAAAGTCTCTTCCGTAAGAAAGAGGATGAGAACCTGAAGGTGCGTTAATACCTTGAAAATGTTGTAATGTATAATAGTAGTATAGCAACTTGTTTTTGCCACGGCTCTTCTAAAAGGCACTACCAAATTTAAAGATAGTGAAATGCGGTATCTATGCACCGCAGAGCCTTTGAAGACTATGCGGCAACATGAACCTGCCGCAAGGAATAAGGGCAGGCATGGGGTCCGTCAAACTTCCTTAGAAGCTCTGCTCTCAAGGGTGGGGTATCTCAGTGAGCTTCCATTTTCTCCCCTGCAAAAGAGGTATTTACGCCTGGGAAAATAAATTCTAATTCTTTTACACTATGCTGTTTAGAATTGTGTCAGTATTTTTATCGGGAACAAATGTTTTACTTGGGGCAATTCCTAATTCCTTAAGCTTAACCAATACGGGTTTCATGGCTGCACTTGGATCTTGATAGAAATCAGTACCCCAAATTCTGCAAATTGTCCAACCCATTCTTTCAAGCTGTCTTTGCCTAACTTGATCATCCCACCATTTTTCCGGAGGATGCCACTTAGCTCCATCACATTCTACGCCAAGACGCGAATTAACACCTTCTACTACTAAATCTATACGATAGTGGCCAACCTTAACTTGAGGGGTAATAGAGTACCCTTTATCTGCTAACCAGCAATAAACTTCCTTTTCAAAGGAGGATTCAAATTTTCCATCCACTTTCTCTATTTGCTTATTAGAAAATACCCCATTTTGAATATAATAAAGCAATTGATACCGTAAATCATTAGGCTTTAGGTCCGCCAACTTCATAGAGTGGAAAAGAACCAATTTATTTCTGGCTCTACTAACAGCTACGTTGAAGCGCTGTCGATATCGTTTAACATCGTAAGGAAATGTGATTAATCTTTTTTCATCATCGGGTCCGGCCACTGTCGATAGAAGTATTACATCACGTTCATCACCCTGAAAGGCATAGGAATCCCCGACACGGAACTTACATTCTTCCTGCTGTTCAGGTGTAATGTATTTATCAATGCTATCGAAGATATAATGTGCTTGACCATTTCCCAAAAGAGAAATCACCCCAATAGTCTTACCTTTATATTTTGGATCACCTACCATTTGCTGGACTCTTTTACATATTTCTCCAGCTTCTACTCTATTGACATTGGTTTTACCTTCTCGATGGCCTCCTTCAACTAAAACGCTTTCCAAAACAGGCTCTAAGCGCTTATCCGGAGGTGGATTGCGCAGAGGAAGAATTTTATCATCATAGCAAAGCTTATTGCAAAATTCTATTATCTCAGGAACGCAACGAAAGTGCTCTTTTAACATTACTACGCCTTGGCTGCTTAATGCAATATTAGCTATATCATATAAACTTGTTTCCAGATCGAAATAGTCCTTGTTAGGAATCTCGCTTAAGTGCATTCTGATAAGTTCTTGAACTTTTCCCTTGTCAATGCCAACAGCATCTGGGCTGATTTGCTCTGGATCGCCAACGATAATAGCCTTTTTACCTCTAGCTAATGCAAGCAAGGCACGTATATCACACTGACTTGCCTCATCTACAATGACGACATCAAAACTGTTAAATTCAGATGGGATTACCTCCGATACCTTATATAATGGCATGACCCACACAGGCACTGCGTCTTTAGCTTGTTTCATCTCTTTCCGAACTAATTTTTCCTTTTGCCATGTATATTTACCTTTCCTCTTACCAAGTTTCTTAACGGCAAGTTGCCACCTTCTTAAGGCCATCACCTGGGATTCAGTCACAGTATTTACCAAATTAAGCTTTGTTTTGGTCAATATAAGCTTTTCTTTTGTTTGTCTTACCTCACTCATAAGACTATTTTGCCTTTCCTCTAACTGGGAAATTTTTTTGGCCCCGTTAGAAATATCCCGAATATATTTCTTCAATGCCTGAAACCACCACGACCTCTTCCAATATAAAGGACAAATCTCAGTCTCACAAATATTTTGCTTCTTCCAATTATCTGCCCATATCGGAGCTTGTTTAGATAATTTGTTCAATAACTCTTCGAAGTAGTTATAGTTAGGCCTAAGAGATTCTAAAAATTTAACTTTCGAATAAGCTTTTTCCCATTTCTTAACGTTTGTTTGATTGTGAATATCATCAAGGCATTCCATTAGCTCTTTTACCACTGGATGAAACCGACCCTTGGAAATAACACTTTGTAAGTTATTCTTAAGCTTTATACGCAAAACTTCTGAATCATGGAAACTGCTTATTTCTTTTTTCAGTTTAAGTATCTTGTATATCTTCTCAGGCGTAGCATCAGCAAGAATTACATCAGCATCCACGACTAACGAACCTAAAATTTGATGAGCTTTAGGCAAACAAATCGTTTCATATTCAAAAAGAGATTTTAGTTTTTTGATCAAGGATAGTAATTTATTTGTATCTTGTTCGGTTACTTCGCCGTTAGATAATTGTGGCGCATTTATGCTCTGAGCAAAGCTATTCCATTGGTATTTAAGTTCACTAGTAGCTATTAAAATTTCAATATAGTTTAAGACATCTTCCCATTCCTCTGTAGAACCAGGAGATTTGCCATTTATAAGTACGGATTTTAAAGCATGTATCTTTTTCCTATTGGAAAATTTCTCGAAAAAATTAAAAATCTTTTTTTTGCTTTTCAAGCGATCAATAACTTGTTCGACATAGGTCTTCTGCTCTTCCAAGCTAAAAAGCTTCGGCAGATTGATAGATTGAAGAGGATCCCGAATTTGGAAAAGTTTATTTAATTTCTCAGCATATATATTAAGTTTTTTAATAGCATGTTCAATTTTATTTGCTTTAAAATCATCTTCCCGGAACTGTGCTAACAATGAATACTGCCAATTTTCAGTAATTAACTTATGTATGTTTACCATTTTCTCAAAAACTTCAAGTGCCTTACTTAAAACTTCCTCATTTTCATTTTTAAAGACAAGTGTTGGTATGTGCATTTCTATTGTCTTATTGATCTTGGAAACCTTTTCGAAATCTTCTACTATTTTTTGAAACTTTGCCTCATCAACTAAGTTACTTGTAATTGGTAAGTTATAGGATAAATCATTAAGATACTTGAGTAGATGGCTTCGCAATATTTTAAGTTTTTCTACCTCTTCATCGGAAAGTGGATAGTTGACTACTATATTAGCAATTTCCTTTCCATTGGAACTATCGATCTTAACTTTGTAATCTGGACTGTCTGTAAACCAAGCATGTTTTTTTTCTTCCTTTGTTATCCTTTTGATAAGATTAGTAGGCAAAATTCCTTCACCATCAAATTTAATGTACCTAAATTGAGTAAGGGATAAATCCCTTAACTTTTCTTCAGTAGTTATTAATTTTTTGTGGATTTTATCAAGATTATCCTCAAAATTTTTTATCTTTTCTTGAAGTACATTAGGTTGTGATTGAGTAACAATTTCAGTCACAGTAGCAACTGCCCGGTCCAATTTTTTCCGACCGTTGCGAGCGTTGCTAAACACACTCATACAAAGTGACCTTAAATTCTTGGGGATCATATCGTAAAGCACACTAAGAGCCTGATCTTTTTGACTGGTAACCAGAACCCTTTTACCCTCCGCCATAAAGTGGCAAATTAAATTAGCTATGGTATGACTTTTCCCAGTTCCAGGAGGTCCCCAAACAAGAACTCCGTCTGAATGGTAAAAACGGTCAAGAATTTGGACTTGTTCTTCATTAGCAGGAAGGGGAAACAATATTTGTTTATTTAAAATAGTTCCCCATTCATCAAATTTCCTTCCTTCTGTTCGCTTTGACGGTCTATTTTCTGGCTCACGTATAAGCGGTAATAATGATCCTATTGACTTTATTTTTTCTCCTTTAATCTTGTTCTTAAATGTTTCTATATCCTGCATAACAGCATCTTGCCGACGTTTACGCAAGAACAGAGTCCAACAATTAATAATACACGGTTTACTGTCTGGTGTTAAATCAGGTAGTTTCGAGATTTCATTAATAAATTCTCCGTCACCAGGAGGAATTAAACCCGCTATCTTCTTCAAAATAGGAAGACAAAAGTCAAGAGGATATAGGGAATCTTTAGACGTAGGCTCTTCTATTTTATGTAAAGCCTCTGTGAATTCTTTCCTAATATTGGGTAATTTCAGCGAACTATCTTCCATTAATACACCTAATTCTAATTTTGGCTCTATATCATCAGGAAAAATGTTGATCACTCCATCGCTCGCGCGATGTTCAATAACCATACGCTGCGTTACTAACGGATATTTAATTGTATGTTTATTATTTTTCCAAAGAAAAAGACCATGTCCCCATACAAGTTCAAGTTGTTCATCGTATTTTAATTTTTCGTTAACTTTAAATAACTTTTCAAATAAAGCTTGCGCTTTCTTTTTAACATTAACCTCTTCTGCCCATTGTGTCCATTTTTCAAAATATTCCTTGAATGCACTTTCTCTAACCTTATCATCATGAAAATTGATTGTTCGATGATTTTCATCCTCAATAATGGAACGTTGATCAATAATCTCCGGCTCATTACCTGGCTCACTTGAAACTTTAACCCAATCCTTAAGTGTGCTAGGCAAATTAGGGGATTTGGGGATCTTCTGACGGGAAACTGAAAGCCAAGACAGATCATTTCCTAAGGTTTTAAATAATGAAACACCGGGAACCTTAGGCAGTTCATTTTGAAAAAGAAGAAAACCTTCCTGATGTTCTTCAACTGTTCTATAAACCTTAAGACCAAGTTCAGTAATGTCCTTAAGATAGCTTAAAATTGCTTCGACTTTGTTATCCAACTCTTGATTCAATAGTCAAACTCCCTATTTGTGCTGAACAAGCCATGAATCCCCATTTACCAAAGTAGTTAATTCTATACTTCATTATGGATAAAGCCTATTCTGCAGACGTTACTTCCTCACAATACATAAGTAGAGTTGTAAGCTTTCTAATTCTTACTTTATGTTGATCACAATATTCATCTGATTGTACCATTTACAGTAGCAGCTACCCAATTCTAGCACCTTATGGTATGCTACTCGTCTCTTCCTTGAAAGGACACCATTTTAGCCAAATTTTCTCACATTAAAGAAACTGGTATTTTGATTAATCCTCTATAGACTTTGCAATTCTTAAAAACACTGCTACAAGATGTTAGGTAGGATAGTTTAAAACCTTAAAGCTTCCATTTTCTTCCCGTCTTTGCCTCAAGGAA
>CAYYKP010000075.1:0-5452 GCA_964468055.1 uncultured Caldisericales bacterium
GCTTTTGCTTCTGAACTTCTTGCCTCTTTTACCATTCCCTGATATTTTGGTAGGGCATAAAGTGCGAGAATACCAAGAATTGCGATAACAATCGCAAGTTCTACAAGTGTAAATCCTTTTTTATTCCTATTCCATTTAAGTATCATTACTTTCACCTCCTATTATGTTTTTTATATTTTAGACCTATTCTCATTCTTTTGCAATAGTTTTTTTATGATTTTTTGTTTAATTTTCAAAAAAATCTATTTTTGTTGAATAAATTGCTTTTTAAAAGTACAGTCATAAGGTTTTTTCGAAAATCTATCTTTTAAAATAAGAGATTGCCACGGTTTTTTCACTCCCTCGAGAATGACGGCATAGGGTTGTTATCCTTGAGCTGCTTTTGCGAAGGATCTCGCTTTTGTAACTCTGAGCTGCTTTTGCGAAGGATCTCGCTTTTGTAACTCTGAGCTGCTTTTGCAAAGAGTCTCAGTTTTTGTTCCTTCCGTAATGTTGTTAGGGCAGAGATTCTTCACTCCGTTCAGAATGACAGAATAGACTCAGAATAGAGTATTATATACGATAACTGGATAAGCTTAGAATTACAGGATAAATAGAAAAAATAACAATAGATTAGCTTTTATTCAATAGTTTTATAAGCTTGGGCAGCTTCTTTTGCATGGCAATCTCTCCTTGTTTTATTACACTTTTAGGTTTCCAGAAATTGTCCCATCCAACATTCTGCACGTTTGGAGAAACAACAATATCTGCATTTCTGCAGTTCTCATGCGCAAGATTTATTTCTAAAATTCCTATCGAATTCACTGCCATTTTATATAATCCAATTGGCGAATGCACGAGTCCGCTTACGAAGAAATCTTTTTTATCATATGCATTTTCTGCAAGATTTACCGCAATAATAACATCTACCTTTCTCTCCTTCAAAGGACGGACAGGCACTTGCATGGAAAGTCCTCCATCAGCAAATACTCTGTTTCCTATAAGCACAGGCTGAAATAAAAATGGAATGGATATACTTGCTCTTATGGTTTTTACAAAACTTTCCTTTGTAAAAATCACAGGTTCTCCTGTTGAAAAATCAGTTGCAACCGGAAGTAATGTTGTTTTTAATGTTTCTATATCAGGATCTCCGAACATTTTTTTAATAAACTTTGTTACTTTTTCTCCTCGTATTAATCCGGATTTTATTGTCGGATCAAATAGGATACCGAGTACCATTTTCATATCAGTAGACAAAGCAATTTTTTCCACTTCTTTTATGGATTGCGTTACTGCGTAGGCGCCGCCAACCAGAGCACCAATACTTGAACCGGAGATAATATCTATGTCAAATCCGTTTTCCTTTAAAATTTTTATTACTCCTATGTGCGCAAGCCCTCGCGGACCTCCACTTCCAAGAGCAAGTCCTATCTTCTTTTTCATTTTTTTCTCCTTCTGTAAATTTCTTTTAATTTATCAATTTTATCTCTGAGTTTTGCGGCTTCTTCAAATTCAAGTGTATCCGCTTTGAGATGCATTTCTTCCGTTAATTCTAATATTAATGCCTTGAACTGTTCCGGATTTAGATTACTTAGATCTATTTCCTCAATTTCTTTTTCCTTTTTCCAGGGTAAATCGATAAGATCTGAAATTGCTTTTCTTATTGTTTGAGGTGTAATATTATGTTCTTTGTTGTACTGAAATTGTTTTATTCTTCTTCTGTTTGTTTCCCTCATTGCATTTTTCATGGATTTTGTCATTTCATCTGCATACATTATAACTTTGCCAGACACGTTCCTTGCAGCTCTGCCCATTGTTTGAACAAGGGAAACTTCGGAGCGCAAGAACCCTTCTTTATCCGCATCTAAAATTGCGACAAGGGAAACTTCCGGCAGGTCGAGTCCTTCCCTCAATAAATTTACCCCTACAAGGCAATTGAACTTGCCTTCCCTTAAGGCTTTCAGAATTTTTACCCGCTCAAGCGTTTTTATTTCCGAATGCAAATATTTTGCTTTTATATCATGCTCTGTAAGGAACATTGCAAGCTCTTCCGAAAGTTTTTTTGTTAGTGTTGTAACAAGCACACGTTCATTTTTCTTTGTGCGTTTCCTGATTTCATCCATTAAATCAAAAACCTGGTTTTTTGTAGGCCTTACCTCTACTTTCGGATCTACAAGCCCTGTGGGACGAATAATTTGCTCTACTGTTTGAGAGCTGATGTTTCTTTCATATTCCGAGGGTGTCGCAGAGACAAAGATACATTGATTAGTATGCGCAAGAAATTCGTCAAATTTTAATGGTCTGTTGTCCAGTGCAGAAGGTAATCTAAATCCATATTTAACCAGTGTAAGCTTTCTTTGGTGATCTCCGTGATACATTGCCTTTATCTGAGGTGTAGAAATATGCGATTCATCTATAAACATAAGAAAGTCATCCGGGAAAAAATTAAGCAAGGTATACGGTTCTTCACCCGCTTTTCGACCGGAAAAATAGCGTGAGTAATTCTCTATACCCGGGCAGTATCCTGTTTGCTCAAGCATTTCAAGGTCGTAATTCGTGCGTTCTTCAATGCGTTGTGCTTCCACAAGTTTTCCTTGCTTTCTAAAAAATTCTACACGCATTGCAAGCTCTTTCTTTATTTCATTTGCATACCTATGTATACGCTCTATTGTTGTAAGAAATTGTGAAGCAGGAAAAAATGTAAATAATGAATGTTTTCGGATAAGTTCTCCGGTAAGAGGGTCAAATTCTACTATGCTGTCCACTTCGTCACCAAACAATTCAACACGTATTGCCGTTTCCGCTTCTTTTGGAAATATGTCTACAATATCTCCGCGCACTCTAAATCTACCCTGCCTAAAATCAAAATCGTTTCTTTCGTATTGCAATCTTGCAAGTCCCAATGCAATGTTGGCTCTTTTAATTCGTTCCCCGACTTTAACTGTAAACAATTGTTCCTTGTATTCATCGGGAGAATCCCATCCGTATATGCAGGAAACTGAAGCAACCACTATCACGTCACGCCTTTCAAGTAGTGCCCTTACGGTCGCATGCCTCAAGCGTGCAATGTCCTCATTTACATCTGCGGTTTTATCTATGTGCAAGTCCAGTTGCGGAACATATGCCTCGGGCCGATAGAAATCATAGTAGCTTACAAAGTAGTGAACTGCATTTTCGGGGAAAAAATGTTTAAATTCCGAATAAAGCTGTGCCGCAAGAGTTTTATTGTGAGACATGATGAGCGTTGGTCTTTGCACATTTTCTATAACATTTGCCATAGTAAATGTTTTTCCTGAACCTGTAACGCCGAGAAGAGTTTGGAACTTGTATCCCTTTTGTAAACCTTCCGTAAGTTTTTCTATTGCTTCTGGTTGATCGCCCGTGGGATTAAAGTCCGAAACAAGTTTGAACTTACTCATATGTAAATTTTACGGGCTTCTGAATATACCCCGGAATTAATATGACTTTTATCCTTGCCTGCAGTTTTTTAAAAAACACTTTTGAGAATCTACCTTTCATTTTTTAGTCTGTTTATAAAATTATTTACTTCCTT
Organism: uncultured Caldisericales bacterium; assembly: GCA_964468055.1. GTDB lineage: Bacteria > Caldisericota > Caldisericia > Caldisericales > Caldisericaceae > S016-85. The sequence goes on from CAYYKP010000075.1 coordinate 3,533, forward strand.
GCGCGACGGGGTATACACTCCTTTTTTAGTAACGGACAATGCAGCTGCATAATTTGCAAACTTTAGTGTTTCAATGAGTGGTCTTTTATCCAAATAGCAGGATAAAAATGCTGCATTAAAAATATCACCTGCTCCACTCGTATCTGTAGCATTCACTTTAATGCCATTTACTGAAAACTTTTTTGAATTGTAGAAAACCGTGGCACCTTTACTGCCCTTTTTGTCTACTATAAATCGGTTTTGTGATAGGTCCATTATTTCAAGCTCATCCTTGTTTGCAAAAACAATATCACTTGTATCTGCAATTCTAATTGCTGTTTCCAAAAAACCAGGTATATTTTTTCCTATTCTAATTTGCGGGTCAAAAAATATTTGCATCTTTCTTTTTAATGCGCTTTCTGAAATTTTGATTATGTCTCTCTGTATTTTTTGTGTTGTGCAAATGCCTCCGCTTATGTAAAGCGCATCAAATTTATCTGCTATATTTTCAAAGTCCTTAACATTTATATCTGTGTAGGATGTATCTTTTAGCATGGCGAATGTTGTACGTTCCCCGATTTCATTTATTATTGCCACTATTAAAGCAGTTTTCTTTTTAGTTTTTTTGCTGTAAACATTAATATTTTTCTCTTTAAATAAATTCTCTATTTCTTGTCCAAAGCTGTCCTGAGATATCGGTGAAAAATAGTTAGCAGAACCGGAAAAGCAAGAAAATGCTACTGCGAAATTTACCCCTGTGCCCGCAGGGGTTGTTTTGTATTCGTTAGGAGTAAAATTTCTATCCTCCTCAAATTCGAAATTACCTTTTACTGTTATATCAAAGCAATTATCTCCGACTACAAGAAGTTTACTTTTGTTCAAGTTCTCTAACCCTCCTTACAAAATTTACTACTTTTTCTATATTCTTTTTGCCGAAACTACCTGGAACATCAAGGGATGTCTTTGCATCCACTCCGGCAGGATGTACCTTTTTAATTGCATCTTGCACGTTTTCAGGAGATAATCCTCCTCCTAATATCACAGGCTTAAAAGTTGATTCGACTATTTCAGCGCTTATGTCCCAATTGTGAGTCCTGCCGCTTGCACCGATAAAGCCATTCATCTGTTTACTTTGAAATGGGGAGTCAAGCATTATAATGTCAACATAGTTTTCTGCCATTTTTGCTTCTTCTATACTTGATTCATCCTTTACCGGAATTGCATACATTAATTGCGTTCCTTTTTCAGAGAGTAGTTCGCTTAAAATTCTTAGCTTATTTTCTTTAAGAGTTTTGCAAACATGTAATATGTCCATATGTAATGTATCCGTATAAAATTCTATCTCTTCTGGATTTGTAGTATCCAATATTACCGTGGAAATTTTCCCGCATTCTTTTACTATCTTTATGATCTCTCCTGCTTTATCTATGGAAATGATACCCTTCTCTTTGTTTCCCATTTGGTTTACTACTATACCAATATGGTCAATGTCTATCTTACAAAGTGCTTTGACATCTTCTTTAGTAACTATTGCATATATTTGTATTATCATCTCCATAACCTCTGAGTTATTTTATACTATGGTGGAATTTTTACAAGTTATTGTAAAGTTCAATTTGAATTATCATATCCTTTATACAGTGTTGAAGAAAGAAAAAGTTTGTGCAGTAGTTTCTTTTATGTCTTCGCCAGGAATAAGCTGCAAGGAATAACCAGAGCTAAACTCTTCACACAAAAAGAGCACGTCCGTTCTTCCCTTAAAAGATCATATAAACTTTAGAAATTAATTTACCAGGGCAGTGATTGCCACGTCCGTTTCACTCTCTTACAATAACTTCCTTTCTGTCACCCTGAATTTATTTCAGAGTCTATAATTCGAGGAAACATCTTTTCGTTAAAACTCTTATTGAAAAACAAAGACGAGATTCCGAAACAAGTTCG
>CAYYKP010000076.1:0-5447 GCA_964468055.1 uncultured Caldisericales bacterium
AGAGAGGTACTTCTATGTTAAATACAGTATTTTACAGGTTAAAGAAAATGGGGAAATTAAAAGTGACTTCTCATTAGACTTATCGTCTATTTATATTACCATACCACTAGGTTCGTGGTGTAATACAAATTGTTTTGTCTAAAACATAATACAAAAAGAATTCATAAAGGCACAAATAATCTATCCTTCATCAATTATGTGACAAACGCTATTTGTTGTTTTAAATATACTGACTTATAAACTTTTATTTATATTACCCTATGGCTTATTATATAATTGGGCGTATAATTTTTCGTGTTGCCTTTTAAGCTCTTTGTTTTCTTTAAGAAGCTTTGTATATTTATCTTTCCACAACTCATCCTTCTTGTTTTTTTTAAGTTCCCCTTTCAGCTCTTTTATCTGCAATCTTAACGATTTTATAATTACGTCTTTTGCATCTTCTGTCTGGATTTTTTTCTCACTGCTTCCACGGTACTTCTCGATTAAGGTTCTAATTTCTTTATTTCTATATACAAAAGATTTAGAAACTTTCGCTTTTGAGTAAACTCCATAAAAAGTAATTCTCTCACCATTTTTAACCATTTTGTTAATAGTATTAATTACCTTCTGTTTTGTATACTCAGTTTTAAGTTTTGCCATTTGAACAAGCTTTTTAGTATTTGCCTTTTTCATCTGTTTTTTCCTCCTTATTTTTTGTTACCGAGTTAATTATCTTTTCTAAGCTTTTTACTAAGTCTGAATTAACTTGTAAGAGCCTCTCAAAGCCATTTATCTTCGCAATTTCTACATTAGCTTTTGCAAGTTGAAGCTGTTTTATATAAATATCTATGTATTCTATGCTGGGCTGGAACATAGAACAAGAGTAGCACGACATAGCATTTGTACAAACACCTTGTGATAAGGGTTTTTTACAATGCCCATTTGGAAGAGGGGTAGAATAACTATCTTCATGATTACTCTTTATTATCCGGGAGGGAATGCCTATATTTTTAATCATTTGGTTTTGATAATTCAATATTTCTTGTAACGCATTAGCAACAGTAACATCATGCAACTTGATGTAATGCATTAAGGAGTGATTTGTTTTATGTCCTAATAGCATACTAATGACATTATAATCTACTCCCAAATTTATATATCTTGTTGCGACAGTTCCCCTAAAGTGATGCGACTTGAACCTAAAGAGATTTCCATTCTTATCTCTTATATTTTTCTTATAAGACAATTTGTTAATATTGTAGGAGAAAGATTCCTTGGAAATTGGTAAGCTCTCGCTTTTACTAAAGACGTATATAACCGAATCCCCAAATTTTTCCTTGCTATCCTCTTCTGCTTTAAATATAACCTGAGCTACTTCATCTGAGATCGGTACCTTGTTTATCATAGCTGTTTTTTCTTGATAGTACTCCAACATATAGTTTCCGCTCACAGTTTTTCTCACACAGCCAACTTTTAATAAACACAACTCACTAACTCGCATTCCTATATTCTCTATAACAAAAACCATTCTTGCAATCTGGACAGGCAATGCCCGCAGATTACTGTTAAGTTGAGCAAGAACATCGTCTTCTATATACTTGGGAAGGTATTTAATTTTGCACCTTACATCAGCCGGTAGCATAAGAGTTTGCGATGGTGCACCCTGCCATCTATTAAGGATACACAGGTTAAAGAAGGTGGCAACCGTACCCTTTCTTTTAGCTTTTGTCCGTTCTGACAAATCTGAGAATTCTACAAATCCTAAAAAGTCTTCGATCATGTTTCTATTTAGTCTGCTCAGATCGTTGATAAACGGGTATTTCTCATACAAAAATCTTGAAAGCAAATTGATTCCTTTTAAATCCTCGATACATGTAGAGTATTTCTTCGTTTGCAATCTCTGCTTAATATATGTTTTGGCCAACTTTTTTAACTTCTCCTGTTTTATGTTTGCAAAACTTATTGTATATCTTGGGCGGGAAGGATCCAATCCCTTAACGTAAAATGGAACTTTTCTTATGTCCCATTTATCTTTATCAGTTTCTGCTCTGTCATCGGGAAACTCGAGTGCATATATAAAGTCCCAATATCTTTTTAGAAAATAGATATGGCTGGCAGGTACATTGTACTTTATTAAATTCATATTCTTAGATATCCGTGTAGTACTACGCGAATTTTTTATTCCTCTATTCTCTAAAAATGTTTCAAACTCTCTAATGAGTCTGTCTTTAGGCACTTCTATTATACTTTTAATTGCAGGAATAAAGTTAATAAACTCTATGATTAATTTGACATTGTGTACCATTGAAGCTGTGCAAGTGGTTAAACACGTATGCTTACTTTCTATTCGCTCTGAGCAAAAATACTTTAATTCTCTGGCAATATAGTAGTTTTTGCACTCCGAAAAGTCGATCTCATGGCGTCTTTTAGAAATATAGGTTTTTTGTTTAGGTGCAAGCAAATGGAAGAACCTGTGTTCCATAAAATTCCATGTATTGCCTTTATAAAAATTATCTTTTAACGGTGGCAAAATTTTATAATCTAATTGAAAATCAATATTATATTTTTCCATTCTCACTGCTTACTTTCTCCTCTAATTTTTTTATTATCCTCGTCAGGTTATGCTTAACCTCTTCATTAGTTTCTATCTGCCTTGTCCAACCATTCTTCTTTGCCGCCTTGAGGTACTTTATTGTTAGCGCCAGCTGCTTTTTTAATACAGGTAAGTACTCCTCACTTGTTACAAAATATTTACAGGTCAAACACGCGTTGGCATGAGGACACTTTCCAAACCTAACTGATAAAGTACAAATTCCATTAGGTAGTGCCTGTACATTGATTTCTTTCCTCATCCATTCTACCTCAGCGTCCTTTTTTATATCTGTGGGAATTAATCTCACACTTACCCCTTTAGTATTAATAAACTCTTTGTACTTCTTCATTCTTCTCTTGTCGTTTATTTCAATATATGCAAATGTCATTTCAGGTGATACATGATGTAAGACTTTTTGAATAACACTTAAGGGAACTTTTCTTTTTACTAGCTCGGTAGCCATTGTATGTCTATATTCATGTGGCCTGAAATTATACAGCGTACCATCAGGATTTTTTATATTGTTTTTATTAAAAAAACTTCTAAGTTGTCCTCTAAATGTATTCGACATGTATGCTGTATTTTTACTAGAAGGGAAAAGGTATCGTGCATCGCCGGGGAACCTATCTTGTACAGCTAAACTTTGTTTTTTCAGTAGGGAATAAAGCGATTTTGGGATTAGATTTACTACTTCCTTCCTCATTTTCTGCTGATAAAACCTTATGAAATAGCCGTTGTGATCTTTATAAACATTACTTCTCTCTATTGTACATACTTCGCTTACTCTCATTCCAGTAGAATACAAGGTTAAAAACATAGCTGCTAACTGCAGAGGCGCTTTTTGAATGACATTGAATATCTGGTCAATTGTATATTGACTCACAGTTTTTAACCTAAATGTGATTGATCCTTCTTTAGTGTCTTCAAAGTAAAAATGGTTCTTTTTGCAGAACCCTTTTACGACCGAGTAATCAATAAAGCGCTTTAAAGAATATATTTCTCGGTTGTAAGTACGATTAATAAGGCTTTTAGTATTCAAGAAAGCTATATATCTTTCAGCATCTTTTCTGCTTATCCTGTCAACATCTATAGAACCCAAGAAGATCAAAAACTGTTTTACATCAGAATAAATTGCATATATGGTGTTTGTCGACAGCGAAGTAGTCTGCAAAAGATATTTGATAAAAAGTTTAAAGATGTGTTTATTCATTTGGTTTTCTATTTCATAGAAAGTATATGTTTTTACTTGGAAACTTCTATTAATTCTTGATTTTGATATATTAAGTTCTTTTAGGTGCCAAATTTCCCTCTCAAAGTAGGAACGCTTATCGTATTTCTCCATGTAAAATAAAAATAAACTCTTAAGCAGGATAGGAAGTCGCTTTGTTATAACTGCTCCTTTTTTCAATTTTGTCTGACCTGAAGCCACTTTATTTTTCAAGTAAAGCTTGTATTCTCTAATTAATTTGCTATCCACATCTCTAAAACTTTGAATGTTTGGGGAAATCTCTGCAAGGTAAACTATTAAAACATTTGAAGGATAAATGTAGAATAATTTTAAGCTTCTTGCACTGTAATTTGGCATTTTTTCCTTTGAACTTAAGTTGCTAAAAAGATAAAACTTCAGCTCTTTTTTTAATTGTACATTACTAAGAGGTCTAAAATCTATAATCGTGCTACCCAAACCTTTTGCAGCTATATTTATATGATTTAAGGGTATCTCCTTTAAATCCCATACGTCTTTTTCGCAATAATTGGGCAGCCTGTATATTTTATCTATCGTCCTCACTATTCCTTTTTCTTAGCTTTTCCTGAAATTCTTTGTATTTTATTATCTTATAACTGTCGGAGGGATGTATATACATAGTAGTTGTTTGTATTTGCCGATGCCTCATGTTATCTTTAATATCTATAATAGACCAGCCGGACTCCAGAAGCTCTGTTGCATGACCGTGGCGACACATATGTGGATGAACTTTTTTACCGACCTTTTTACTAAGCCTTTCGAACAGTTTTTGAACAGTGATCGGTTTCATGGGTCCCCCTTTGTTTTTGCCATGCAGATTTACAAAAATGTAATTACTATCAATGTTTCCATATTCCTCGGTTATATAATCCGAAAATAATCTCATAACATAGGGAGGCACATAAACATAGCCCTTTGCTACGTTTTTAACTCGCACACCGTTTTCAAGACCGTCCCTAGGAACAATGTTTATTTTATTGTCCCACGGTTCTATGTCCGCTATATGAAGCCCTATTGTTTCCCCTAAGCGCAAGCCTCCCTCAAACATAATGGACAGCAAAAGCTTGTCGCGAATAGAGTTACAGTTTTCTTTTAAAGCTTCAAACTCTTTTCTCGTGATGAGTTGCAGTTCTTTATTCGCTTCTTTTAGATGAAAGATGTTTGCTCTGATTACTTTTTGTTTGTCAACTAATTCATATAAAAAACTTTTAAACAATGGGTTCTTTCTTTCTTCTTTATATGCGTCTATCCCTTCAAACTCTTTATTCCTTGCCAAATAATCATAAAAGCTTAATACTGCCCCTATAATTAAGTTCACAGTCTTTGCGCTTCTCATTTTTTCAGGAGAAGTCATGCATGTAATCTTACCTTTTAAGTAAAGAGGGTTTTGCAGCCATGTGATGAATTCTGATAAAATATCTATTGCTCCTTTGTCCTTACAAGAGTTAATCTTGTCATATTCTAAGCCTACATCTTTTAAATACTCGAAATAAAGTTTCAGATGGTATGCATAATTCTTTATTGTGTTTGGTGATTTGCCTGTGTTATCCAGGTACTTCAAATACCGTCTTACCGAGTCTATAACAGTATAGTCATCGTCAAGAAGGATATACCTGTACGTGTTTTCTT
>CAYYKP010000077.1:0-5415 GCA_964468055.1 uncultured Caldisericales bacterium
TATTTTTAAGATATCCTCTATTGAATGTAATCAAGTATTACTGCTCTAAAAGTATCTTCCAGGTCCTGCTTTAAAGTCTTGTCTTTTAATCTGATATCCAGCGTATTTAGGGCATTCTTAAGGCTATTCTTTAACCCTGGGGTTTCCTTAAAAAAAGAGGATAATAAATTTTTTACAATTTGCTGTGATATATTATCTGAAAAGAAATTTTTCATTACTTCCATAATATCCTCTGATTTCCCAAGGTCTATTGTTCTATCAATTCCATTGCTATCTTGCCCACTAATAAAATAGTGTTCTGGCAAAATTGGATCATCATTCTCATGTTTTTTAAATTTATCTAATATACCTAATGTGTAGGCAAGAACAAATGTTTTTAGAGAGTTCCAGTCCCTTAATAAATCTACGACTTCTGGACAAATAGGCTGAGTTCTATTGTAATGTTGAGAACGTAGTATTTTTTCAATTTTTAAACTGTTTTTCTCTTCCTTGAAAATATGTATGGGGAACTTATCTTTATCAGCAAATTCATAATAAGATTTCGAAATATAAGAGAAATCTGCCCAGTTCTGGTAAGGAATAAGGAGTTCGAGCTGAAGAAAAGCTACAAACCTATTGTCATTGAAATTTATTTTATCAAATGTTAATGATTCGTCAAATAGAGTAGCAAGGTCGTTGCCCGCAGTTGTTCTCAAAAAATGACCAAGTACTGCCGCATAATTAATTGAGTTTGCTTGAGTATTTGGAGTTAATGGAAGTAAAACTTTGCTGAGGCTTGATAATTTGCCTATAATTTCTTTGACAAAAATCTCTTTGGGCTTTGAGTTGTTGTACTTGAACTCGTACTGAAGAGCATCCCAAATAGAGAAAGGTTTAAGTGCCTCTTTTACATCTTTTTCAAACTTCTCATAAAATTTCTCTATCCGGAAATTACCTACGTCTGATGTAGTGTGCTTGTTGCTGAAAACATACGTTAGTGCAGTACTTACAGGATTCTCGACTAATTCTTTTGGAGATATCAAATGCAATTCGTATCTTCCAGGGTTTGTCTTGCTTTCCACAAAAGCCCACCCTAATTCATTAAGTAACACGTCAACACGGTTATCGCTATCTAAATAATTTTTATAAATAGATTGTTCTCCCTTACTTTCTGGTTCAGGCAGGTAAATTCTGGTAGGTACACTCTTGAGCTCGGTTCTTACGTTTGCAACTTCTTCAATTTTATTGTTGGTTGCTTCTATTGCTTTATTCAGGCAGCTTACCCATCCCTGCGAAGGATCGCCGAAAAGAACCCAAAATTTTTCTGATACACCAGAAAGAGACACTGAAATATCTCTGAACTCTTCAAGCAAAACTTGCCAAATCTCAAGATAAAGTAGTTTTTGCATTTCTTCAAGATATTCTGCCTGTTTGTTTCTATCTGTGTTATTAGGATCTTTCAGCATATCCCTTTCTATATCTTCTACAAGTGCCTTTTGACGTGCTACTGGATCATTATCTCCATAATCCTTAATTTTTTTATCAAGATACTTAGAGAATTCTTTACAGGCATTCCTAATATAACTAAGAAATTTATAAGCAATCATTAGTGTATTTGGTTGAGCAGAATTAAGTCTCTTAAATGTTCCTTTATTACTATCCCAGAATATTTCCTTGATTGCCTCATACATTTGCTTTTCAAAATTCTGCACAAGTGCAGTACCCTGATTTTTAGCCCATCCTCGAACCTGATGAAAGTCTCTACTTTCTTTATCCCCGATGTAACGAGCCAGAATATCGCCTGCCTCGTTTATTACTTCTCGATGGGCAACCCTATGGAAAAAATGGGTGGTATAAGTTACTGATTTCTTGATATCTGTAATTGTATCAGGAGGAGTAAATGTAGGGAAAACGTAAGGACTTCCAGAGATAGTACTTAAGGCACCTATCATTCCGATCAATTCATTAATGCTCTTAGTAGGTGGGTTCACTCTTACCCCTGTATTTTTCTTGAAGGCAACAATATATTTCGAGAAACGGAAACCGTCGAGAAATTGAATGGCTTTGGTTTCACTTTGAGTAACTTGAGCATTTTCCTCCTGTACTAATTTCTCTAAAACTTCCTTTGTTAAAAATAGCTTAAATTTATCTATCGAGCCTTTGTAATCGAAAATTGCCTGTGACACACCAAAAGTGGAAAACTTATTTTTTCTCTCAACTTTTACTCGGCCTTTCATAAAAGGTCCGGCATGGATATTACCTGGATCTTGTATAAGTGTGTATACAAAATCTGCGATCGCAGGTGTTACCCCGTTCTTAGGTATTACAGTACCTAAATCAACGGCGTCACTTTTTCCAATTATGTAACAGAAATTGAAAAGCCCCCCGCTGTCTGCACTAATTGCGTTGGTATACTTTATATGCCCTGAATTTGCAGGCTTAATGGCCAATCGAGACAATTCCCTGTAAAATGCAAAAGAACGTGCGTTTTTGAAAGGAACTTCATTTGCATCATTAAAAACACGACTATAACCATCTGGCGTAGCAACAATCCAGTATATAGATGTTTTACTTGCTCCCAATAATTCATCACTTTTCTTTTTTGTTAAGATTGCTGTGTCAAAAAAAGCACCGGAGCCAGTCCCACCTACCATAGAACCAATAATAAAAATGTCCCATGTTGAGTTAGGAATCCCTTTAGCTCCCTGAGACATTTCTAAAATTGCATTCTGCAGTTTCTTGTCTACATTATTAGCATTTACGAAAAAATCTACCCTTCCTGCAACTCTGTTTTGTGCTCTCCCTTCGGGAGTGTCAATAGCATCATTGGGAGTATTTATTGCATCGTCTTGGTCAAGCCACTCGCTTATAAATGGGTATTTCTTTCCCTTTCTTATCTTCTCGTAGATAGGCAAAAGCTCAGAGCCCATTTCAAGGAATTCTTCAGAATCTGCACCAAAATCTATATAATATGGTTTGTCGCCAACAAATGCGTATTGGTCTTCCACAACGCTGTCAATACAAAGAAATTTAACATTGCTCAGATTGGTTCCTCTATCCTCTACGTTTCTTTTTAACCAATTAATTGCTCCTTTTCCTGTACCGCCTACACCGATTACTAAAGTTCCATTTACCATATATTTTTCCTCCTTTCAAATATTTTAGGCAAATTAACTAACATTTATAAAAACGTTTCCGAAAATATTTTTGTCGAGTCCTTTTGTTAAAGTCTCCTTTTTAAAATAAGAGCCAATCAATGGAAAAACAAAATACTCAAAGCGGTTGTTAAAGACTGCGTAATATACATTTATGCCTCTACCATACACAAGTACAATTTTGTTACCAATTCCCATATTTTTCCTTTCATTGCTTGGAATTCCAAAGAGGTTTGCTGAAGCAGCAGTAAACAGCACAAACCTTCCTCTGCTAAGGGTTTTTTGTTGGAGCGTAATTTCTCTATCTTCCTTTTTTGCATAGAATAAAACTGTGACTATGTCCCTGATAGAACTTTTTCTAAGCCATATGAATAAGAACCACTGCAATAGCCATAGAATAAACAGGACTATGATGATTAAAAATGTTTTACGCTTCGCATTCTGCCAAGTGGTAGGTGCCATTGCAAAATTAATCGAAAGGACATTACTATAAATCTCTCCTGAAGATTTTAGCACTCCCTTAAGAGCTACAAGAATAGTGTAATTGCCCCTTTGGACATTGTCTATGGGAATTAAACAGGAAAATAAATTACTTCGATTTTTGTCTGGATCAAGCCACACTACTTTTGCTATAGTACCCTGTTGTTTCTCAAGTTCAGACGGGCTTTCAATCTGTGCTCTTACAAGAAGAAGCGGGTTTGTACCAAATTCTTGGGCAGGATCTATATCTTTTCCCATTTTCTGTAGTTTTACTTTCAAGTTTACTTGTTTGCCTATAGGAGTAATAGAATCAAAAGTTGGATAAACTGGTGAGAGATAAGGGATTTCTTTAACATCAATTTTTTTAGTATAGGAGTAGCTGTATTCAGTGCCTCCTGCTACACCAAAAGTTAAACTATAAATTCCTGCCTTCTCAGGGTAAAAGATCTTATTGCTCCTGTATATACCCACTTGTGCAGCCTTATTTAAAATGTCATTGAAGATGATATTACCACTTTCATCCTTGATAGATACAGCTATTCTTAATGGATATCTTGGATCTGACTTTACTGGGGCGCCATTCTTTTTTACAAATTCAACGAGCACTTTCGATTTTTTAAAGGCAGGGTACGGAGACTTAGGAGTAATAAGACCTACGGTTACAGGAATAAAATTTTTGTATATCTCGACTGTGCCAGTCCCTTCAACCATTTTATATTTCCATTTTCCAGGCGGGGGCTGAGAAATTATAAAAATGGTATATGTCCCTTTATCAATCTCATAGCATCCAGTAGTTTTTTGGAAGTCAACTACCTTATTGTTAGGATTGTATACTAAAAGTTTCCCTTTCTTTCCCTTAAAAAAAGCATGGAGTTCAAGAGAATCTATATAAGGGGGTACAGTGAAAGGCTTTTCAGTTGTACCCACTACATCAGGTGCCACATTAGGTATTTGGAATATCTGTCTTATTATATTGTTAAAAATCTCCTGCAGATCTGACATTTTGTTTATTTTTAAAATGCGCTTTTCGGGTAAAATTTGCTTCCAGTACGGCAATGTTTTTGACCAGGTATTTCGCTTGTCATCAATACCCACTATAAAAATTCGGCAGCTTTTAGGAAAGTTTTTATCTATATAGCTTTTTATCTCTTTAAAATATGTTGAAAGGCTCAGTTTCCGGCTATCATAAGGCTCTCCGTCTGTGAAAATAACTACTGCTGAGCTTCTATTTGAACTGAATGAGTTGTTTCTTTGAAATTCCTCAGCGGCATTCTGTAAAGCAGAGATAAAATTTGTCCCTCCTAAATTAAGAGGTTTTATTTTTGAAGTAAGGTTATTAATAGCTTGTTGGTTTTGAAAATAAACTTCTGTTAGGGGTATCAAGTATTGTCTGGGAACATTGCTTCCAAAATTAATAATCCCAATTCTGTTGGGAGATTTCTGATCGCTCTTTGTAGAAAAGTTATTTATAAAATATTTTACAGCATCAACCCTTAATCCGTTTGGATCTGTAGCTGCTTGACCCATTGCCCCACTCATGCTCCCGGATTGGTCAAGCAAAATCAAGAGGTCGACCGGTAAAGGCGTTTGTGATTTTACTAAAATTTCTTCAGAAGAGGTTCTTTGTTTAATCACCTTACTTGGCCCAAGTAAGCCACACCCGCTTAGGAAAAATAACAAAAACAAAAGAATTAAAATCTTTTTATTTCGCATTTATCCTCTTTTTTTATTTATGTTTTTACTACTTTATGCTTCATTTTAAAACTTAATAATTTTTTGTCAAGTTCCCGAATAAGTTCTA
>CAYYKP010000078.1:0-5322 GCA_964468055.1 uncultured Caldisericales bacterium
AGTTTTACCTGATTCTCTTCATTTTTAATTACCTTTTTCTTAGATTTTGCCATATATCACGTCAGAGATAAGTCTATTCTATACTGTATGGCTTCGGCAATATGCGGAAGGCACACATTTTTGCTATTGTCCAAATCAGCAATAGTGCGTGCAACACGAAGTATCCTATCAAAACCTCTGCCCGTAAGCCCAAGTTTTTCGGATGCATTTATCATAAAGTTCCTCTCTTCCTCTCCAAGCCGTATAAATTCTTTCATTAGTCTTGGTGTAAGTTGCGCATTAGAAAAAATACCGGTACTTTTGTATCTTTCCTGTTGAATTTTTCTTGCATCTATCACTCTCTGCCTTATTTTTGCAGAGGATTCCCCTTTTCCTTCTCTTGCCATCTCTTCTGGTAAAAGACGCGGAAGTTCAAGTTGAATATCAAATCTGTCCCATAAAGGTCCTGAGATTTTATTTCTATATCTTTTTATATCATACACGGAACAGCTGCATGGATGAACAAGGTCACCGTACCATCCGCATGGACAAGGATTCATAGCAGCAACCAACATAAATCTTGAAGGGTACACAATCGTTTCTTTTACACGCGCAATTGTTACAAAACCATCTTCCATAGGTTGCCTTAACACCTCAAGAACATCTCTTCTAAACTCAGGAAGTTCGTCTAAAAATAGTACACCATTATGAGCAAGGCTAATTTCTCCCGGTTTGGGAATTCTACCGCCCCCGATAATTGCAACGGACGAAGAAGTATGATGCGGGGCACGGAACGGTCTCTCGGTAATGATACCTCGATGCAGCAAGCCTGCTACGCTATATATCTGTGTAACTTGAATTGCTTCTTCTTCGCTAAGAGGTGGTAAAATTGTAGGAAGTCTTCGTGCAAGCAGTGTTTTACCACATCCCGGGCTTCCCATCATCACAATGTTGTGTCCACCTGCAGCTGCAATTTCCATAGCACGTTTTGCTTGAAACTGACCTTTAATATCTGAAAAATCCATATCAAATGCACTTGTATTTTTCAGTTTTTCATCCATACTTTGGTGAATAGGCACAATTTCACGGTCACCGTTCAAGAATTCCACAAGTTCATGCAAATGATGCACCGGGTATGCTTCAACACCTGTAATAATTTCTACTTCGTCACGGTTCTCTTCCGGGATAACAAAGTGCGCACCTTCTTCGGAAAGCCCTATTGCCATAGGCAAGGCACCGGAAATTTTTCTTATTTGACCATCGAGAGAAAGCTCTCCGGCAAAGTGAAATTTTTCAACCGCTTTCTTAGAATGAACAGCTCCGGTTGCAACAAGAATACCTACCGCAATAGGCAAATCATAAACAGAACCGGCTTTTCTTACCTCAGCAGGTGCAAGGTTTACCGTAATTCGCTGAAGCGGAAACGCAAAACCTGCGTTTTTAATTGCGGAACGTACTCTTTCACGCGACTCCTGCACCGCTTCATCAGGTAAACCAACAATACTAAAAGAAGGTAAGCCGTGAGAAATATCAATCTCAACGATTACATCAATTTCATCAAGTCCGTTTAAGGAAACACTTTTTATCTTTGAAAGCATTTTTTACGGAAGTGCAACATAAGTATCTTCATCATAATAAAGATCTCTTTGCCAGTTAACTTTTCCTGTAATAAGAGGATTTACTTTATCCACAAGCTCCACTCTAAAGAATGTCGAACGATACCATGCATAATCAGGTGCTTTTGGCAAAAAAGGAGCTTCTTTAACCACCCTGAAACCTTCAGTTATAATTCTCTCTCCGGTAAGCAAATAGTGGTTGAAATCCCTCAAAATATCCGTAATTACAAAATTCATTGCAAGTAAATTTTTTTCAACACCCATCCATTTTTTCAATGAAGATTCGTAATGGCTAACCCCAAAATAACCTGCCGCACCTTCACCTTTTAGTGATTCTGCACATCGCGAAATAAAAAGTTTCATACCGGGCACGGTTTCTACCGGATCAGTAGAAAAAGCATCAAATTTTCCTTTATACTCGTCAGGCAACGGATTCATTGCATTGTATAAAAAAGCTTTAACATTAAGGTTATATTTTTTTGCTATCTTGTTTATATAATTAACAATACGCTCGTCCACTTCTACCACTCTAATTTCCTTCGGAAGCCCGGTAAGCATCATAGCAATACTGGTAAGGTCATCATCTCCCAGGAAAAACAACTTTTTATTTTCAAGATCTCCCCTAAGATATACGAACTCAGCGCGCCTAACAGAATTTTCCGGGGGAACAACTCCTTGATCAAATTCAGCAGTTTCCATAGGTCTATTTTTAAAAATCTCTCGAAACTTTTCAAATGAGTCTTTGAATGCATCACCCAAAACAATACCGGTACCTTTACATTTTTTACAATAAAAATCAATCTCCGCCCTTACATTATTACTTATTGCAAATTCCTTTCCCTTTGTGGAAAGCATAATTTTATCTTCATCGGGCAGTATAAATCCCTTTTTCTTAAATTCATCCAAAACGGCAATTGCTTCTTTAATATCTCCATCCTGATGATTAATAATTTCCCATAAAGACTTATGCGATTTTAAAAGGGCCCTCAAGATTTGCTCACTGATTCTATTCATGGTTTCCTCCTAACAAAATATACTACATTGATTCATTTTACACTAAAATAGCATTTTACAAAAATTCGCTTCATACTATAATAAAATATGATAAAAGGAGTTGGGACTGATATCGTAAAAATACAAAGAATAGAAAATATGGCAAAACACTACGGAGATAAATTCCTTAAAAGAGTTTATTCGGAGGAAGAAATTTTATATACGAAAAAATTTAAAAACCCTTTTGAGCATCTTGCCGGAAAATTTGCGGCCAAAGAAGCAGTCATTAAAGCAAGCGGTATAAAACTTCCCCTAAATCAAATTGAAATATTAAATGAAGATAGCGAAAAACCGTATACAAAGATAAAAAATGTAAAAATATCTATTTCGCATGAAAAAGAGTACGCTATTGCAATAGCAATTTACGAGGAGGAATAAAATGAAAATTGCATCAGTGAGTGAAATAAGGATGCTGGATAAAAAAGCCGAAGACTTTGGCCTGACATCCGAAATCTTAATGGAAAACGCGGGAAATGCAGCCTTCTACACGATTGAAAAAGAAATGACCGGAGTTAAAGACAAACGCTTTGTACTATTTGCAGGAACAGGAAATAATGGAGGAGATGGATTTGTTGTTGCAAGAAAACTTGCTTCATCCGGTGCAATTGTTTCAGTATTTCTCATAGGAGAAGAGGGAAAGCTAAAAGGAGTAGCACTGAAAAATTACAAGAGACTTAACGGTTTTCCAGTGGAGAAATACAACATCAAATTTTTTGATAGAATAACGGAAATGAGCGTTTTTAGATGCGATGCAATCATAGATGCAGTTTTCGGGATAGGAATTTCAAGAGAAATAAAGGGAATATACAAAGAAATTATTCAAGGAATAAACATAAGCGGAAAACCTGTTTTTAGTATTGATATCCCGTCTGGCATCAACGGAGATACCGGTGAAATCATGGGAATTGCCGTAAAAGCAAACTACACAATTACATTTGGCTTGCCCAAAAGAGGCTCTTTTATTTATCCCGGTGCGGATTACACAGGCAAACTGTATGTATCTCATATATCTTACCCACCTTCACTTTACGACTCTGAGGTTATAAAGGTCCAGATAAATATACCTATAGAACTCCCCAAAAGAGGAAATGATACCTATAAGGGGAGCTTCGGGAAGGCATTGTTTATATCCGGCGGAAAAAACTACCTTGGCGCACCCTACTTTGCTTCCATGGCTTTTCTTAAATCAGGAGGCGGACTTTCATATCTTGCTACTCCTAAAAATATTGCACCATTTATCGCATCAAAGGCAAGTGAAATAGTTGTACTGCCCGGAGAAGAAACAAAAGAAAACACATTATCGGAAAATAATACAAATATTATTTTAGAATTCGTAAAAAAAGCGGATATAGTTTCAATCGGTTCCGGCATCACCTTAAACGAAGAAACACAGAACCTTGCAAGAAAATTAATAGAAAAAATTGATAAGCCCCTATTAATAGATGGGGATGGAATTACTGCGCTTTCAAAGGATTTGAATATCTTGCTTAACAGAAAAAACAAAACGATTATTACTCCTCATCTTGGAGAATTTAGTAGGCTTATCCACAAAACAATAAAAGAAATAAAAGAAAATAAAATCGCACTTGCCCAAAAATTTGCAATGGAATTTAATTCTATTTTGGTACTGAAAGGTGCATTCACCTTGATAAGCTTTCCGGACGGTAGAGTAATGATAAACACATCCGGTAATCCGGGTATGGCAACTGCAGGAAGCGGGGATGTGCTTACCGGAACGATTGCAGCAATGTACGGAATAGGCCTATCCCCTGAGGCAGCCGCAAGAACAGGTGTTTTTCTACATGGACTTTCCGGAGATATAAAGGCAAAAGAAAGCGGGAGCGACGGGATTACAGCATCGGATATTCTGAATACTCTGCCGGTTGCAGTAGCAATTTTTAGAAGAGACTATAATAAAATAAGGGAGAACGCATATGAAAGAGCATATAATATTTGATAAAATAGAGACATATAAAGCAGCAGTAGCGAACAAACCCTTGTCCTTGCTTCCGAATATTTTGCTTCTTACATACCTTGCATTGGGCAAGAGGTACGAAGAACTTTTGGCACAAGCAGAGCAGTTCCTTATGAATAACACCGGACCGATTACAATTGTGGAAGACTACAATTTAATGGGAAATATTGCCTTGAATAGAAAAAAAGAAACAGAGACGGTTTTTCAAAATATCTTATCGGCTGATCCGGAGGATTCGTACGCATATCTACTTTTTTCCTTAGTGAACCATGATAAGAAAAATTTACAGCTCGGTTGGGCATTTTCCGAACAAAATAACAGAAAAACAATAAGTGAAATTATAAATCATGAAATCGAAATAGAAAAACAATACAAGTTCTATAGAATACCTGATATTATAGGGATAAAAGATAATGTAATAAGTAAAATCAAAACGGAACTCGAAGAAGAACACTCAAATCAGGTTTTAAAGGTCTCTTTGTCTAACGCACTGCTGAAGCTGGGGCAAGTAGATGAAGCAGAAAAAGAGCTGAAGAGTATTATCTCAATATATCCGAATTATACAAGGGCACTTTATTACTACGCAAAAATAGAAAGCGACTACAACGGACACGAGGAAGAAGGAATAAGGCTCTTTAAAAAAATATTTAGCTTAAACCCTGTTTCACAATACCTCAAAGGAATAGAGGTAATATTCCT
>CAYYKP010000079.1:0-5314 GCA_964468055.1 uncultured Caldisericales bacterium
ATGATATACTTTTTCTACAAAAACTTCAAAATAATATTTATTAATCCGTATCCCTAAATACAAAATTGTATCCTAAGAGGTAAAAGCAGGGATAAAATAAATTTATCCCTGCTTTTTATTAAATCTTACGCGTAAATTCCTCTTGCCTTCGTAATATCCGCTACACGCTTTACAGCTACCATATATGCCGCAAGTCTTAAAGAAACATCATATTTCTGGCTCATCTGGTATACATCGTTAAAAGCATTAACCATAACTTCTTCAAGTCTATCATTTACAATACTTTCTTTCCAGAAGTACCCTTCTCTGTCCTGCACCCATTCAAAATAAGAAACCGTTACTCCACCTGCATTCGAAAGAATGTCAGGAACCAATTTAATACCTCTTTCACCGAGAATTTTATCAGCTCCGGTTGTAGTCGGACCATTTGCCCCTTCCACAACAATTTTTGCATTTACCTTTGACGCGTTTTCCGTAGTAATTTGGTTTTCCAATGCTGCCGGAATAAGAAAGTCTACATTAAGTTCAAGAAGCTCTTCATTAGTTATTGATTTTGTTCCCTCAAGATTTGCAATCGTACCTGTTTCCTGCACTTTCCTCAAAGCAGCATTTACATCGATACCCTTTTCATTATAAACTCCACCGTTTACGTCACTTAAAGCCACAACTTTTGCGCCTTGCGCCGCAATAAGTTTCGCAGTAACCGAACCCACATTGCCAAACCCCTGAACTGCAACAGTTGCGTTTTTAAGAGGAATTCCGTAAGCCTTACCGGCTTCTCTTGCTATAAACATAATTCCTCTGCCTGTTGCCTCTTTTCTTCCAAGCGAACCACCCAAGAATACAGGTTTTCCAGTAACAACACTCGTTACGGTTTTCTTCATATGCATACTGTATGTATCTACAATCCAGCCCATTATCTGCGGATTAGTATTTAAATCCGGTGCAGGAACATCTATATCCGGACCTATAAAATCAATTATTTCTGCAGTATATCTACGGGTAAGTCTTTCCAGCTCTTTTACGGATAATTTGTGAGGGTCTACTGCAATTCCGCCTTTTGATCCGCCAAAAGGAATGTTCACGACTGCACATTTCCATGTCATCCACATAGAAAGTGTTTTAACTTCGTCCAATGTTACATTCGGGTGAAAACGAATGCCACCTTTTGCAGGCCCCATGGCAACATTATAATGTACTCTATATCCATCAAATACTTGTACAGAGCCGTCGTCCATCTCCACGGGAATAGAAACAATAAGCTGGCGTTTAGGTTTTCTGAGAATTTTGTAAATATTTTCATCGAGGTTCAGCTTCCCAGCCGCCTCGTCCACTCTTTTTACTGCATCTTCAAACAAGCTTTTCATATACACTACCTCCATTGTATTATATATGTATTTTAAAACCGACACATTGTAATACTTTTAAATAATTTTCCAATAGTTTTTAAAAAACTTGTAGAAATTGGATTACGTTTGGAAAGTTTTCGTCAATTGGTGCCAGGCACCAATTGAAGTTTCAATAAAATAATCGTAATAAAAATGAGGATTAATAACAAGATAAACAAAGAAAAGTAAATTTTTTGTATATGTCCATACGTTTGGAACATCGAATAATATTTCGCCATACGGCCCGTAAGAGAAACGAATAAGGCAAGCCTTTATGGGTTATTTACATAAAATTAGTTAATTTGAAAAATTTTATTAAAGTGGTAAAATAAAATGTAACAAAAATCTGAAAGGAGGTAACACATATGAAAAAGAACACGATGAGAAAACTTTTAGCGGGAGCTCTCGCTATTGCAATGGTTTTCTCGGTAGTAGCATTAAATGGTTTTATGCCCAGACTTCAACGAGTTACGATTCTTACTACTTCCGATCTACAAAGTCAAATTACTCCGTACTCAACAAAGGTATACATTGACGGTGTGAAAACTAAAGTAGAGGTAGGGGGAGCTGCCAGAATTGCAGGGCTTGTTAAAGAGCTTAAGTGGAGAAACGGGAATGCCAGCACTTTATTCTTAACATCCGGAGACGACTTCCTTGGGCCTGTATTCAGGGCATTCGGTGGAATCCCAACTACATTCCTATGGGATCAGATTGCTGATGTGTGGGAACCGGGCAACCATGAATTTGATCAGGGACCAGAAGTGCTTGGAAAAACTTTAGACTATTCTACTGTTCCAATGATATGTGCAAATTTAGATATTTCAAAAGAACCCGCATTGAATGGAAAGATCAAACCAGATGTTATAAAAATCGTAGGAAACACAAAAATTGGTATCTTCGGACTTATTACCCCCAACGTTAATATTCTTTCAAATCTTGGAAAAAATATTACTGTAAATCCGGATCTTGAGGCCGTATCAAATGCAGAGATAAAAAAACTTAAAGGTGAAGGTGCAGATGTAATCGTTGCTTTGACTCATATCGGCGTAGACGCAGATAAAGAACTTGCATCAAAAGTTGACGGAATCGATATAATTGTGGGTGGTCATTCTCATACACTTATTCAAACTCCTATTGAGATTACCACTCCGGACGGCGGAAAAACAATTATCGTTCAGGATGGCGCAAGAGCAGCGTATCTTGGAGAGCTTACTTTTTATGTCGGAAAAAGAGGTATTAAAAGTTACAAGTGGACCCTCCATTTACTTGACAGCAGTGTACCTTCCGATCCATTTACTGAAAAATTAGTAAATTACTTTGAAGCAAAGATGCCACCACCAGAAAAAGTAGGAGAATCACTTGTCGACCTTAGCGCAAAAAAAGAAGTTGTAAGGGGCGGAGAGGCAGCATTAGGAAATTTATTCGCTGACTCAATGAATGAAGCCGTGGGAACAACCATAGCAGTAGATAATGGCGGCGGTATTAGAGGCGATAAGGTGTACCCAAAAGGGGAAATTACAACCGCAACAATTACGCAGATGCATCCGTTTGGAAATTCAATTGTCGTAGTGAAGCTTACAGGTAAACAGTTTAAAGAAGTCCTCGAAAGAGGCGCTGCAGCACTGCATGCGAAAAATGATCCGAGAGACCCGAAAACAATAGATACCGGAGCATTCCTCCAAGTATCAGGTATAAAAGAGATAATAGATGCAGATAAAACGCCACAACAGCTTGATTCTACAAATTCCAAAATAGTTGTCCCAGGTGAGAGAGTTGTTTCTATAACAATTAACGGTGAACCGCTTGATATGAATAAAACATATTCTGTCGCAGTAAATGATTATATGGGGCATGGCGGCGATGGTTATGTAACACTCGGCAATCTTCCAGATTCTGCTAAGAATTTTACCTACGTGTATCTTACGGATGGGCTCTATAAATACATTAAGGCACATACACCTATTTCTCCGAAAGTAGACGGCAGGATTACAATTAAAGGAGAACTTGCATCATTTAATGATTAGTAATTAATTAACTATTGTACTAATATTTATCAAAGAGCCCCCTATATAGGGGGCTCTTTGATTCATCACATTAATTTGCTATTTCTCTTTCAACTGATTTGCCATATGTATCGGATTTAGAGTTTCTCCCGTAGCTCTTTTTAAAAGCTCATCCCATCTGTACAGTGCACCTGGCTTGAATATTTTTTCCACGAAAAATTCTCCTACATTTTTATTCAGTATATCCTCTGAAATATTCTTTTTAATATAATCTCTCATCTGTGACGCCATCATTTCCCCAAGCAAGTAGTTGTGGTAATATACCGGAGCAGTACCAAAGTGAATTTTCGCAGCCCAATCCGGAGATTTTCTACGTTCCTCAGGTACGTTTATATATTGAAGTTCATGCACCGTATCATACCAGAGGTTGTTTAAATCTCCATCCGGAGCACTATAAAGCTCTTTTTCAAAAAATACAAATGCCATTACCCAACGCGCGGTAATAGCAAGCTGAGTTTTTAATAAAGTCGTTAAACGCGGAGTAATTTCTTTGTAAGTATTGCTGTCAGCACCGACAATCTTTCTATACCACTCTCCGTCACGTGCCCTTCTCCCGAAAAACATGGCAACAGCTTCCGTGGTAAAGATATGTGCAGGCTCTTGCAGGATATCAGGTAAACTTTTATCTATGTATTTATCATAAGATGCATGTCCGTATTCGTGCAGCATCGTTTCGGCCCATCTTACATTCGGACGTACATTTGCAAGAACTCTTACATCTTTCTTTTCTTTTTCAATAGTTATGGTAAAAGCGTGTTGGTTCTTGCCTTTGCGTTCGAACAAGTCAGAGCGGTCAACAATGTCCCTTATATCTAACCCTATGGAATCATATGTTTTAACGGTAAGTTCTACCAAATCCTTATTCTTTAACAGACCATCATAGTCGTAGTTATCAATTTCCGGAACCTCCTGAAACCATAGATCGGCATAATGCCAAGGCATCAGTTCCTTTACAGAGATATTAAATCTTTTCGACAAAACTGTATCTATTTTATCCTTTATTTCCACGAATAAATCGTCTGTCTGCCCTTTAAACTCATGAAACATATCATGAATTTGTTTTGTGGAAAGCTCCTGAAGTTCCATCCTCATATCATAATAATTACTGAAACCCAGTATTTTAGCATTTTCGTTTCTAATTTTAACAAGCTCTATAAGACGAGGCGCAATCTGTTTTCCTATTTCTTTTCCTGCAATCCAAGCTTTTTTCCTAAGGTCCGGATCATTGCTATTTTTTAATATGTCGTCAATTTCATTATTGGAAACTTCTTTTCCGTCAATTTTCGCACGGAAGTTTGCAAAGATAGACTCCATTTCCACTTCTTTTTTAACAGTTTTTTCAATCCGCTCTTTCGGAAGCTGGTTAGGAAGCATATTATCATAGAGTAATTTCAATTCTCGTCTTTCTACTTCAGTAAGATCTTTCCTATCTTTTGAGGCTTTTACAATCTCAAACATCTCTTTGCTTGATAAATAGAAACGTATTGCCACCTCCGCCTTTTCCACTTCCTCCCCATACTCTCTTTTGCCCGTTGTAGCAAGGTTCCAATAGGCAATCGCCACTCTTTTTTCCATTACTTTTAATTCATCGTTCGTTTTCTTCAAAAATCCTTTTATATCCATAACTCACTCTCCTTTCTTAATATATAGTAATATTTTAATCCTTTTTTACAATATACATAAATCATTTCAAAATATAAATGCTTTTAATAATCTAATTATTTTATTGTTTTACTTGCCGTATTTTTGCCCGCGTCTATCCCCTTATCGTTTTACCGATGTATTACCTTACTAAATGCTTATATTCTAAAATCTCCTCACCTATAACTACATTTTTATAGTAAACATCTTGCATACTTGGAA
>CAYYKP010000080.1:0-5257 GCA_964468055.1 uncultured Caldisericales bacterium
CCCCTGACCTCCTCCACGCCAAGGAGGCGCTCTCCCAGCTGAGCTATAGCCCCACGTTTTTATAATATACAAATTTATGAAGTATTGTCAATAGATTTGCCTTATCTTTGGCAAAAAACAATTAGAAGAAATGTTAAAAATAAAGAGCTTTATGCTAAAATACACTAAGAGGTGATAAAAATGAATATAGAAGAAAAAATAGAAAAACTGAAAATTATTTTACCCCCGCCCTCTAAAAGCTTGGGAACTTACATTCCCGCAGTAAAAGTAGGAAATTCTCTTTACTTATCAGGGGTAGTACCCATGAAAAACGGAAAAATACTGCAGGGAAAATTCGGAAAAGAATTTAACACAGAAGACGGAAAAGAAATCGCAGAAATTTGTGCCCTTCAACTTATCGCTAACCTTAAGAATACGCTAAAAAATCTAAACGAAGTAAAGCAAATTATACGGATCCAAGGATTTGTGAACTCAACGAATAACTTTACGGACCAAGCAAAAGTGATGAATGCAGCCTCAGAACTTTTCGTTACAATTTTCGGAGAAAAAGGTAGACATTCCCGTATTGCAGTGGGAGTAAATGCACTCCCTGCCAATGCAGCTTTGGAAATAAGCGCAGTAGTAGAAATTTAGAGAAGAATTTCTTTGGGCTCCGGGCTCCGCAACATAACAGACCATATCGTATTTATATAGTTCATAGAGAAATAATTTTGCATAAGGTGAACATAAAACATGCCGCGTTTCGTTAATGTATAGTATTTTTCTTTTTTCCGGGCCATTCCAAGAATAATTAATAAGAAGATAAGGACTCTTGCCTTTTTCTTTTTTCCAGTGGAAAATCTTCTTTTGAATTCCACAATAGGTATTTTTGTTTCATAAAGTTTCCAGTAGAGCCAATAATAGTCATCCATTAAGTTTGTATAATCCATTTTTACTACTTCTGCAAATTCTCCCTTTGACACCTTTTCAATATAGTGCCGAACCGAAAAGGTGTTCATATAAAAAGCATTTCTAATTTTTGTACCGGCGCTTGCACCAAACCCAAGATATACCGATCTCGTTACGGAAGAAAATTCAGAAAGTTTACCTTTTTTAAATCCCCATACCGAAACAGGATTAAATCCCTCTTTAGTAAGATAATTATGCATAAGTTCAAACATCTTTTTTCTCACAAAAAATTTAGGAAGCTTTACCTTCTTAACCTTCAAAAATTCTCCCGCCCCGGAGTACGGAAAAGTAAAAAGTGGATATGCAGTAATCTGGTTTACCCCCGTTTTTACCGCTTCCTTTAAATCAAAATAAAAATCTTCCTCGCTCTGATAAGGAAGGGCAAACATTAAATCAATGTTAATATTATTAAAATATTTTTGTACAATTCTAATTGATTCGTATGCTGATTCTTCATCATAATTTCTGCCAATAAGCTTTAAGTATTTATTTTGAAATGATTGGACTCCTATACTAATCATAGAAATACCTGTATCTTTGAGCATACGCATTTTCTCATCCGTAATATCATAAGGACTTGTTTCTATAAATATTCCACCCTTAAAGTTAAAACTATCCTTAAAAGTTCTGACAATTTCAGGAAGTTTTTCCGCAATTGTCGTAGGGGTTCCCCCTCCTATGTATAAAGACGAAACGTCAATTTTTCCTACAACAGATGCAACATGGCTAATTTCTTTTTTTACCGATTCTACATATTCATATGCAAGCTTTTTTTCGTAAAATATTCTGTCGTACGGACAATATGGGCAAAGTGAATGACAAAAAGGAATATGCAAATATAAACCGACACTTTGTATTTGCGGTAAAGAAAAATTTTTACTATCTATATGAACAAGACTCCTATTAAAGCCAGGAATAAATATTGTTTCTATTAAACGTGCAAAATTCAAACTTTTAATGGAATTACCATCACTGGTATTGTAGAGCGCTTCAATACATTCTCGGCAGTTGAACCTAAAACCATTTTCATAAATGCACTGTTTCCCTGAGCACCCATGATAATAAGATCCGCTTTCTCTTCAAGTGCCGTACGTATGATTACCTTAGAAGGCATGCCAAAATCTACAACCGTTGAAACACCGAATCCTGTACTCTCAATATCTTTTTTTACCGCTGTTAGTCTTTCTTCGGTTTTTTCTTTAAAGCGTCTTATCTCAAGTTCTTTAAACATTACATGGGTAAAAAGTTCTTCATACTCCAGTACGGTTACAATAATTACATCTTTTGCTCCAAGCTTTGCAAAATCTTTAACATATGGAATAACAGCTTTGCTCGAAACAGAGAAATCATAAGGAAAAATAATTTTTTTAATCATTTCTTCTCCTTTCTTACTTTAAGTAAATGCGAGGCCTACTATTCCTAATAGAATACAGTAAATTGCAAAATAATAAAACTTCGTTTTTTTAATTACCCTAAAGAAAAACCCGATTGAAAGAAAACCAACAATAAAAGAAGCAATAAATCCTGCAAATATAGCGGAATGCGATGCATTAGAAACCGAAACGTTCAGCGCACTTTTCATCTCAAGAAGTCCGGCACCACCAATTGTGGGGATTGAAAGCAAAAATGAAAAGCGTGCCGCATCTTCTCTGTTCAATCCGGAAAATACTCCGCCTGCAATAGTTGAACCCGAACGGGATATACCCGGAAAAAGAGCAGCAACCTGGATAAAACCAATAGACAATGCATGTTTCAAGCTTACATTTTCTATACTGTCCCATTTCTTTCTGAAATCGATACTCGAAAGTATCAAAATACCTGCCGTAATAAACAAAAATATGGAAACAACATGTGGCTTAGAGAAAAAATCAGCAATCTTGTCCGAATAAAGCACTCCTACAATACCTGCAGGAATAAGGGCAACAATAAGCATCCAGAATAAACGAACATATTCTTTTTCTTCCTTGGTTTTCTGCGTTTTAAAAGTATTAAAGAATGCAAGTATTAGCCTCCATACATCTTTAATATAGTAAAGCAGAACCGCAAAGAAAGTGCCCATATGCAACGCCATTACGAAAGAAAGGGTAGGGGTTCCCCATTTAAATACTGCGGGATAAATTACAAGATTTCCGGAACTACTCACGGGTAAAAATTCAGTTGCACCTTGAATAATGCCTAAAATAATTGATCTGAATATATCCATAACCATTCTCCTTTAGTTTTTACTATATTTTAATCAAAAAAGATTTTAATAAAATAGCAATGCGTGCTAAAATTCAAAAGGAGGCGATACTATGAAAAAAATTGCAGTTCTTTTAGAAGACAACTTTAACGAGTTTGAGTTGATTTATCCGTATTATAGATTAAAAGAAGCAGGTTTTAACTCCGTGCTTGTGTCCCCGGAGGAAAAAGTATACCATTCAAAATCAGGACTTCTTCTCTCGGCAGAGCTTGGAATAGACGATATAAACGAAGAAGAGTTTGACGGCGTAGTGGTATCAGGGGGATATGCACCCGATATGCTGAGAAGAAATCAAAACATACTAAATTTCGTAAAAAGAATGTTTGATAAAGAAAAACTTGTCGCAGCAATTTGCCACGGAGGTTGGGTACTTATATCCGCACATATCGTAAACGGAGTAACGCTGACCGGGTCCTACGCAATAAAAGATGATCTAAAAAATGCAGGGGCAAAGTATGTGGATGAAGAAGTAGTCGTAGACGAAAATTTGATTACCTCCCGCAGTCCTTCGGATCTTCCCGCTTTCGCAAGGGAGATTGTAAAATTTCTCAAAGGGTAATAACACGAAAACACTGAAAGAAATAGAAATAAATAGTGTAAAAATAAAAGTGGTTCGCGGTGATATCACTAAGGAAAAGGTAGATGCAATAGTAAATGCCGCCAATAAATACCTTTCACATGGTGGAGGTATAGCTCTTGCAATTGCCCATTCAGGTGGTCCGCTTATTCAAAAGGAAAGTGACAAAATAATTAAAAAGCAAGGACCACTTAAAACGGGTGAAGCAGTAATAACAGGCGGGAATAATTTACTGGCAAAGTTCGTAATTCACACAGTAGGCCCGATTTACGGAGAAGGCAATGAAGACGAAAAGCTTAAAGAAGCAGTTCTTTCCACACTGAAACTTGCTACGGAAAAAAAACTGGAAAGTATCAGTATTCCTGCTATAAGCTGTGGGATATACGGTTTCCCAAAAGCACGTGGAACAAAGCTCATTTTTAAGACCATAAAACAATTTATACAAAATAATCGGACAACACTGAAAGAAATCCACCTCATAGGAATTGGAAAAGAAATTCCTGACCTATTTAAAAACGCGGCAATAAATGATTGAAATATACACGGACGGAGCATCAAGAGGAAATCCCGGAAATAGTGCTTCGTCCTTTCTTTTTGTAAAAAGTAATAAAGTTCTGTTTTTTTCATCCGAATATATCGGAGAAAAAACAAACAATATTGCAGAATACACCGCAATTATAAATGCCCTAAAAAGTGCCGTAAAAAAAAGAGCCAAAGAAATAATTTTAACCTCGGACAGTGAGCTTGTTATTTCACAAATTACGGGAAGTTATAAGGTAAAAGCAGAACATCTTAAAAAACTACATAATGAAGTAATAATACTCTCTAAAAAATTTAAACAGATTGAATTTAAGCATGCAAGAAGAGAAAATAAATATATAAAAATTGCAGACAAGCTCTGTAATATGATACTTGATATGAGATAATGCTCCTTATAAGATGTGCTCGCTGCAAAACAAAGCTTATAAAATACAAAAAGATTGGAAATGGTGAATTGCATAAGTGCATTAAAGATCGTATTATAAAAAATCTTACCGTAAAAGAGGGAAAATTTATAAAATGCCCGAAGTGCGGTAACATAATTGGAATAGATATGGGTAGCTTTATAAAAATGCATAAAGGCAATTTTACGTATTCGGGAACTAAAACACCGTAGTTCATCAAAGATTATCTAAATTTCAAAACATAACTTATTGATATTTTAGGTAAATAACTGTAAATATTGCATAGAGACAAACAACGTAAACAGGAGGTTTCTATAAAATATTATTTTTATACTTATCTTTTATTAAAAGTAAATTCAAAAAACACTGATTCTATATAGATTCCAACATGGCCGTTTTTTCCATTTTAAGCACTACGGTAGGGTAATGATAGCAAATTTTTGAAATTCACCCCTTAAAATGGATTTAAAGGGCATGTTTTTAAAGAACTCTTATAAACACAAGCTTTTTAATCATAATTCTATAGTTAAAACCGAACAATGATAT
>CAYYKP010000081.1:0-5203 GCA_964468055.1 uncultured Caldisericales bacterium
CCTATTCCTTTCGCAGACTGCAAACGGCGGCTGGCAAGAAAAGAATTCCCGCCCTAAAAAAATGATATTATGACCGAAAAATAGCTTTTGTTTTGTTGACTATATTTTTATTTGTCATACAATAAAATATGTTAGTGTTTTATGAGAATGGCAATGAAGAAATAAACAAAAAATTAGCATTTGCAGATAAAACAAATATACGGATCTTGTTATCGTATTTAGGGCTCTATGAAAGTGCGAAAAACATATGTGACACAACATTAATATAACCTAATAAAGGAATAATAATGGATATCAAAAACACAAAAAAATACCCTGAAAAACTATATACTAATATAAGTATCAGAGATCTTATAGTAGTTGGGATCTATTTTGTTTTAGTAAAAGAAAATAGTTGTACTTTTGAGAGACTTGTGGCAGAATGCTTTACACGATTTCCAAAAGTTTTTGGTTTTAAGCGATATCCTCAATGGCCTGACTCCCTAAAATTTGATCGGAATTTAAGAACTTTGCGTGAAAGGGGCTTGGTTATTGGTAGCTCAAGAGGGTACTTGTCTCTAACCAAATTTGGTAAACAGAAAGCATTAGATATAAAAAAAATTTTAGAGAAAAATTATAAACCTACTCAAAAAGAAACAAAAGTACTTGCTGGAAGGAGTGCTGAGGATAGATTAATTACATATTTAAAAAACAGCAGACCTTTTAAGAGTTATTTACAAAACCCAACAGATTTTTCTATATCTGAGTCGGAGTTTGTAAATCTTTTACGATGTACGTTAGAAACACCACTTCGAATTTTAAAGCAAAATTTAGAGTACTATAAAAAAATTTCCAGAGATTATGATGAACGCCAATTGCTGAATTTTCTTCTTTTATGTGAGAAACGATTTATAAAAAAAGGAGGGTAAAATGGCCAAGGAACTGCCGATAGATGCAAGAATAGTAGAACAGTTAGCCAAGGCTACCGTAAAAAGCCTTTTTGATGGAATTGTTGAGTTAGTTACAAATAGTGATGATAGCTATAAAAGATTAGAAGGGCAAGGAAAGCAAGTATCGGGTAAGATAGAAATTTATGTAGATAGAGAAAAAGGTGGTATTTGTAAAAACTTAAGAGTCAAGGATTGGGCCGAAGGTATGTCGAAAGATAAGCTAGAACAAGCGATTGTTTTTGGAGGCGAAACAAGTGGATTCGAAAAAGGGAAAAGCGTTAGGGGGCTGTTCGGCAGAGGATTAAAAGAAACTATAATAGCGCTCGGTGAAGGAGAAATAACAACTAATAAATATGGCAAAATTTCTAAAACAAGATTGTGGTTTGATAGAAAACTCAAGAAACCGCAATATGATGATGAATTGCTAAATAAATCCAGGACTACAACAGAAGCAAATTATACTGAAATAAATATAAAAATAACAAATAAAAAAATTAAGATACCGGATTACGAGACTTTTAAAAAACGGCTTTCAAGCCATTATGCTTTAAGGGATATAAATTCTGCAAATAATAGAGAAATCAAATTAATCTTCGAGGATTTAAAACGTAAATCTAAAAATACGGTAATAATATCTTTTACTCCCCCAGAAGGAGAAAAGGTTTTGGAAAAGGAAATTATAATACCAAAGTTTAGGGATAAAATTAAAATTACAATCTATGAAAGTTCCAAGCCTTTAACCTCTCCACGGCATAATCCCTATGGATTAGCTGGGGTTTTAATAAAAACTAGAAGTGCAATATTAGATAACCAACTATTTAAATTTGAAAATGAAACTGCTGCATTATATTTTTATGGTCAGGCAATATGCAATGGTATGGAAGAGAGACTTCGTAATGGTGAAACAGAAATTATTGATCCAAATAGAGGAGGAATTGAATGGAACTATAATTACTGCAGTACTTTAGCAGAATCAATTGAGAACGTCTTACAACCTTTGGTTCTAAAAAAGCAAAGGGAAATAGAAAAAATACCCGAAGTAAAAGTTAAAGAACCTACAAAAAAAATGCTTAAAAAATTGCGTTCACTGCTTAATGAAATAGCTAAAGGCGAATTAGAAGAAATGCCAGGAGTACCTGCTGATCCCGAGCCCGATATTACAAGATTATTGATAAAGCCTGAAAGGGCAAACATAGCTTTAAATGAACCTCGTACATTTTCGATATATGCACCAAAGGATATAGTAGAAAGCGAGGGGGTAGAGGCTTATATCGATTCTGATAATTACAGTATCCAGCCACTTTCTACGGTAGTAAAACTGGAGAAACATCGTAAATTTCCCAATAGAATTTGGTATAAATATTTTAAGGTGGTCGGAACTGAAGAAAATGCAGAAAGCACCATAACCGTATATTTAGGGAAGGAAATTGCTTCGGCGATAGTAAAGGTAGCTTTTCCAAAAAAGAAGAAAAAAGGTAAAGTTACCGGAAGGAAGGGAGGTTTTATTTCAGAGTTTATTGCAGATGAACTTAACAACCCTATGCAAAGAGTGGTTTATAGAAACGGGGTAATCAGAGTATATGTTAATTTTCCATCAGTGTCAAAGTTTATTAAAAGCGGCTTTCAAGGGGTGGAAACACGAGAGGGACGCTTATTATTAGCCGAGTTAGTAGGGGAAGCTCTCTGCAAAGAATTAGCCAGAAGAGGCATTGAAAACAATAAATACCCAGCAATACAGGGTGGAGAAATAGACGCTTTTAATACCGCTGTGAACGAACTACAAAAGAAATATCTATATAGAATTCAAAATATAATATTTGCATGGAAGTTTTAATAGGAAATAGTATTTTGAAGCTTTTACCTAACATGGGACAAAAAGGAAATTGTAAGTTTTTTAATTATCTTTAGCGGTTCCCTTATATTTATAATTGTTACGCGGCATAACCAGTTGAGTAAAAATATTAGGAGGAAAAAATATGGCAGATGAAATTAAAGCAGAAGAAGCAAAAATTGGGGAGTTATTTAGTCCTGATTTTATGTTTGTAATACCGATCTATCAAAGACCATTAAGTTGGGGAAAAGATAATTTTGACCAGCTATTTGAAGACATTCTCGATGCAATTAGTAGTGGGCAAAAACAATATTTTTTAGGTTCTATTATTCTACAAGAACATAGGGATGGTAAAAATAGATTCGACATTGTTGACGGTCAGCAAAGAATAAGTTCCTTAGCTATTTTAATGGCAGTAATCCGAGACCATACAAACATTCGAGACTTAAAAGATAGCCTCGATTTATACCTTTATCAAAAGGAAGATAAGTATAAAAGAATTCCGGCAGAAATGCGCATTACACCCTGGGAAGATTTAAAAGAGATGTTTAAAAAGTATATTTATAAATTGGGGGGTACACAAAAATTTATATATGATTTCAATAATAAGCAAATTAAATACAACGATTCGCAAGACCCTCGCTATCATTTATATGAAGGAATAAGTGTTTTTACTGAAAAGCTGAAGGAAAAACTGCAAAAACCTGAGGATATAGAAAGATTCGTTGAATATCTTCTGAATCAAGTTTACTTAGTGTACATAAGAACGACGTCATTTGATTCTGCCTTTCGATTATTTAATGTGCTGAATACGAGAGGATTGCCACTAAATACTTCTGATCTTTTAAAAAGCCAAAACATAGGTGAAATCAAAGACGGATCTATGCGTTTACAATATGCGAAGATATGGAGAGATATAGAAGACAATTTAGGAAGGGAGGAACTGGAAAACGTAATAGCATTTATAAGAACCATTCAGTTAAAAGAGAGAGTCAAATTGAGCATATATGATGAGTATCGCAGAGAAATATTTGACAAAGGACTTTTAAAGAAAGGGGCAGAGTTCATTGACTATGTAAATGAGGTAGCAGAGATATATAGCAAAAAAATTTTGGAAGGGGAAATCAATCTCGGAGATGAAAGTAAAAATAATGAATATAAGAATATTGTTACTCTTTTAAAAACCTTTGTTCCGTTTCTAGATTGGATACCTCCTTTAATAGCATTTCGTCGTAAGTTCAGCGAAGATAAGTATCTTTTCAATTTTGTTTCTAAATTAGAAAAGAAAGTCATAATAGAGTGGGCAATGGGTTTTTCTTCTACTGAAAGGAGAACTAGCCTCAATAAAATTCTTAAACTTATTGAAAACGAGAACAAACCACAAACAATAGTAGATAACATGCTATTTTACAAAGGTGAGAAACTTACAAGTAGAATTTCAAGGGTGCTTGACTTCAACAATAAAAATCAAATTGAGTCTGAATTTATAAATAGACTGAATGATGCTCAATTTTATAGTATATATGGTGGAAAATTGGCTAAGTACATTCTACTACGGATAGATATGAAGTATTGGGAGTTAGAAAATTTCTCTGGTTATCCTGGAACAATTACTGTTGAGCACATACTACCTCAAACTCCTTCTAAAGATAGCGAGTGGATAAAAATATTTAGTGAAAATCAAAGAATGGAATGGACAAACAAACTTGGGAATCTCACTTTATTAAGTGGACGTAAAAACTCGAAAGCACAGAATTATGAATTTAACAAAAAGAAAGAAATTTATTTTAAGAAAAAATGCACTCCTTTCAGAATTACTCAGAAAATAATAGGTATAGATAAATGGACTTTGAAGGAATTGACCACAAGACATCAACAACTACTTACTGACGCTAAGGAAATATTTTTAGATTATTAAAAAACGCAAGCTATGGGGTATAACGAGGCATTTATGGTAGTGCTTTCCTCCTGATTTCTCGTAGGAGGATAAAAAACTATCCTATTAAATAGCTATGTTGAATTTGCATACATAAGGTAATGAAACTTTACTTTGAATAATCTTTAAATGAGTGTTGAGGAGGCGCTAAACGGCTATATAAAAAGATAGGGTTATCTTAAAAGAAATTGAAATATTGGAGTCAAATCTCAATAGGGTCAAGTGCACAGTCCTTATTAAGAAAATTAGCAAAAGACTCCAAATGTAAAAGACAGTAGTATTAGATGGATCATCTGGGATTCAAACAATATTGCACCCGACAAAATTCGTAAACCTGAGCGAGATCTTTTTGTTCATACTAAATTCAAGAAATAAAAAAACTTAGCAAAGAAAGCGAGTCCACATTTTTTGTAAGTAACAATTAAATGAAATTACTGATATTATTTTTAGCAGTTTTCTATAATTGAGGTTTCTAAAAACTATAAGGATTACTCAAGTATTTTACTA
>CAYYKP010000082.1:0-5103 GCA_964468055.1 uncultured Caldisericales bacterium
TATAGATAACTTTTTTCAGTATTTACCGCAACAACAGTTACAGTTGCATGGCGAAAAGAATCCTGTCTGTCAGTTTCTGCAATAGACACGTTAAAATTCTGCTTTATTTTAGCAAAAAGGCTTGCACACACCCGACGCTTATCTTTTAAAGAAAACGTATCAGGTATGCCAAGCCTCAGCGTACAAATACCTATCTGCATTAAATAATTGTCTTTTCTGTCTCCTTATCAAAGAGGTGAATATATTTTGTATCGATGTAAAGCTCTACGGTATCACCGATTGAATAATCACGAACCGCACTTACCCTTGCAACCGAAACTATATCACCAAGCTTAAAGTGTATAAACGTTTCAGATCCCATCATTTCAATAAAATCAACAATAATTTTCACCGGCTGCATAAAAGATTTTCCTTTATCTCCTACCTCAGGCTCATCATAAAAATCCTTAGGCCTTATACCCATAATCGCATCTTTATTAACATACCCTGCTTTTTCGAGCAAATCGCCATGCTCTCTCAAAAGATTCACTTTGAAATGCTCGGATGTTGCATAGTAATCACTGCCTTCTTTGGTAATTTCTACATCAAAAAAGTTCATAGGAGGAGTACCTACAAAACCAGCCACAAATTTGTTAACCGGTTTATCATACACTTCTTTTGGCCTTCCTACTTGCTGAATTATACCTTTGTTCATTACAACAACTCTATCACCAAGAGTCATCGCTTCTACCTGGTCGTGCGTAACATAAACCGTCGTGACGCCAAGACGTTTATGCAACTTTATAAGCTCTCCTCTTGTCTGAACTCTAAGCTTTGCGTCAAGGTTTGAAAGCGGCTCATCCATCAGGTATACTTCGGGGTTTCTTACAATTGCTCTCGCAAGGGCAACCCTCTGCCTTTGTCCGCCTGAAAGCTCTTTCGGTTTTCTATCAAGTAAGTTTTCAAGCCCAAGCATAGAGGCAGATTCCTTAACCCTTCTGTCAATTTCATCTTTGGGTGTTTTCCTAAGACGCAAGCCAAAAGATACATTCTGATACACATTCATATGAGGATATAACGCATAATTCTGAAATACCATTGCTATATTCCTATCCTTCGGAGGGACGTCATTTACAATTTTATCTCCAATGTAAATTTCACCGCTTGTTGGTTCTTCTAAACCTGCAACAAGCCTTAGGGTAGTTGTTTTCCCGCACCCGGACGGACCGAGTAAAACCAAAAACTCTCCGTCATTTACATGAAGATTGGATTTATTCACTGCCAAAACATTTCCAAACTTTTTTGTAACATCCTTTAAAATTACATCTGCCATCTCGCTCTCCTTTAAACAATTTTTTTCTATCACAGCAAATTTTTATAAATTATACTTTCATATAAAATATAGTCAAGTTGCTAAAAAACGCAAAGGAGTTATAAAAATGAAAAATAATAATGTTGTAGTATGGTTTCATATGCATCAACCTGATTACTTTGACCCGATGAGCAAAGTACAGTACCTGCCCTGGGTAAGAAGACATATGCTGAAGGGATATTATACCGTTGCAAAAATGCTTGAATTGCACCCTACAAAACTGAACATAAATTTTTCGGGAGTGTTGTTGAAGCAAATGTCGGATTATGCGGACAACGGGCTTGAAGATTCTTTTTCTTTACTCGAAAGAAAACCCGCAAGCAGCCTCTCGGAAAGCGAAATACAATTTATTATTCAGCATTTTCTTGTTCCGATTTTTACTTTTAAATCAAAGCGCTTTAATGAGCTTATACAAAAAAAAGAGAATAGAGAAAAATTTTCCAGGGATGATTTGCGAGACACTCAAGCACTGTTTGCACTTTCGGCATTTTCTCCGCTTGTAAATGATATGAAAGAACTGATAAACAAAGACAAAGCTTTTACGGAAGAAGATAAAGCTTTTATAAAAGAAACTGAAAATAAAATTATGAAATCGGTCCTACCTATGTATAGAAACCTGTCGGATAAAGGGCAAATAGAGCTAACCGTAACACCATTTTATCATCCGATTTTGCCACTTATTATTGATACCGACTCGGCAAAGGAAAGCAAAAAAGATTCGATTCTGCCCTACGCACATTTTACCCACAAAGAAGACGCCGTTATCCAAATAGAGCACGCAATTGACATCTTCAAGAAAGTTTTCGGAAAAATTCCTGCAGGCATGTGGCCTGCTGAAGGAAGTATTTCGAATGAAGCAATCGAACTTATGCACGATAAAGGAATAAAATGGATTGGAACCGATGAAGCAGTCCTGCACAATAGCCGCAATATGAGCCCATACGACCCGTATGTATGGAACGCAAGAAATATCAAGATTCTGTTTAGAGACCATGCAATTTCGGATAAAATAGGGTTTACTTACAACAAAATGAAACCGGAAGATGCTGCAGATGATTTTTATAATGAGGTACAAAATGCCAAAACAACTAAAGTTGTAATATTGGACGGAGAAAACCCATGGGACTTTTATGAAAACAACGGGATGGATTTTTTGAAAGAATTATTTGACAGGGTAAGCGATATTACGTTATTCGGCTCCGAAGCAAAAGCAGACGGAGAACTTAGCAGTATCCATCCGGGATCCTGGATAAATGGCTTTTTTGACACATGGATAGGGCATAGGGAAAGCAATATTGCATGGGAGTACCTGACAAATGCAAGGAACGAGATAGGAGAAAACAAAGAAGCTATGGAAGAGCTATACATTGCGGAAGGGAGCGATTCATTCTGGTGGTACAGTGATTTTCATAAAGATGAAGTTGATTACAGTTTTGATTACTTATTTCGCATGCACCTTATAAAAGCATATGAAAATGCGGGGAAAATAGCTCCGCAATACCTATATTACCCAATCAAGGAGGTAAAATGAATTTAATATTCGTTATTCATAATCACCAACCTGTAGGAAATTTTGACTATGTAATAGAGGAAGCATATAGGAAATCTTACAAACCCTTCATAGACGCAGTACTTGATACGAAAGAATTTCGCTTTGGCGTACACTTTTCAGGATATTTATTACAGTACATAGAACGTAAACACCCTAAACTCATCGAGAAACTTCGCTACCTTGTAGGACAGAAACGTTGTGAAATCATATCGGGAGGGTTGTATGAGCCTGTTTTGATACTACTTCCGGAGAAAGACAGAAAAGAACAGATAAACAGAATGAATGATTACATTGAGAAACTGTTCAAAGTGCATCCGCGCGGATTCTGGCTTGCAGAAAGGGTATGGGAACAGGAAGTTGCAAAAACACTTTCGGAAAACGGGATGAGGTATACATTTGTGGATGATACGCATTTTAAAATATCGGGTGTACCGGAAGAAAAATTAAAGAGGCACTTCATAACCGAAACGGAAGGAAAACCTCTCTATGTATTCCCGATAAGCAAGAAACTCCGCTATCTAATACCGTTTAAAAACGCAGATCAAATCTTTAAGTATCTGAAAACACAAAATGATGAAGATTCGAATAGAATGGAGCTACTTGGGGATGACGGAGAAAAATTCGGGGTGTGGCCCGGCACTTTTAAATATGTCTACGAAGAAGGATGGCTGAAAAAATTCTTATCTGAACTTAAAAAGCAGAAAACCTGGCTTAAAATGATATTACCAATGGAATTTGTAAAAAACAATCCGCCTGAGGATAGGGTATATCTAAAGGAGTCTTCATACGAAGAAATGATGAAGTGGTCAAATGGGAATTACAGAAATTTTCTTTTAAAGTATCCGGAATCCAATGATATGAATAAAAAATGTATT
This sequence comes from uncultured Caldisericales bacterium, assembly GCA_964468055.1. Lineage (GTDB taxonomy): Bacteria > Caldisericota > Caldisericia > Caldisericales > Caldisericaceae > S016-85. The sequence continues at coordinate 3,779 of CAYYKP010000082.1, forward strand.
TACCTCAGCGGAAAAGCGGAAAACCTACCGGATGAGCTTTTAAAAAGTGAGGCGAATGATGCATACTGGCACGGAGTATTCGGCGGACTTTACCTTCCGCATCTCAGAATTAGCGTTTACGAAAATGCAATAAAAGCAGAAAAGAAAATTCAGAAAGACGTGTTTGATGTAAAAGAGGCAGACATAAATAATGATGGGACAAAAGAAATCCTTGCGGAAACACCACTTCTTAACGCCTACTTCTCGAGAAAAGGCGGTACAATATACGAGATAGACGATAAAGTAAAAAATATAAATATCTTAAATGTTCTTACCAGAAGAAAAGAACCTTATCACAAAAAGATTTTAGAGGCAAAAAATATACAACAGAACGGCAAAGAAATAAAAACAATTCATGAAATCACAGCTTCAAAAGAAAAAGGCCTTGAACATTTCCTTATATATGACTGGTACAGAAGAAACTCATTTATAGACCACTTTCTCAGGGAGGATACCACAGCAGAACGCATGTATAAAATGAATTTCGGAGAGCAAGGAGATTTTGTGTCGGAACCATTCGAACATATTATTCGTAAAGATAATAAAAATCTGCATATAACGCTAAAGCGTGATGGACATGTATGGTATGGTGAAGACTGGGAGGAAATATCCGTTAAAAAAACATTTGTCATACCAAAAAACGAAAGGGAAATAGCAGCTGATTACATAATAGAATCAGATAGAGAAATGCTTCTCTTCTTCGGAATGGAAATGAATCTTATGCTGTTTAAAGACGGAATGGAAATAAACAATGAAAAATATAAGGATTTTATGGAACAGACGAATGATAAATTCGAAATAAAGGACTTTATACAGCAAATCAACCTGGATATGGAGTTATCAGAACCTATGACAATGTGGACTTTTCCGATATACACCGTTTCACAATCGGAAAGCGGTTTTGAAAAGACGTTTCAGGGACTTACTTTCATTTTCAACAAAAAAGCTATAATAAAAGAAAAAAGATTAAGTATAAAATTAAAGTTAGATTAGGAGGTTTACATGCCAGAATTAAGAAAAGATCCTATTACGGGGAGATGGGTAATAATTGCAGTGGAAAGAGCAATGCGCCCGAGCGATTTTAAAGAAACAGAAGAAGCCGAGAGTGCGGATATTACATCAAAATGTCCGTTCTGCGGTGGCAACGAAGCTAAAACACCACCTGAAATTTTATCATACAGGAAACCGGGAACTCAACCGAATACACCGGGATGGTGGGTAAGGGTAATTCCAAATAAATTTCCCGCATTAAAAGTAGAGGGAGATTTGAACAGAAAAGGTGTTGG
>CAYYKP010000083.1:0-5059 GCA_964468055.1 uncultured Caldisericales bacterium
ACATCTTTCTAAAATCCAAAATGTATAATACTTAAAAACACATTTGCATTTTTTTGAAGAATATATATAATATATTATATATAAAATAAAATATAGGAGGTAAAAATGAGTAAAAAACAACTAACTCTTTTATGCGTTGCAATTGCAGGGCTTATATTTCTTCCTGCAGTGATTATAAACAAACCATATTACGGACTTATAGCGGCATTTTTTGATTGGCTTCCTTTATTCACAGGCTGGATGAAATATTCGGAACATAAAAAGGTTCCTATACTTCACATTACACTCACAGCAATTGCATATGTATTTTTTATAGTATGGCTGTTCATACCATTATCTAATTTTGCAAGATTTAGCTTTATTATAATCTGGTTCCTTGCAGTAGTATCCGGAGCTGATATTTAGTGCAAACATTTTGCAAACTCTTATCTCTATAATAAATTAGAATACTTAGGGGGGAGTATACAGGTAGGCGTCTCAATAGCGAGACGCCTATTCTACATTTACGGTATCAGTTTATACAAACCCGCTTGAACCGGAAGCCAGGTTGAAAGTGCAGGTATGAGGGAAATGATAATAAGTGCAATTACCCCCGCTATTACGTAAGGTACAGATTCTCTTGCAATCGGGTCTAAATCGCTATGTATAAGGCCTGCGGCAGTAAATAAATTAACCCCCACAGGCGGAGTTGCCTGTCCTATTGCAAGTGCTACAACAAAAACTACACCGTACCAGAGGGGATCGATATGAAAAGCTGCAAGTACCGGTATAACGAGCGGAACCACAAGGTATGTAATAGAAATCGCATCTAAAATCATTCCTAATCCAAGCAATAACAAATCTATAAGAAGAATAAACATCATAGGACTTCTTGATATATGTATCATTGTTTGTGCAAACCTATCTATAACTCCTGATACGGTTGCAGTCCACGAAAATATTCCCGCAAATGCAACAATTGCCATAATTACAGCACTTGTTACAGATGCCTCGACAAGCGTGTCCATAAATGTATACCAATCAAGTGTATGATATATGACGGTTGCAACGAACAAACTATAAAAAACAGCTACAACAGCAGCTTCTGTAGGAGTAAAAATGCCCGCATAAATTCCACCGAGAATAATAACAGGGGCAAGAAGCGCCCAGATAGCCTCTTTCAGGGCAATAAGTATTTCTTTTGCACTACCTCTTTTCCTAATACCTCTGTAATTCCTCTTTTTTGAAACAAAGTATGCAGCTACTATAAGAAACCCACCTACAATGAGGCCAGGGATAATACCTCCGACAAATAATGCGCTTACCGATACGGAAGTAATATTTCCATATATAATGAAAGCAATACTCGGAGGAATAATAATGGAAAGACTTGCTGCAGAAGCAATTGTACCTGCTGCAAAATATTTGCTATACCCGTTTTTAACCATAGGTACTATTAAAATAAGGCCTACTGCTGCAGTTGTTGCAGGACCGGATCCTGATATTGCTCCCCAGAACATTGCAGTAAGTACTGCAACCATTGCAAGCCCTCCTGTGGATTTACCCACTAAAAGTTCAAGGAAGTCTGCAATTTTTGCAGCGAGTCGCGCTTTTTCAAGAATCATTCCTGCAAGAACGAAGAATGGAATAGCAAGTAGAGGAAAGCTCGCAATTCCCGCATAAAAATTACGGGAAATCATAACAATTCCCATATGATATAATATTATTGTAATAGCGGCCGAAAAACCAAGAGCAACTGCAATAGGTACCCCAATAAAAAGAAGTACCAAAAATAAAACTAATAGTAATGTTGCCGGACCGCCCATTTATTTTTCCTCCTTTAATTTAGCAAGTGACTTTCTATGTCCTTCCCACATCCTAATAAATACAAACACCGAAAACACCGGAACTCCCATATAGTAAACCCACATTTGAACTCCAAGTGCGGATGATGTAGAATGAAACAATGTAAGCTCTTTATAAATAGTAAGAATGGTAAACCAATTTATAATACCAATCAGAGTGGCAGACAAAATCAGATTGAGCCATACAACTGCTCTTTTAAGTGGTTTTGGGAATTTGTTAAACAAACTCACCATACCAAGATGAGAGCCTCTCTCAAATGCAACACCTATACCTAAAATGGTAATCCACACAAAAAAGTTTACGCCAATTTCTTCGGTAAATGCAAGCGAATAATGAAAAAGATATCTTCCCAATACGTTGACGAATGCAATTGTTGCCATTACAAAGAGCAAAATACCCATAATAATTTCATCAATTTTAAACTTCTTCCTCGTAGTTTTTTTATCCATATTAAATGCAGATAAACTGCTTAATCACCTCCTTAAATTTATACATTTGGGACAACTTCAACGGTATCTTCCCCGTTAAGTTCGAGTTTTTACAAGTGTTTCGTGAAAAATAATATTATTCTCAAGGGAAATCTGAGGGCTTATCTGCAAAACAACACTGTCAAATTCAGGCGTTGTTACAACGGGAGAGAAAGCATGTTGATTCAGTTTTCTCTCCCACTCTCCTACAAGTCCTACATCAATCATTTCTAAAATACCGCCCAGGGGAAAACCCCAGACGGCATAAAGATACATTTTACGCTGCCTATTTCCCCATATCAGCTTTTGCTTTGTTAACTATATCCTCACCAACCTTTGGAACCCATTTATCAAAAACAGGCTTTGTGGCATCTATAAAATCTTGTCTTTGTTTATCAGTAAGATTCGTAACTGTCATACCCTGATCCTGCAAATATTTTATGTAATCCGTGATTTCCGGTGTTTCTCCGAAATGATCTTTAAGATCTTTAAGAGCCGAACCATCATCAAGTCCTACTCTGCACATATCTTTTTCCCATCTTGCTGCTTCTACTGCAGATTCTCTTACCGCTTTTTGAACATCCGGAGGGAATGAATTCCACACTTGCTTGTTTACTCCGACAATAACAGGGTCAACAAGATAATTCCAGAGAGTTACGTACTTATGATACTGCCATATCTTAACGGGTATGAGAACCCCCATCGGGTTTTCCTGCCCGTCAACAGTTCCATTCTGGAATGCAGTTACCGCATCTCCCCAGGACATACTTACGGGGTCTGCTCCAAGTTGTTTAAAAATATCAATAAAAATTGGGGAGCCAACTACCCTGAGTTTCAAATTTTTCAAATCTGCCGGCTCTTTAATTTCGTGTTTACTATTTGTAACTTCTCTAAATCCATTTTCTCCCCAGGCAAGTCCGACTACACCTTTTTTCTGCATTGCTGCAAATACTGCCTTTCCTGTTTCACCGTTTTCCATTGCATCAAGATTCTTGTAATTATTGATAAAGAACGGAAGAGAAAAAATATTGCATTCCGGAATCGTAGGAGACCAGTTAATAGTAGAACCAAAGGCAAAGTCAATTACACCTTGTGACATAAGCTGAAATTCATTTGTCTGCTTTCCCTTGAAGAGTTGTCCACCGTAATAAACTTTGATATTTACTTTCCCGTCGGTTTTCTCTTTTACCAGATCTGCAAACTTTTGTGCACCCTCACCCCACCAGAATGTAGGACCTACCACAACACTCAAGTTGTACTCTGCCTTCGGGGTAAATGCTGGCTGTGCCGGTTTCTCCGCCGGTTTCGTTCCGCAACCGGTCATACTTACTGCAAATACTGATACTACAAGCAACAGTGCAAGTAATAAACTTACTGTCTTTTTCATCATACTACCTCCTTTGTTGTTTTATATTCTATTATAGAAATCCCTATTTTCAATAAATTCTGCAATCTTTCCCAAAAATTCCGCTGCATCAGCGCCATCTATTACCCTGTGGTCATAAGATAAACTAAACCACGACATAGGACGGATTGTAATCATATCGTCATCAACGACAACAGGCTTTTTAACCGTACGTCCCACACCCAGGATTGAAACTTCATTTCTGTTGAGCACAGGAGTAAACATTTCCGTACGCATCATTCCCAGATTTGTCAATGTAAAGTGAGATCCGGAAAAATCATCGGAACTAATGCTTCCGTTCCTCGCGGCAGATGAAAGCTTTTTAACCGCTTTATTTATATCCGCTACGGAAAGCACGCCTGCATTTTTTACAACAGGTACCATAAGGCCCCTATCCGTACTCACGGCTACTCCGATATTTACGGCTGAGAATTTTTCAATTGTTTCTCCGTCAAAATTTATATTAAATTTAGGCATTATCTTTAAAACTTCCGCAATAATTTTTACAAGAATAGCTGTAACCGAAGTTTTTTCGGAAAGAGAAGACTTAAAACATAAAAGTTCACTCATGTCCACTTCGGTCATATTTGTAACGAGCACAGATTCTCTGTAGGATTTTGAAAGGTTTTCAGCGATTGTCCTGCGAAGAGGCGAAAGCCTTTCTTTTCCTGCTTTATTTCCGCTATTTAAAATACTAACCACATCCTTTTCCACTATTCGTCCGTCAGGTCCGCTGCCTCTTACCATAGATAAGTCAACACCATTTTCTTTTGCAAGTTTCTTTGCAATGGGCGAAGCTTTAATAAAACCCGTTTCTTTATGTGTTTCTTCTTTAGGAGTTCCTATCTTTTCTTTTGCCTTTTTTTCTACTTTCTCTTCAGGTTGCTTTTTGGAAACAGAATTAGGCTTTTCCGATTTTAACTCTGCTTTTAACTCGTCTTCATTTTCCGCTATATATGCAACAACTTTGCCAACTTCCTGTTCTTCGCCTTCTTGTACAATAATTTTTTTTAGAAATCCACTACCCGGGGAGGGAACATCATTCGTAATTTTTTCCGATTCAGCCTCAAAAAGTGCTTCTTCTTCTTTTACGGGATCACCCTCTTTTTTATACCATTTCGTGACAAAGCCTTTTTCCATGGAAAGTCCGAATTTAGGCATGCTTACTTCAATCATTACATACCTCCGAGAACTTTCTTGACGGCAGTTTCAACATTTTTGTGATCAGGCACAACAAAATCCTGAAGAGGTGGGCTGAACGGAATATGAACATTATGCGAGCCCACTCTAAGAATCGGCGCATCAAGGTAGTCAAACACTTCTTCCTGTACAACAGAAGCAA
>CAYYKP010000084.1:0-5024 GCA_964468055.1 uncultured Caldisericales bacterium
GGGTCAATTGCAAGAGAGCGGACATTTCCGCCATACAGACCATTATTTATCCTAACCCATTTGCATCCATTAGAACCTGAAACAGCTGCATTTGCTTTATTGCTATCATTTACTGCCAAAGGTTTCATAGAAAAAAACAGCGAGATGCACATTGCAAGTACAATAAATATCACCAAATTTTTCTTTACTGTTCTGTCCATCACTGCCTCCTTTAATATGTACTTATGTTTGCATATTCTTTCATCTTTATCCTCACGGCTCCAATGTCACATCAATATCTTTGCTTTCTCCACTGCTCAATATTTGCAAATGAGGTATGTATAGTAATCATAATTTCATTTCCTTCAAAACTATTACTTCGCCACCTTTATATAGTGCATAGGAAAAACCAAAAATCAGTAAATGTATTAATGTGAGATTTATAAAACCCGCAGTCCAACCGCCACGTGAGAAGAACATATAAACAGGAGAAACAGGGCTTCTAAAAGACTTCATAAATATCTCTACCAAAAGTATTATAAAGAAAAACATTACAAAAATAATCTTAAGCTGGCCGGTTGCTTCTGAAGCAAGAGATTCGATTTTCTGCATTACAAAATTTCTTTTCGAAAAGAGATTATTTATGGAATAAAGAACCGGGATGAGATTACCGCCTTTCTTTTCCTGTATTGTTAATGCGGATATTAAATTATTCAGCTCTGGAATTCTATCAGACCATCTGTTAAGAGGTTCTAATGCTTGTTCTAAATTTTTATACGTTGCATAGCGGGCTGTAATTTCCTTCAGTATGTTGGACAGTGGAGCAGTCGAAACCTTTTGTTGTGAAAATTCAAGTGCTTGTGAAAGTGAATTCCCCGCTTGTATTGAATTTGTCAACATTTGCAGCCATGGTGATATTTGGCTTTTGAGTCTCATAAGAGACATTTTTTGGAGAGGCTTGTCAAGAAAAGCAAAGTAAAACAATAGCCCTTGGAATAGTAAAATTATTCCAAATGCAAATTTAAATAACATATTCTGAGTTTTTAAATGAGCGATCTCTATAAGTTTGTATGAAATGGTGGGGCTTGATAGATAGTTTAGAAAACTATTTCTCACTGTATTCAAGAAAGCCCTCTTTTTATTAGTTATGGTTTTGTCTTGCTGGATGTAGTTATAAACTGAATTTACATTTATTGTAAATGGGGGCAAGGAATCCTTTTGAATTCCGAGCATGCTTTCAATGTCTTTATATGCTGTTTTTTGTATTATATTTGCTATTGCATTTGCATTTTGCAAAACAGTCCCGTTTTTGAAATAACTGTCTACTTCGCTATTTTTGCTAAGGTCAGAATAAAAAGTGTTCAGGATGTTCGTCTTCGATATACCTGCTTTTAAGAGATTACTTTTTAGAGTATCATACTTGGGATTATTTAATACATTTTCAATACTTGCATTTTGTGGTGGATTAAAAAACATAGGTGCTATAAGAGAATAGCCAATGAAAAAAAATACTAAAAGGTAAACTATAAACATAGATAATATAAATGGACGGCTTAGTTTGTATCCTGATTCGTTCAGGCTTTTAGTAATTTTCGATATAAAACTATTGCCGTTATATTCTGATATTTTTTGTGGTGACTTCCTTTTTTGTTCTACAAACTTTGAGAGCCTATTTCTTCTCATTTTTATTCTCCCAATGAAAATTTTCAATGTTTACGCCGTGGCGCTTCATCTTTTCATAACAACGGAGTCTGCCTGTGGGATGAACCAAATTATAATATCCCTTAACTTTTCCATTTTCATCTATGCCTGTCCTCTTAAACTCCAGAAAAGGCACAAACTTTATGCCTAATTCAGTATCCGAATCTTCAACAAGCTCTCCTATAAAACCTAATTTTCTAGAGCCATCTTCAAATCTATATAAGTGCACTATTATATCAATTCCTCCCAAGATCATCGATGCGATTGCTTTTTCTGTGAGCCTTGCACCCGTCATAAGTACCATTGCAATCAGCCTGGATATTACATCTTTTGGAGAATTTGCGTGAATCGTTGACATAGAACCATCATGTCCCGTATTCATTGCTTGAAGCATGTCAAATGCCTCAGGGCCTCTTACCTCGCCTATGATTATCCTATCTGGCCTCATCCTCAATGCATTCCTTACGAGATCTCTTATAGCTATTTCTCCTTTTCCTTCAATGTTTGGCGGCCTTGATTCAAGTGAAACAACATGCGGTTGCCTAAGTTGAAGTTCCCTAGAATCCTCTATCGTTATTATTCGTTCTTTTGATGGAATCATACCAGAAAGAAAATTTAAAAAGGTAGTCTTGCCCGTACTGGTACCACCTGAGACAATTATATTTAACCGTGCTTTTATAAAAAAATTTAACAAATCAGCTGTTTTATCATCGAGGCTTCCCAATTTTATAAGATCTTCTCTTGTAAATATATCTTTTCTAAATTTTCTAATTGTTACAACTGGGTAATTAGAAATCGGTGGAATCACCACATTGACTCTCGAACCATCAGGGAGTCTTGCGTCCACTAAGGGGCTGCTTTCGTCAATTCTTCTACCTAACGGCTGGACAATTTTATCTATGAGTCTCTTCAGTTGTTCTTCATTTTCAAATGTAATAGCAACAGGAACTATTTCTCCGTGTTTCTCTACAAATACTTTTTTAGGGCCATTTATCATTATCTCAGTTATTGAATTGTCGTTTAATAAATGTTCAATTGGACCAAATCCGGTAATTTCACTTACTATGGATTCTATAAGTTTGATTTTAGGAATGTCCTTTATATCAATTTCGCCTTTTTTAACTATCTTTAGTATCTGTTCAGAGCAGCGTGCGTATACATATTCCCGACCCTTGTTATGCAAATCACTAAGTATGTCATCAGGTTTATAGTATTGAAAGAGTTTTGTTCTTACTTGTTTTGCGATCTCGTTAAATTTATCAGTTGTGACCTCCTTTTTGCTAACCTTTAGGTTGAATCCCCCAATTAAAGTATCTTTACCTCTTTTATTCATTCTCCATCACCTGGGCTATTAATTTAACGAGGTTTGTTAGGTCTCTCCCGACCTTACTTTTTTTGGAAGACACAATTACAGGTACTCCTTTATTATAACTTGTTGCAACAGTTAAAGGGTCATCTTCAACAAAAGCAAAAATTCCTTCAGGAACTAATACTCTCAATTCACTCCCAATCAAGGATAGGATTTTTTTATTCCTTCGATTCATTATCACTTTAAAATCCAAAGGAATCCCTTGCTTCATTAATTCCTCCTTAAACTGTCTTAAAAGAATCATCGAGCTTGCTTCGGCTGTAACCACAGCAAATATTTGATTACTCGATTCTATTATTTGGGGTATTGTGTCGTAGTACCTTGGAGGAAGATCCACAACAACATAGTCAAAGAATTCTTTTACATATTCAATTGTTTTTGCAAATTCGGGAATATGCGAAAATATGTAAGATGATTCAGGCAAAGTTTTAGGCGGAATGAGAAAATAGAGGTTTACGGCATCTATGTGTAAGATATAATCCTCTATGTTTTCCCTGCCGCCCTCGCCCAATAGGGAAACAAGGTCGTAGAGGTTTTTATTAGAATACGAAATATCAAGCAGAATGGGTGAGTCAGAAAATGGAAAGGAGCAGTCAATGTAAAGCACTTTCTTATCCAATAGGTTTGCTAATCCGATTGCTACATTCGTAGCGATAAATGTTTTTCCAGTGCCCCCTTTTGGAGAAATAAACGAGATAATCTTTGGATTTCTTTTTTCTATGGCTACAGCTTCTGGATAAGCCATCTTTTTTCTATGATAATTTTTTTCTATGGTAAGGAGTGACTGTTCATCTAATGGCTTATAAATAAAATCATCTGCACCATTTTGGTACAGCATCCTCATATTGTATGTCATTCCCCGTTTGATCAATACGACTATAAACGTTGATGGGCTTTGCTTACGTGTTTTCATTATGACTCTGCCAATTTCTTCAAGCTCTGGTATTTCTTCAAAATCTACAAAAAGTATCCCTGGTTTCAAAAAGGAAATCTTTTTAACAGATTCCTCCTCGGTAGAAGAGCTTCCAATAATATCAAAATCTTCAAAGTTTTCTACCTGTTTTAATGTTTTCTGAAGTCCGTCAAGAGAAGTAGCAAAAATATATACTTTTATTTTTTTGTTCATCATCCCCCCCTATTTTAATATGCGAATTCTAACAACAGAATTTCCAATTTGGATTAAATCACCTGAATTCAACTCAGTCTTATTTCGAATTAGGCGCCCATTCAATATAGTTCCATTTAAACTTTTATTATCTAATATCGAAACCTTGTTTCCCTCTATAAATAATTTGCAGTGAAATCTTGACATTGTTAGATCGTTTAGAAATGAAAGGCTAACAGCATTATAAATAGACCTTCCTATTGTTATCTCGCTGCTATTTTCGGGAATTTTCATTACCTTTCCTTTATGGGGACCATTTTCTAATATAAAAGAAATCTTCACCCCTTTTATTCCACCAAACTTCGCTTGTATAGTAGGAGATTCCACACGTTCTTCCTTTCTTTTCAAAATCTTAGAATACCGAGCGGCACTTTTTTCTACTTCCATCCTATTCTTTGCAAAGCCACAAACTGGGCATCCTTTTTTTATATCAAATATGGTTCCACAGTATGGGCATTGTATATTTATGTGCTTTTTTCTTCGCAAAAAAATCCTTTTACCCATTTTTTCAGGCATTAGCGATAGTTGAACCTTACCTAAGGTTAACTGTATACTTTTCTCAATCTGAACAGACTCAAAAGCGTTTATTACGCCGTCTTTCAATAATATTGGCTGTTTTGGGCTTATATTAAACAGGTACAAGGAGCCTTCTGATTCTAATATTACACATTGAAAAAGGTCAACGTTATCCTCTTGTAATACAAGGTCATTATTAGGAGAACTGCCGATTCTAAAAGGGAGGTAATATACTTTTATTTCTAAATCATAATTAGGGATGTAAATTTCTAACTTTTTATTCCACTTTCCTAA
>CAYYKP010000085.1:0-4824 GCA_964468055.1 uncultured Caldisericales bacterium
TTCTAATTGCTTCTGCTACTCGCTTTACAGCAACCATGTCAGTTGCCATACGCATTGTAATATTTCCGTGTGCTTTGTACATTTCGTGTACATTGTGAAACGCTTTTTTCATTATCTTCTCAAGTTTTGCGTAAACTTCCTCTTCTTCCCAATAGTATCCGTATACATTCTGTACCCATTCAAAGTAGGAAACCGTAACTCCGCCTGCATTTGCAAGAATATCCGGAACTACCATAATTCCATTTTTTGTAAGTATCGGATCTGCTTCAGGTGTAACAGGGCCATTGGCAAGCTCTGTGATAATTTTTGCTTTAATTTTGCTTGCATTTTCTTCTGTAATTTGATTTTGCAGTGCTGCAGGAACAAGAACATCCACGCTAAGTTCGAGAAGTTCCTCGTTTGTAATATCTTTTGATCCAGGGAATCCTTTTACTGTTTTTGCTTTTGTTTTATAATCGTAAATAGCGTACGGGTCCATTCCGTCCGGGTTATATGCTCCGCCTTTCGAATCCGTTACCGCAACAATCTTTGCGCCATCTTTAAACAGAAGTTTTGCTGCAAACGATCCTGCATTACCGAATCCTTCTACTGCGACTTTTGCACCTTTAAGGCTTAGGCCGATAACTTTTGCCGCTTCTCTCGTTACGTATAAACCACCCATTGCTGTTGCGTCGCCTCTACCTTGGGAACCCCCGACTATAATAGGTTTGCCTGTAATTACGCCAGGTGCCTTGTGTCCTTTAATCTTTTCAAATTCATCGGTCATCCATGCCATAATCTGTGGGGTGGTGTAAACATCTGGTGCTGGAATATCCTTGTCAGGCCCGATAAAGTATGCAATCTTATCAATATATCCGCGGCTTAGTCTCTCAATTTCGCCCGGAGACATTTCCTTGGGGTTGCAGATAATGCCACCTTTTGCACCACCATATGGAATGCCTACTACCGCGCATTTTAATGTCATAAGCGTTGCAAGTGCTTTTACATCGTCGAATGTTTCTTTGGGGTGGAATCTGATACCTCCTTTTGTCGGGCCGCATGCATCGTTATGCTGAACCCTAAAGGCTCTAAAAATCTTTGTTGTACTGTCGTCCATTTTTACGGGGACAGTTACTTCTAATGAGCGGAGTGGATGCCTGAGAAGCTCCACAATCTGTTTGTCTGTACTAAGCTTTTCACCAGCAACCTGAATCCTTTCTTGTGCTACTTCAAACCATGTTTTTCCCATACCTGACCTCCTTGATATTTTTTGCTATCAACAACACAAACTCTCTCCTCTGTGATAGCCCCAGAGGAGCCGTGACAATTTTCCTATTAAATTACAAATTTTTATTTGCATTTGTATTGCAATTCTATCACAACTTTTCAAAAATTCCAATAGAAATATACTTAAAGTTGAGCAAATAATGTCCACTTACAAGTACTACATTTATATAAAAATCATGTTAAACAAAGAATATAAAGATATTATCCTCTTATAAAATACTTTGTGGACTCGTTACTAATAGAAGTGATGGAGAAAAGTAATAAATAATACTTTCTGTTTAAATAATTTATATTGCGTTGGAAAGCTTGTTTACGAGAAGTTCTTTAAATATGATAATTTTATATTAATGTGTTGTGTTTTTGATAAATTTCGTTATGCTCGCCTTTTTTGTGTTAATTTTCCGGTTTTGTACTTGAAGAATGATTTTACTTTGTATCGCAGTTTATTTTTTTGTAGTTGCATATAAAGCGAAGTAACTTTAATAAAATTTTTATTTCAATGCGCTTCATTTCTGTTCCTGTGAAGGATTTTGCAGTTAAAAGGAAAAGTAAAGTCCTTCGTTATGCTTCATAATTTATGCTATTTATAAAATTAAAAACCTTTATTCACCCACTATTAGTATAGCTATATCTGCAACATTTGTACCTGTACTCCCTGTCATTATAAGGTCATCTAATCCTGAAAAAAACCTGTGAGCATCGTTATTTTCAAGAAAATGTGAAAAATTTAGCCCCTTTTCAATGGATTTTGAAATTGTATCTGAATCGGCAATTGCACCTGCTGCATTACTTTTCCCGTCTATTCCGTCAGTACCGATAGAAGCAAGCACCGTCTTTGATCTGGATAAGAAGGGTAAAGAAGATAAAACAAACTCTTCGTTTCTCCCGCCCTTTCCGCTACCTTTTACAGTAACTGTTGTTTCGCCGCCAAATACAACGGCAATAGGTAAATGTATCTCTAATCTTTTTTTAAAAGCATCTATTGCAATTCCGCCAAAAACTTTTGCAACTTCCCGTGCTTCTCCCTGTATGGAAGAACCAACGTATAGAACATTGTATTCCTTACCTTTCAGATAGTTTGTGGCTTCCTTACACGCATCATAATTTGTTGCAATGAGAATATTTTGAACTCTTAACATTTCCTCGGAATCTTCTTTTAATGTTTCTGCAATAGAACCATTTGTGCCCATTTTTAATGTGTCAAGAACTGTTTTTGGGATTTTTCCCTTAAGGTAGTATTTATTAACAGTTTTTAAAGCATCTTGGAAAGTAGATGTGTCAAAATATGTTGGGCCGGACGCAATTGTGTCAAGCTTATCTCCTACTACATCGGAAATTATAATTGAAATGACCTGACCCTTGAGGTGTTTTAGAAGTTTGCCTCCTTTAATTTCAGATAGGTGTTTTCGTACGGTATTTAATTCTTCAATATTTGCACCTGCTTCCAGAAGAAGACTTGTTGTTCTCTGTAGATCATCAAGAGAAACAAGTGGCTTTTCTACCATTGCAGAACCTCCACCCGAAATAAGTACAAAGGTGAGATCATTATCAGTAGTTTTTTCCGCAATTTTTAAAATTTCTTTCCCTGCCTCAACACTGTTTATGTTAGGAATAGGATGTCCTCCATGGATCTTCTTTACGTTATAGGGTAAATTTTCTTTGAATTCTTTTGCTACAACAAGTGTCTCTACTATCTTAAGTCCAGGAATTTCGGAAAATACATCAAGAACAGCCTTTGCCATTTTTTCAGCTGCTTTTCCGAATGCAACGAGATAAATGTGATCAAAAGTGTTCAAATGATAACGTTTTCCGTTATAAGTAAATACATCGCCGTAAAGTTTTAATCTGTCCTTTATACATTGCTCAGGGTCTACCCTTTTTAGTGCTATTTCAAGAGCAGAGAGGACATCGGTCCTCTCTGCTGAAAATCTGCCGTGTATAAGCTTATTAAAATTTTTAATCATGTCAGTGTATAAATATTACAGCCAGAATGAGTACGGTGACAAGTGCAGCTACGCCTTCCACAAGTGTTGCGGCAGTTTGTGTTTTATATCCGAGTGTAACATCCTTATTGCCAGAGAACAAATTTACTACCCAGAAGTAACTATCATTTACATGTGATACAACCATAGAGCCAGCGCCTATGGACAGTACTGTTAGTGCAAGCCCCACGGGAGATGCAAGTCCAAGTGAAGGAAGGATCGGTGCAACAAGCGCAGGAGTTGTAATTAGTGCAACTGTAGAGGAACCTTGTGCTGTTTTTAGTGCAGCTGAAATAATAAATGGCAGCAGTATTCCAAGATGTGCGTGGGAAAGAGAACTACCTAGATATGTGCCAATTCCGCTTGCCTTTAGGACTGAACCAAATGCTCCGCCTGCACCTGTAATCAAAATAATAATTGCTGCATTTGCAAGTCCTGTATTTGTCCACTCAGGTATTAGTTTTGCATCACTCTTTTTTATAAGTAGCCATAGCGCAAGAAAAACCGCAATGATTAAAGCTGTGTTTGGGTTACCTATAAAATCAATTGATGCTTTTAATGTGCCTTTGCCGAAAATATGTGATGGAAAATCAGCAAATGATTTAAAAAGGATTAATATAATAGGAACAAAAATGGGTGTAAATGCTTTCCAGGATTTAGGGAGAGTGCCGTAACGTTTTTTCAAATCTTCATAGCTTTCAGTTACATTTGGCTTTATATACCATTTACTTGCAACTTTCACTGCGTACCAATATCCTGCAAGTACTGCAGGGATAGATGCAATAAGACCTAATCCTATTACCGTTCCAAGATCTGCATTTAAAATACCGGCTGCTGCAATTGGGCCTGGTGTTGGTGGCACAAGGCAATGTGTTGCATAAAGGCCAGTACTAAGTGCAACTTCAAATACAGCTGCACTTTCACCTACTGCTGCAGCAAGTGCGTTGTTCAGTGGAGCAAGAATTACAAATCCCGAATCACAAAAAACAGGAATTGAAACGAAAAATCCTGTAATGGACATTGCAAGTGCCGCATGCTTTTTTCCAACCCATCGTAAAATTGCTTCTGCCATGGAGAGAGCTCCACCTGACTTTTCCAGGTATGTTCCCATAATTGTTCCTGCCGCAATAACAATACCGATATATCCAAGTGTTTTTCCGAAGCCACCTGTAATTGCGGACAGAATTTTGTCACCTGGCATTCCTACGAGCAATCCTGTAAAATACGCTGCAAGGAGCAACGCAAGAAATGCGTTAAGCTTTAACTTGCCTGTTGCATACACAATAAAAATAATCGCAAGAAGCAATACTATAAGCAACCACAATCCTGACATAATACACCTCCTTATTTTTGGATGATTTTATTATAATACTGCTTTTAAAAAATACAAAAGAAAATTATTTTTATTGTGTTGAGATTTATAATGAACTCTAAATATACTGTAGACCTAAAATCCGCTTTTTCTAACTATAAAAGTGCTGCAAAGTACTATTTTTACTTATAATTGTTTTAAGAAGTTTATCATAACCATATGATAACAATGAGCGAGGCAAAAACTCCAAGTATGAAAGAAGTT
>CAYYKP010000086.1:0-4818 GCA_964468055.1 uncultured Caldisericales bacterium
ACATCAGCCACACTTCTCTTTTACAAACAAAATAATACCACACAAGTGTGCCCGTTATTTTTGCCATAATTTGCCTCGTTTAAATAAAATTCTCAAAATCCGGAACAAAACCTATATCATCCTTGTAAAAATTTCCGCTTTTACACATATCCGCAGTAATAATTTTAAAATTACCAATTTCCTCAAGACTTTCCAATAGCCAGGCCGTTTTTTTATTTATTTTGACGGATAGGACATATTCATAAAAGTCTCTTTTAATTTTCAGAAACTCATCTTTTCTTTTGTTCCTATCAAGTGTTAGAATAGATCTGAATTTATTTATAAGTGAAGATGATTTGCTATCTCTTTCCACAAAAACCAACATAGTGGGTATATTCTCTATCAACTGAAATTCACCGCTCGCTTTTTCATATAAAATCGCAGATAAATCGTCTTTAATAACACGGGATAAATCGTCAGATTTATATCTTCTAACGATTTTATAATATTTTTTTAAAACATCTGCTAATTCTGATTCATCTATTTTAATTATATTTTGCACGAGATCCTTCGTTGTTTTTAAAGCTAAAGGTTTATAAATATAATTACAATATTTATGATTATTTTTTTCGTCGGCAAGAGTAAACAGATAAACTTCTCCCTTTATACTCATATTATTTCTGTTGCATCTGCCTGCAGTTTGAATCAAAGAATCAAATGGAGCGAAATCTCTGAAAACCACGTCAAGATCGATATCTACTCCCGCTTCTATGAGCTGTGTAGATACTACTACCTTGCGCCCGGGAGAATTTTTAATTAGCTCTATTCTATACTTTTTATCCTTCGGTATAATGTTCCCGGAAAGATATATAATGTTTTCCTTATACTTTTTCTTTAGCTCTTTATAAAAATTTATGCTGCTCTGTATGGTGTTAAATACAAACATATAGCTTTTGTTCTCGTCCTTTGTAAGTTTCTCAGCTGCGGTATCTACCAAATCATCAATGTGTAAAACGGATGATTTATTTAGAAATGTCATCCGATACCGTCCCATCATACTAAAATATTTTTTCACATTCTTCAAATTAACAAGTGAAACAGCTTCTTCGTCGGAAAAGATAAGAGGCATTGTAGCAGTCATTATTATAAATTTCATATTGAGTAGATGAGCTATTTCTATCAGCATTTCCTTTGTAAGGCTCCAATATTCCATAGGCATTGCCTGGATTTCATCTAATATTACCACACTGTTTGCAAAATTATGAAATTTTCTTATTCGACTGTTTTTGTTGGAGATTAATGTATTAAAAAATTGCCAGAATGTTGTAACTATTATAGATTTATCCCAGTTATCTATGAGAAATTGTGCTGCTTCGCCCTCTATACTTTTTTCATTATCTTCTATTTTTGCTTCCGCAAGATGGTGATGTTTAGCAAGGTATTTTTTCGGATTCTCATTATTTGAAGATATAACATTTTCTATTGTATCGTACGTTTGCTCTACTATAGAGGTGAAAGGCAAACAATATATTATTCTTCTCAAACTTCTGTCTTTTTTCAACATATTCAATGCGGTATTCAGCCCTGCAAGGGTTTTACCACTACCGGTTGGAGCATTAATGGAAAAAACAGACAAATCTTCTAATTTGTCGGGCATGTTGTTTATGCAAGAATTATATACATCCTCACGAATATTGTTTATTACACTATTGTTTTTTTTAAAGTTTACTTTTTTATAATGGTTCACCCATTGATATGATTTCATGGGGAGAGTACTTTGATTATGCCTTTTTCCAAATTTTGCATCATTCTTATCCGAATAGGTGAGAATGGAGAAAAAGAAATTGAGCAGAAAATAATTTTCCATGCTGTTTTTAATGTCGTCCACATCGAAAAGAAGATCTTTGATATAATCTTTTACTTCTTCGAAATTGTATTTATTCTTTTCTTTTACACAATCAAAGTTCATATTTTCCCATTGTTTTTTTATGTTATTCCAGCGTGTTTCTGATATGGAAAGCATATCCTTAACATCTTTAAAGTCTCCGTGGTGCTTTCTCACGGCAAGGAATACTACAATGGAAAGTAAATTAGATTTAGTGTCCGCATATGTTTTATAAGAGGCATATACAGCGGACACAAGTGAGTGTTCCGTAAGTTCAGATATTCCGCGATATTCCGCTCCATTTATCGAGGCTTTTATGTAATCCTGAAAAAATACGGTACTCTTTCCTATGTCGTGATAAAAAAGCATATTAAATAAGGCTGGCAGTATTAATCTGTCAGGAATGGAGAAATGTAAATTTTTCTTCTCATTATATACCTCGAGCCCTATTTTCTTTACACCGTTAAGGTGCTCAAGCAGGGTTTCACCTGGTCTTGCTAAACACATTTTGTCAAAATAAAATTACATTTTCTTTTAAGCCAGCGATATTGGCACATTTCTTGACCTTTGCTTTTATATAATGCCCGTTCACTTCCATTATAAAATCTTCTATTTCTACAAGTTCTCTATCAGGATTCATTTTGACAGGCAATCTTACTCTTACATATTTATTGCCCGGTTCAATCATTGAAATATTTTTTGCTTCTGATATGCTGTTTACAGGAAGTATAGAAGAGATTTTAATAAATTCCGTGTCATTTTCTC
Organism: uncultured Caldisericales bacterium; assembly: GCA_964468055.1. GTDB lineage: Bacteria > Caldisericota > Caldisericia > Caldisericales > Caldisericaceae > S016-85. The sequence continues at coordinate 2,630 of CAYYKP010000086.1, forward strand.
TATAGGTAAAATCAAACATACCAACATAAGTATAGTTTGCAAGGCACTCTGAAAGTCCCAGCGATAAGGAATATACCGATTTGTGCTCCTTTAAAAGTTTATCCATATCATTCAAAACATCTGAATCTTTCATAGTTATATATATTCTAAAAGCCGGATTCTTTAAGAATTCAATTCTTATTATGGTATGTGGGGGTGATTTTTTTGAATTCATTCGTGCAAACATTTTCACTTTTTTAGTATTTATCAAATTTTCCGCAATATGAATTTTATGGACAGGATTTAATAATTTAATTGCAACCTTACATTCCATTTCGTTAAATTTCTTGATATATTCATTTCTGTCCACTCCGAGTATAGCTCCAAACATACCATAGAGAGAGGTTTTGGCTGGAACCGGAAATGTAAGCGGAGAAGTTACCGCATACGGCACCCTGAAATGGCCTAGCGGAGCAAATAAGTCGAAAACCAGTATTTTCATTATGGTTTCCTTTTATTCAAACTTCAATTCTTTCCAGCTACCTGGTATTTTAGGATCTACTAAAAGTGATTCGTCTATTTTGTAATAAACTGAATCTATCTTATTTTCATTCTTTTCAAGCACATTGAGCAATTCGCTGATGTCAAGCGTAAAATCTTTTATGCTTCTTATTTTTAAGGGATTTTCCACTCCGGAGATTTTAATTTTCTTTTCCAAATCTCCGATAAAGAATCCTTTTTCCTTATATGTTATTTTTACTAATAATCTCGGCATCTGTCCAAACTTAGAGCGGCTAATCAAATTTTTTGTTCCATTCCACATTGCATCTAACATTTCACCTACATCATTTTCCGTAAGTTGTGTTAATTTGCCTGCTGTTTCGTTTATTATGCCGTGAAATGCAATGAATGAATAAGGGAGCACATATTCATCTCTGAATGTTTTCTGCTGTGCACCTTTTTTGGCTGCAAAAGCTCCTGTACCTTTAATATGTTTCATTTCAACGGGATGCAACGACCTTCCCATCTTGAACTGTACGGGGCCGGTATACGTTATTGAACTTTTTTCAAGAGGAATTACTCCTCCGAAAAGCCTTATATCTATACATTCTTTCAAAATCTTATTCGGATCATTTTTAAAATTCCCCGCTCTCATTTTTCCATCCTGAATATGCCCTTCGCTATCATAGATAACTTCCCTCACAAAAATATCTTTTCCATTAGTTCCGTCATACCCTTTGTAGTCTTTTAAATAATCCCGAATAGTTCTTTTGTTGCGTACATCCGTAACTATATTAATGCTAGTTTCTTCGTCAATTCTCGGTTTGTTTGAATCCAGCGGGTCACCATTCGGGTTTGCATCTGTTACATCATAACAAAACAATACTTCACTTCTTTTTTCTACCACTTTATTTTCCATACTATTCCTCCTTTTTTTTATTATTAAAATGTTTTGCAAGTGTCATACCTAACGTAAAATAGAAACTCATTTCATCAACAGAGTATTTTGCAAAATTACTACCTACAAAATATTCACCAATGGCATTCTCTATGCTTTGATAATAATTTTTTTTATATTCTTCAAGCTTATTGATAATTTCGGGTAACAAACGCATTGCCACCCTTTTATCGATCCTTAATCCGTTAAGCCTGTCCTGAAAAGGGGTAGCTTGCCTGTCGGAAAACTGAATGTCCAATAATTTTTTGGCAAGCACCCCTTCAAGAAATAATGCTTTTTTCAAATTATCATCAATCAACCGATTCTCATCAAAAAAATGTTCAAACTCAGTATTATTCTCACTCATTGTGCCTTTCCTCCTTTGTAATAGGCCTACTTTATCAATGTATAATAATATTTTATATGCCTTCAACACGCTTAAATCATAAAATTTGTCGTTAAGAAAGTCGCTTCTTATGTTCGACATAAATCTATTTAGCAAAAACTCATTCGATACATAGTGCCCTATAAAAATGGCATCGAGAATTTCAAAAAAACTTTTATCAAAATTACCTTCTATCTTGCTATTTGCAAAAAAATCCCTGATAAATCTAAAAGTAAAATTAAGTGAAATTGCTCCTTTTTTTGTCTTTATTTCTTCAAAAATGTTGTATCTGCTGCCCATTTTATCTACGTTTTTTTTGGAGTTTATAAGGAACTTTAACCGTGTGGGGGTAACTTCCTTCATTTCAAGCAGTATGTTAAAAGCACT
>CAYYKP010000087.1:0-4750 GCA_964468055.1 uncultured Caldisericales bacterium
CTTTTTTAACTTGCTTTTCAGAATTTTTAGCTCTTTCTCCTTTTTCTCGTTTCTGTTGTCGTTAAGCAGTTTCTCTAAATATGCTATTCTGCTCCTTATTTTATTTATTTCTTTTCTGTTTCCATTTCTTAATGTTCCTTTGGAATCAGCCTTTTTGCGAACACTAAGGTTTAACCGCCCCTCTCTCATATGATAAATTTTATTTACCGTATTTTGAAGCACATATCTATCATGTGTAACAAGCAGTATTGTGCCGTTATAATTTCCCAGTGCTTCCAATACAGCCTCTTTCAGGTCTATACTAAGGTGGTTTGTCGGCTCGTCCAAAACGAGAAAGTTACCTTTTACAAGAGAAACTTTCGCAAGCAGCAGTTTCCTTTTTTCCCCTCCGCTAAGTTCCCCCACTCTTTTAAAAACCGAATCTCCCGTAAATCCGAACAAGGCAAGGATGTCACGCGCTTCGGGTACCATATATCCGTAATCTGTTATTTCACTTACAACTGTGCTGTTAAAATCCATAACAAATGCATCCTGCGGGAAGTAGCCCACCGTTATGCCAGGCCCGATTTTTAACATACCCGAATCTGATTTTTCCACACCGGCAATAATCTTTAACAAAGTAGATTTGCCGCTCCCATTTTTTCCTACAATGCCCACCCGTTCATTTCGTCGTATGAAAAGATTTACGCCATTCAAAACTATTTTATCTTCATAGCTTTTTTTAAGATTTTTTATTTCAACAACTTTTTCCCCTCCGCGATTTTTTGCTTCAAGCCGTATCTTAACAGATTTTTTTTCTTCCGATGGTTCAGGCATCTCTATTCTTTCAAGTTTTCTCTCTCTGCTCTTTGCTTGAGCAGAACGAGTACCATAACGAAATTTATCTATGAATGCTTTCTCTTTTTCTACGTATTTTAAAAGTTTTTCCCTTTCTTTCGCAAGTTTTTCGTTTTCAGCATCACGAAGCTTCTCAAATTTCTCATAATCACCTGGATATTCTCTCATTTTTCCGTTTGAAAGGTAAAGTATGTGCGTTGCAATTCTATCAATAAAAACTCTGTCATGCGAAACAATCAGCAAATCTCCTCTGAATTTCTTCAGGACATCTTCAAGCAACTCTATCGTTTCGATATCAAGATGGTTTGTAGGTTCATCCATTATAATTAAATCAGGCTCGGCAAGAAGTACTTTCACAATTTCACATTTTGTACGTTCACCTCCGCTTATTTCCTTCATCTTACGTCGCGCAGTTTCTTTGGAAATGCCTATTTTATCCATCAGTGTCTGAATTTTCTGTTTGTATGTGTAGCCACCTTTTTCCTCATATTTCAGTAGAAGTTTGCCATACTCATCTTCGTATTCTCCTCTATTTTCCAGTTTACTTAATCTTTCCTCAATTCTTTTTATGTCAGGGAAAGCACTCTCCATTTCTTCCAGGCCTGTAACATTCAGAGCTCTAATTTCCTGAGGAACATAGGCAAACGTACCTTTCATCATAACCGTTCCGCTGTCAAGCGGAAGATTTCCCATAATAATTTCAAGAAGAGTTGTTTTCCCCGTGCCATTTTCTCCAACTATAATTTTTTTCTGCCCGTTTACGGCAAATGAAACACCGTTCAGAATTTTCCTTCCCGTATTTATAAAAACAATATCATTTACTGCAAGCATATCCACCACCTATTTGTATTTATTTATATATCTTTACACATGAAATCCAATCCGTTATTTTGTTTAGATTATATATAAAGTTCTTATTATTCGAAAGTAGTTCAATCAGCTTATTCAAAAATGAAAATACTTTTTCATTCTAATTATTCTATCTGACGCCAGCAGAATATAACATAATTCTTAATAATACAATTCGGTTTCTTGCAAATCACCAATATTAATATTAAATTACAAAGAATCGCTCAATTTAATATGTGGGGAGTTGATTTTAGCTTGAATTATATTTTAAACAATTGGAGTGTAATTTTAGAAAGAATGGGGGAACACATTATCATTATAGGATCCTCCCTATTTTTTGCTGTCATTATAGGTATACCACTGGGAATATTTATATATTCCCATAAACGCTTTGCAAACCCTATAATTACAACCATTTCGATTATATTTACAATACCATCACTCGCTTTATTCGGAATGCTTGTTATCTTACTTTCGCCAATACATATGGGAATAGGGAAAGCTCCTGCAGTAGTAGCCCTTACAACCTATTCTCTTTTGCCTATTACACGTAACACATACATCTCCCTGAAAGAAGTAGATCGCCCTATTGTCGGAGCCGCATACGGAGTGGGAATGAGTAGGATGCAGGTTATATCTAAGGTAATGGTTCCTTTATCTCTTCTCCTAATTATGGCTGGAATACGAAATGCTGCAGTTATGGGAGTAGGAATCGGAACAATCGCTTTTCTTATAGGAGGCGGTGGATTAGGATTTTTTATTTTTGAAGGAATTGCACGAACAAATCAGCAAATGATTATTGCAGGAACAACTATGATTGCTTTACTCGGTATTTTTACAAATTACGTACTTCTGTATATAGAAGAGATTATAACTCCAAAAGGACTAAAAGGAAAATAAGCCATAAACAAAATGTCCACAAAGCAGATCCATTCTCTTCCCGTATTTAATCTTCTTTGCATTGGGGGGAACATAAGTACTTCAGGATTCTTATAAATATTCGCGAATACATAGCAAAAAAATTGCTTAAAACATATAACGCACAGACTCTCTATCTGATTTCAAAAATATTTATATTTAAAGTAATTTAATTATATAATTTCATATATGAGGTGTTTCTCATTTTCACCCGTTGAATCACACAAAGCTTTTTAAGTTTCACATAAGAGTATACTCTGTATCAACCGGATTTTTTATGAAATAATTCGCTATTTTGAGATTTTACTCTTATATAATAAAATGGTTTAGAATTTGCAAATGGAATGTGAGGTGAAAGGTGGATATAGAGAAAGAAGTTTTAAATGCAATAAACGAATTTAGCGAAAGGTATATTCGTCCATATGAAAAAGAAATCGAAACAGATGGAAAGCTTGTAAAGAAAATATTCAGCGAGCTTGGTAATCATGGTTTCATTGCAATTCCGTTTGCAAAAGAATATGGCGGACTTAACTTAAGTTTTTCCCTTTATGTAACAGCTGCAGAGGTACTTGCGTATACAAGCGGGACTCTTTCCGCAGTGCTCGGCGCACATTCACTTTCTGCATTTTCCATAATGCTGGGCGGAACAAAAGAACAGAAAATGGCATATCTTCCGCGGTTGATAAAAGGTGAGCTTATGGGATCATTTGCTTTAACCGAACAGAACGCAGGGTCAAACCCAGCAGAGATTCAAACGGAAGCAGTAAAAGACGGGGATTTTTACATATTAAACGGTACAAAAGTTTTTACAACGAACGCAGGCCTTTCGGACATATACATCGTAATGGCAAAAACAGACAAAGAAAGGGGCGCACGTGGAATTTCTGCATTTATTATAAAAAAGGACGACGAAGGATTCTCGGTAGGCAGGCAGGAAAAGAAAATGGCACTCCCCGGCCTTCCTAATGCCTCACTGTTTCTTAACAATGTAAAATTACCAAAAGAAAGGATTCTCGGTAGGGAGAATCTCGGTTTTATTATTGCAATGAAAACACTGGACATAGGAAGAATAACTGCATCCGTAGGTGCGACAGGCCTTGCAAAAAGAGCACTTACCGAGGCAATACGTTATGCAAAAAAAAGAAAACAATTTGGAAAAGCGATTGCCTCATTTGAAATGATTCAAAGTTACATTGCAGAAATGGAAACCGCCGTATCCGCTTCGGAGCTTCTTGTACTGAAAGCAGCGGAACTAAAGGATAAGAACAGTAGGAATCTTCCGAAGTATGCAGCAATTGCAAAATATTTCTCCGCAAAAACCGCAGTAGACGTTTCAAGAACTGCATTACAAATATTTGGAGGATATGGCTTTATAGAAGATTACACTGTTGAGCGTCTATACAGAGAAGCAAAGATGTATGAAATAATTGAAGGCACAAATGAAATTCAAAAGCTTATAATTGCAAATTCAGCTATAAAGGAGACAGAATAATGTACATAGTGGTATCAGGAAATATAGGTGCGGGAAAAACCTCACTTTCCCAGATTATTTCAAAAGAGATGGGGTTCAGTGTATATTTTGAAGATTTCCACGGTAACCTGTTTTTAAAAGATTATTATAAAGACATGAAGCGTTGGGCTTTTGCAACACAGATGAATTTCCTTGCATTACGCTACGAACAAATCCTGCATCATGTTTTACTTTCCGAGGTGCCCTCTGTCCTGGACCGCTCAATTTACGAAGACAGAGAAGTCTTTGCAAAGGCACTTAATGAAGATGGCCTTATGACTGATGCGGAATGGACAGTTTACAATAAACTTTACAATTTAATGGTTACACATCTTCCTACTCCAAACCTTATGATTTACCTGGAGAAACCAGTGGATGAACTTTTGAGAAATATTGCAATGCGCGGAAGAGATTTTGAAAAGATTCCCAGAGAATATCTTGAAATTTTGGATATACGATACAAACGCTTCTATGCAAATTGGCATTTTCCGAAAATAAAGATTACAGCAGACATTTATGAAAATAAAGATGCTATTATTATGAAAATAAAGAATGCACTTTATAATTCACAATACGAATAAACCAGAATGTGTAGACAGCTAAAAGTCCGCTTTACTCGGCTTAAATTACAATAAA
>CAYYKP010000088.1:0-4657 GCA_964468055.1 uncultured Caldisericales bacterium
TCAAAGGCGACCCCAGCGGATGTTTCAACCCTGACTACTGTATCACCCGGGAAGAAGTTGCGCTTATTGTGTATCGGGTAATGAAATTATTCTTATAGTAAACTTTTCCCATTTACTGCCTTCAATAAAAATTCTCTCGTAATTAATCAGGAGAATTTTTAATTCCTGATAGGTAAAATATTATATTTCAAGACCTGACCTCCTTTTTTATTGTTGTAGTTTTTGTGTAAGTATTACAGCTTTGAAGAACTGAATTGTAGAAAATCTGGATTATAAGTATAATTTAAAAAAAGACTCTAGTTACGATAGATTAGTAATTTTGAAAGGGTTAATATGTAAATAGGGAATACAGGGGCTTTTAGAGATTTTTGTACAAACTATTGACAAAAAGAAAATTTATTTTATAATGTAGAAAAGATAAAAAGGAGGCAAATTTCAAGATGAAAAAAAATGTACTAGTAATAAACAAAGAGAAAGCCGAAGGAACTAGTAAACCTAGAAGTAGCGGACTCCCGGATATTGATGTTCTATCAGATTGGTTATTCAATAGCCACCCAGATAGAATCCAAAAAATTTATGAGCAAAACGGCTATGATAAGTATTCTGTTTATGAAAGGTATGATGAATCAAAAGGGCTTATATAATACCTAAATTGAGCGATTCTTTATCACTCGGTAATAATTTTAGAAAGTTATGGAAAAGCACTTTTTTGTTTTTATGAATGCTCCAATTATATATTACATCAAGGTTTTGTCAAAGAAAAATGTGAGAAAAGATTGAAAAATCGCGTAGATTATGTAATAGATAAAAGCTTCGAAATTTGGCTTTCTCAAAGCTAATATTTATTCTGATATTTTCTCAGGGTAGTTGTTATAAGGGGAGGTGTTTAAGTGAAAGACACAGATTTGTCTTTTATGAGGAATTTTGCAGAATTACATTTAGAGGTTTCAAGAGAGTGTAACCTCAACTGTTCATACTGTTATTCCTTTAGGAAATCAAGCGCACCCAGAACAATGCCTTTAGAAACCGCTATAAGATATATTGACACTGTCTTCAATAACACTGAAAGTGAAAATATCGAAATTACTTTTCATGGTGGAGAGCCTTTACTACAGAATGTAACTTGGTTTGATAGCTTAATAGAGTATATAATAAGAAAAGCAATTATACTAAAGAAAGATTTAAGATTCGTCATGCAGAGTAACTTAACTCTACTGAACAATGATTTTTTAAGGTTAATTGAGCAATATCACATAATTGTAGGTACGAGTTTAGATGGCCCTCCTTCAATAAATAATATTACTCGCAGCAAGGGAAAAGTCGTACTCGAAAATATCCGAAAATTAAAAAAAATTGGATGCTTTGGTGGTGTTGTATGCGTCGTAAGTCCTTTTAATTTTGATAAAATGAAGACGATTCTACAGTTCTTTGAGAATGAAGACATATTAACAATCAAGGCTAATTTGAGTCATGCAGTTGGCGAACATACAGATTTTCCAAAACTATCTCACGAGATGATTTACCTAGCTTTTACGGAAATATACGAATATATGAGGGAAACTGAAGGTTTAAAGACTTTAGAAGCAAATATGCTTCAGAAATTAAGTAGGTTTATTAAACCTCCTACTAAAGAAGATTATAGGGATATACTTATATGCTCGCATCCCTTTTGTGGTGGTGGCATTACAACAATTTTCTCAGATACAGAAGGGAACCTTTATCCATGCGGAACTTCTGTTGTTGACAAAAACAATATCTTACTGAATTTAAACAATTTAAATCATCTAAGTAGCACTGAATATTTCAACAAGATTAAAAAATTTCACCTAAAAGACCGTAAATATTATGAAGTTTGCCAAAAATGCGAAGCTTCAGCAATCTGTAACTTTGGGTGTCCTGCATTTGATGCTATTGACAAAGTCACAAGCAAAGAAGAGTGTATTGCTAATATTAAATTTTATCATTTTCTTAAGAAAGAAAGTAAGACAACAATTGAAAAGATTTTATCAAATGCAAACAAAAGGCTATATGGAAAATAAAAAGTCACTTAATATTATTTTAACGTATCTTTGCAATAACAATTGTAAATATTGTTTTGCACCTAAGCTAAAATTTAATATAGATATTCCCGAAGCCTTTTTCATGTCAATTGAAAATTTCAGTTTTATTATGGATTATCTCAAAAAAAACAAGATTAGAGATGTCAGATTATTAGGCGGGGAACCTTTTCTGCATCCGGAAATAGAAAAAATCTTCAATGAGATAATAGACAGAAAGTATTTTAAACACATTACAATTTTTACAAATGGGATGTTTGACTCAAAAATAAGGAGAATTTTACTTAAGCTTAGAAATTCAATAGCTATTAACTTAGTTGTTAATTTAAATCACCCTAGCGATTACGATAAAGGTAACTATGACTTAGTTCAAAACAATATTGAATTTCTTAAGGACAACGGGTTGGATCTGTCTTTGAGTTACAATATTTATAAGGAGAATTTCGACTATAGTCCTATTCTTAAAACCTGCAAAACCTTTGGAATAAGAAGATTGAGAGTTTGTATAGCTAATCCGGATTCAAGTAATAACAATTTAATTCTTGACTTGAAACAAAGAAAGAAAATTGGGAAGAGACTTTTTTCTCTTTATATGGATGCTCTAGACAAAGGCCTAAAAGTCTTGTTTGACTGCGTAATATCCCCCTGTATTTTTACAGACTCTGAATTGGGAAAAATAGTTAAAAAAAATGCTTATTCATTTGATGGTTTTGGAATCTGCTCTCCCGCACTTGATGTTGATCCCTCACTAAAAGTCTATAGGTGCTTCGCGACAAATAAAATTGCTATAGCAAATTTGAGGGATTTTGCAAAAATAGAAGATTTATACTATTATTTTGTTGATAAAGTAGATAATCTAAAGTGGCACGTTGTGAATGAGGAATGTAAAAATTGTGTTTATTTCAAATCGGGATTATGCCAAGGCGATTGTATAGGCTTTAGACAAGAAGAGATGATTGCTATAAAAAGCGATGTTGAATCTTCTTCTAAATATTTCGAAATAGCAAGGGAAGAATTAAGATCAAAACATTATGATAATGCAATAATGGATTTTGAGCAAGGTCTAGCCCTATGGCATTATGACATTAGTGCTATCTCAGATTATATCTTTGCCCTGCTTAGGACAAATCAAATAGAAAAAGCAGCATTAAAATTTGCGGACTTTGAAGATGCCTTATTAAATGATAAAACTGGGCTAGCTCCAATAGTCAAAGCCTTCCTTTATGAATCACAGGGAAAATATAATGATGCAATAATGGCTTATAGAGATGCGTTGAATTTCGTTGATGGAATTAAAAAACAAGAACTTTTGAAACAGATAAAAAAAGCAAAAGAAAATTTAAAAGAGACAAAACAATATGGTAAAAAATAATAGAAAGGCAATTATCTTACTGTCAGGTGGATTAGATTCGACCACAGTCCTATTTTGGGCTTTAAATAATGGGTATAGCCTAGAAGCGCTTTACATAGATTTCGAGCATTCAGCAAAAGATAAAGAATTAAAGTGCGTAACTACACTTTGTGATATGCTTAGAATTAAATTGCACATTCTAATAAATCCTTTGTCCCCAAGAGCGCTTGAAAAAATTGGATTCCTATATCCTTCTAGCAAAATTGCAGATCCCTCATTTCTGAACATTTTGACATTTAAGAATCTTGTCTTTATATTATCGCTTGGCATTGAATTTGCTTATAAAATTGGAATTAATATAATTTTTATGGGGTTAACTGCTAATAATGCTAAGGACTTTCCAGGGATTAACAAAAGATTCTTTGAGATTTATCAGGATTTAGCACAAAACTGGTTTGACACTAAATTTACTATTAATAACCCATTTATTGAAATTCCTAAAAGTGAAGTTGTAAAGATAGGGCAAAGGTTAAACGTTCCTTACGAGCTCACATGGAGTTGTACTAATAATTATGAAAATCATTGTGGTGTGTGTGCTCGCTGCATCGAAAGAAAAAACGCTTTTATTAAAGCCAATTTAAAAGACCCAACAGTATACCAAGATGGATCAGATTCTACATAGATTTGTTTACAGATTCTTCACTATTACGATTTAATCGAATTTAGAATAAGTATTAAGATATGATTTAACACATTTCATAATCCAGCAAGACAGGATCTGAAATAACCCTAAACAAACTCAACTTTATTAATCTTGTGCCGTATACAAAATACATGCACCGTAATTACATAAAGGTTTATTTTTTATTAAGAAGGATATATGAAAAGATTAAGGCTTTTAGTGATAATATGCTCACGAATGACAAGAATTAAAAAATACAACCCCTTGTATAAGTTACATACATTATGAAAGGATTTTATAAAAGACTTATGACAACCAATCGTATATTTAAGAATTAATCCCTACACTGATTGTTGCTACCTTATAGAATTAGTTTATCCAATGAACAAATACTGTCTTGCAATGTTCAATGATAGGTCCTGCTTGGTACTAAACATTCTTAGTTTTTGCAGATTGCAAAATATGTGAGTCTACGCTTTTTATAGCTTTCTTTTGGGTGGGGAACCTTTTTCCTTGCCAGCCGCTGTTTACAGTCTGCGAAAGGAATAGGTTTTTTATGAGTGAGCT